>JAWKQO010000004.1:300000-528110 GCA_041390105.1 Gemmatimonadota bacterium
CCTTCATGGGCGTCACCTACTACGTGATTCCCCTGATCTTCCGCCGGGAGGTGGCGTTCTTCGGCATGGCCCGTCTGCAGCCCTACTTCTTCGCTCTGGGGATGCTGATCTTCTCGATGGCCATGACCTTCGCGGGAACGTTCGGCGTCCCCCGCCGCCACGCGGACATCACGTTCCTGGGCGCTCCGTTCCGGCCCGAGTTCTCGCCCGCGGTGGACCTGGTACTCGGGGTCATGGCATTGGGCGGCATCATCGCCATCGTCGGTGGCGCGATGTACATCGTGATCACCGTGTGGTCGGTGTTTTTCGGCCGGAAGCTGGCGCCGGACGAGGCAGGCCTCGGGAGCGGACGCAGGGGGTTGCCGCCGGGACTGGTCCGTCCTCCCCGTCCCCTGGTCGAAGCGGATGCCGCCAACCTCCAGCCACGTGGCTGGTTGGGTGTGGCACCCGGCACCATGATCCTGGTGCTCGTCTTCCTGCTCGCCTTCGTCACGTACTACTTCGTGAACTGGAAGCTGCTGTCCTTCGTCTGGAAGGTCGGATGACCGAGGCCGATCGGGTCCGGGGGCGCCTCGGCGTCCTCGGACTCGCCCTGTGGTCGGTCATCACGGTGGCGTGGTGGGCGCTGGCGCTTTGGCCCACCGGACCCACACCGGCCGATTGGTTGGTGCGCGCGCGCGCCGTGTGCTTCAACGCAGCGCCGAGCGGACTGCCGTCGGCGTCGGGCTGGCTCCTGTTGATCGGCCAGCCCATCGGCATGCTCGCCGCGCTGATGGTGATCTGGGGAGACTCCGTCCGCCTGGGCTTGCGCGCGCTCGGGAGCCAGCGGATGGGACGCGGTGCGCTGGCACTGCTGGCGCTGCTTCTGCTGGCCGGCATGACAAGCGCAGCCCTGCGGGTGCGGCAGGCGTCCGCCGTGGTCGCCGTCGAGATCGCCGGCGACCTTCCTCCGGCGACCTACCCCCGACTGAACCGCCCCCTTCCCGAGTTCCGGCTCGTCGATCAGGCGGGCGAATCCGTCGACGCGCGGACTCTGGCCGGCCGACCGATGCTGCTGACCTTCGCCTTCGGCCATTGTGAATCCGTGTGCCCAGCCGTCGTCCACCAAGCGGGCGAGGCGGTGCGCGTCCTGAAGGAGCGGCAAGGCGAGCAGGCGCCCACACTGTGGGTAGTCAGCCTGGATCCCTGGCGCGACACGCCCTCGCGGCTGCCGCAGCTTCACGCGCAGTGGATGCTTCCCGAGGGTGCGCGCGCTCTCTCCGGGGATCCGGCGGACGTCAACGCCTTTCTCGACGCGTTGGGTGTCCCCCGCGAGCGCGATCTCACCAGCGGAGACATCGTGCATCCCACCCTGCTGTTCTTGATCGACCGAGCGGGCAGGATCGCCTTCGCTTCGACGGGCAGCATGGCCCAGGTGCTCGCGCTCTCCGAACGGCTGTAGCCGGCCGGCACAACAGGGTCCCCGCCTGCGGTCCTGCCGCGCTGGCCCCGCACGGCGGGAGTCCCTACTCTGCTCAGCGACTGACCGCCGCGCTCGCAGCCCTTCTGGAAGGACGTCCATGTCCCGTTCGCCCCGGCTTCCGCTCGCCTTGCCCCGCCGCAGTTCGCTTCCCTTCCTCGTTCTCGCCGCAGGCCTCGTGGTCCCAGGCTCCGCCCTCGCACAACGGGGGCAGACACGAGCCGCACCTTCTCCCGCGGTCGATCCGGTCTTTCTCGGTGCCTTGACCTATCGAAACGTGGGACCCGCCCGGGGTGGTCGGGTCACTGCCGTAGCCGGCGTCGCGGACGAGCCGTTCACCTTCTACATGGGCAACACCGGAGGGGGCGTCTGGAAGACAGATGACGCCGGTGAGAGCTGGCGCAACATCTCCGATGCCCAGTTCGACGTGGGCGGCGTCGGCGCCATCGCGGTGGCCCCGTCCGATGCGAACGTGATCTACGTTGGCACGGGCTCCGCGGAGCCCCGAGGGAACGTCTCCCCGGGACGGGGACTGTACCGCTCCACCGACGCGGGCAAGACCTGGACGCACATCGGGCTGCGAGCCGCCGGCCAGATCGGACGCATCCAGGTCCACCCCAGCGACCCCGACCGCCTTTGGGTCGCTGCGTTGGGAAGCGTCTTCGGCAACAACGAGGAACGCGGCGTCTACCGCTCGCACGATGGCGGGTCCACCTGGGACAAGGTGCTGTTCGTCAACGACTCGACGGGTTTCGTCGACCTGGCGGTCAGCCCTGCCAACCCGCGCATCCTGTTCGCCACCGCCTGGCGCGCGCTGCGCACCCCCTGGACCATGATCTCCGGGTCGAGCGAAGGGGGGCTCTACCGCAGCAAGGACGGCGGGGAAACCTGGGAGAGATTGTCGCGCGGCCTTCCCAGCGGCTTGTTCGGCAAGGCAGGCGTCACGGTCTCTCCATCCAACCCCAACCGTGTGTGGGCGGTCGTCGAGGCGGGCGACGAGCAGGGCGGCGTGTATCGCTCCGACGACGGCGGCGACTCCTGGCGACGCCTGACGGCCGAGAAACAGCTCTACCATCGGCCCTGGTACTACATGCGCATCACGGCCGACCCGCAGGACGAGAACACGGTCTGGATCAACAACGTGTTGTTGTACAAGTCGGTCGATGGCGGGCGCACCTTCGTGCCGACGCCCAGCGTGCCGCACGGGGACAGCCACGCGCTCTGGATCAACCCCCACAACACCAACATCATGATCGAAGGGGACGACGGCGGCGCCACCGTCACACTGAACGGTGGGCGTACCTGGAGCACACAGCGCAATCAGCCGACGGCCGAGCTCTACCGCGTCGCGGTTGACGATCAGTTCCCCTACCGGATCTATGGTGCGCAGCAGGACAACAGCACCGTGTCGGTTCCCAGCCGGGTGTCGCCTGTGATAATCAGCGACTTCGAGCAGGAGTATCAGGTCGGTGGCTGCGAGAGCGGTCACGTGGCTGTGGATCCACGCGACCCCGACATCGTCTACGCCGGTTGCTTCGGAGGGAGCATCACGCGCTTCGACCGGAAGACGGGTCAACAGCGTGAGATCCTCGCCTACCCGCAGCTGCAGATGGCACAGGAGATCGAGACCCTCAGGTACCGCTTCCAGTGGAATGCACCGATCCGGATCTCGCCCAACGACCCCAACGTGCTCTATCACGCCTCACAACATGTCCATCGCAGCACCAACGGCGGGCAATCCTGGGAGGTCATCAGTCCCGACCTGACCACCGACAATCCCGAGCACCAGGGCTTCGCCGGCGGTCCGATCACATCGGACGGCACGGGCGTGGAAGTGTTCGGCACCATCTTCGCCCTGGAGGAGAGCCCCAGCGAGCGTGGTGTGCTCTGGGCGGGCAGCGACGACGGGCGAGTCCACGTCACGCGGGACAACGGCGCTACCTGGGCGGACGTCACGCCACCGGGCCTGCCCGCCAACGCCACGATCAACGCCATCGACATCTCGGCGCACGCGCCCGGACGCGTGCACGTGGCCGCCTACCGCTACCGGATCGACTCCGACAACCGTCCCTTCCTGTACCAGACGAACGACTACGGGCAGAGCTGGCGGTTGCTGACCGACGGCACCAACGGCATCCCCGCCGATCACTTCACGCGGGTGGTACGCGAGGATCCGGACCGCCGCGGACTGCTCTACGCAGGCACCGAGTTCGGGCTCTATGTTTCGTTCGACGACGGCGCCCGCTGGCAGTCGTTCCAGCGGAACCTGCCCGTCACTCCGGTCACGGACATCCAGATCCACGAGCAGGACATGGTGCTGTCCACGCAGGGTCGCTCGTTCTGGGTGATGGACGACCTCACGCCGCTGCACAGTCTGAGCGCGTCTGTGACGGCCGAGTCGGCACACCTGTACCCAGTCCGCCCCGCGGTCCGCGCCTTCTTCGGCGGCGGCGCACCCGGTGCCGGACCCACGGGCCGGAGGGCCCAGAATCCACCGGACGGCGCCTTCATCCACTACTCGCTGGCCGGGGACGTGGAGGGACCCATCACGATCACGATCACCGATGCCAGCGGCGATACGGCGAAGACCTTCTCCAGCGAGCAATCGCAGGGCCCCGACCTGGGCGCGTTCGCAGCCCTGGCCGAGCTCTTCGGGTTCTCGGGTGGCGGGGACCTCCTCCCCAAGACCCGCGGACTGCACCGAATCGCCTGGAACCTGCAGTATCCACAGCCGCGGCTGCCGGAGGGCACGGTGCTGTTCGGGAGCATCGCCCAGCCCTATGCCCCCCCCGGTCAATACACGGTGACGCTGGCGATGGGTGACCAGATCCAACGGCAAACGCTGACGGTGTTGCCGGATCCGCGGGGCGCGGTCGCGCAGGCCGACTTCGTCGCCCAACACGAGTTCCTGCGGGACGTGGGCGCCATGATCGAGCGCATGGCGGACCGCATGGACGACCTCCGTTCCGTGCGCGAACAGGTCACGGCCTTGAACGCGCTCACCACCGAGGCGGGTCTGGCCGAGGCCGACCGCCAGCGTGTCCAGGACGTGGCGGACAGCCTGAACGCAAAGCTGGGGGTGGTCGAGAGTGACATGCAGCAGACGCGGTCCCGGTCCTTCTACGATCCACTGGACTACCCAGGGAAGCTCACCGCGCAACTGGCCTACCTGTACAACACCGTGTCCGGAGCCTTCGGCGCGGTGGATGCCCGCCCCACCGATCAGGCCGTGGAGCGACGCGACGAGCTGCGCACCGAGGTGGACGGGCTGCTCGCGCGACTCCAGTCCATCTTCGAGCAAGATCTGGCGGCCTTCAACGAGCTGATCCGCTCCCTGGGGATGGATCCCGTGGTCGTGGAGGGCGCGCGCCGGCGCGTGATCAGTTGAGTATGTCAGGGGGGTCGGCGTTCGCCCCGCCGACCCCCCGACCGGCGCAGTCGCGTCGGTGCCAGCGACCGGATGACCGCGCCCCCCGCGGAGGTCAGCCATGCTGAAGTGGACGCTGCTCTTGCTTCCCCTCGTGGGTGCCGGTTTGGCGTTTCGTGGCCAACGGCGTTTCTACGTGACGCAGTACTTGTTCTTCATCCGCTTCCAGATCCTGGAGGCGCTGGCGCTGGCCGCCTTCCCCTTGGTGGCTCCCCGGGCGGCCCCGGAGATGCTCGCCAACCTGTTCGTGGTCGAGCCGATCGGCATGGTGGTGGCCACCATGGTGGGAACGCTCTGCGCCTGGTCCATCGTCTACACGGCGCGCCTCACCTGGCGCTCGACCCCGTTCCGGGCGGGGCTGCCCTTCCGTCGCGTGGGCAGCGAGGATGCGAATGAGCACGCTCCCCGTCCGTCTGCTCGCGAGCAAGGCGAGCGCGAGTTCGCCGATGCGCGCTGGAGCCCGGAGCGCTGGGGGTGGCTCCTGGCTTCGCTGCTCTTGGTGCTTCCGTTGTTCGTACAGTTGATCCGGGAGAGCGACGCTGGAGTCGGGGCGCTCACGGTGGCGGGGCTCGGCGGAGTCCTCCTCGCGGCACTCATCCGGCAGCTCTCGCTGCGCCGATCCGACCGCCCCGCCCGCATGCTTCGTTGGCTGGGCGCGCACCTGGAGCGTCTACCCCTGCTGGGGCGCCTCATCCACGTCGTGGCAGCCGCGTACCGGGACGCACCAGCCGCGCACGCGGAGACCTATCGCTCCCTTCACGAGCGCGCGTTTCTCTTCGGCGCCACCGCCGGGGCCACGTACGTGGGAATCGGACTCACCAGCCTCGGGATCGGTACCGACTGGGTCCCCGCCCTCGTCTATGTGCTGGCGTGGTTCCTGGTGGTCGTGTGGATCCTGGGCTTCCTGGCCTTCCAGTTCGACAAGACGCGCATTCCTGGCGTACCCCTGGCCGCTGCCGGCGTCCTTATCTGGCAAGGATTGATTCCGTCGCACTACGAATATCGCGTGCTGGAGCAGCCGCTCCCCGACGTCGACGCCACCGAGGCGCTGCATGCCCGGCAACATGCGTCGGGCTCCATGGTCCTGTTCGCCGCCCACGGAGGCGGGATCAAGGCCTCGCTCTGGACGGCACAGGTGGCGCAGGGTCTTGAGTCGGAGATTCCGGGCTTCAGTGACCGGGTGGGGCTGGTCAGCGGCGTCTCAGGTGGTGCGGTCGGAGCCACGTACTACGTCGATGCCTTCGAGCCGGGTGCGATCGACTCGGTGCGCCTGGCGGGCGTTCGCGACGCCGCGGCCACCTCGAGCCTGGCCGCCACCACCTGGGGCCTCGTCTATCTCGACTTCCTGCGATTGGCGGTGGGAAGCGGCCTGAACCCTCGCGATCGGGGATGGGCGCTCGAGCGCCGCTGGGCTGAGCATCTCCAGTCGGGTGAGCGCACCCTGGGGGAATGGACCGAGGGGGTGCGCGCGGGATGGCGCCCGGTGATGATCTACAACGTGACGCTCCAGGAAACCGGTAGCCGTCTACTGCTGGCGCCCGTGCGTGTCTCGCCCGACCTGCGGGGTACCCGCCGCGATCTGTTCCAATATCTCCCGGGCCGTGATCTGCGAGTGGTGACCGCGGCCCGGCTCTCGGCCACGTTCCCTTGGGTATCGCCACAAAGCCGCCCAGCCTTGGGGGCGGACACGCTGATCCCCCGCCTCCACAGCGCCGACGGAGGCTACTTCGACAACTCCGGCGTGCTCAGCGCCCTGGAGGTGGCCGGTCGCTGGCTGGCCACCGACACCGCGCGCGGCGTCACCCGGGTGGCCCTCGTGGAGGCGCAAGCCAGCGGGGCGCGGGTGGCCGTCGAACAGGCCACCGCAGACCGCGGTGATCTGGTCAACGCCCTGATCGGACCCATCCGTACCTTGTACAACGTTCGCACCACCTCGCAGTTGGCGCGGCGGGAATCCGATGCGGGTCTGGTTGCGCGTCTGTGGCAGGACGCGTACGGGGTGGAGCTCTGTCGTTTCGTATTCGCGCTGACCGAAGGACTGCCCCTCTCCTGGCATCTGACGGCGCAGGAACGCCGTCGCATCGAGGCCCACTGGCCAGCGTCTGCGGATACGCTCGCGCCCACGGACACCTCCACCGCTCGCGTTCGAGCGGAGAACCGTGCCCAGATCGAAGCGTTGCGATCGTACCTGACGGGGGAGCCCTGTCCCGCCAGCGACACGACCGGGGACGGAGGAGGTTGAGCCTCGCAAACGCTTGGCGCGACGGGAGATCTTCCCGCCCCCCGCGGCCCGGCCCGCAGCTTCAGCGCAGCGCGCGGTACACGCGGTAGCGCCCATCGTCGGCCAGGACCTCATGAGCGCCGAAGGCAACATCCAGGAGTCGGGGTACCGGCAGGAACCGGTTGCAGACGAGATTGAGGCTTCCTCCTGGAGGTAGGCGCCGGGCCGCCCCATCGATCAACGTCTCGGTCACGCGATGGTCGGTCTCGACCCCGTGATGGAACGGAGGATTGGAAACGAGCGTCCGGAAGTCGCCCTTCTCCGGCAGCACATCCGCGGCCCCTACATCCCCGTCGATCCCGTTGAGCGTGAGCGTGCGGCGGCCCGCCTCGACCGCGAGTGCGTCGGCGTCCACCAGGTGCACCGGGATCCCCTGACGAGTCCCGTACCAGGCACCGATGACTCCCGCTCCACACCCCACGTCGAGGAGGGGCGGGTCCACGCTACGCACGGTGTCGAGCAGCAGTGCGGTGCCGTCGTCCAGCCGCCGGTGACTGAACACTCCGGGGAACGTGGCGATGCGCAGCGCCTGGCCTCCGTGCTGCAGCGCCCACTCCTCCTCGAACTCGTCGAGGCACGCGGTGACGCCGGGGCGGACGCGCGCCATCCAGAGCCGGGCGTGACGTCCAGACTGCCCATGCAGCGCTTCCGCCACGACGTCGAGGTCGGGCGCGGCCGAGTCGATGCCGGCACGGCGCGCTCCGACCAACCAAAGGGGCGCACCGGGCGGAAGGGCAGACGCAACCATGGTCAGCATCATGCGCGTGCGCTCGCGCGCCTTCGACAGGAAGACCAGGCCGGCCCCCGCACCCTGCCCTTCGGTCCAGGGGCCGAACGACGCGGAATGACCTCGCTCCTGCAGGGCGCGAAAGGTAGGCCAGTGGGTGCAGAACCAGTGCAGGGGCCCGACCCGCCCGGCGGTCAGCCGTTCCGCCTCGTCCGCACCCGGCACGTCCACCACCAATAGTGGCGCATCGCCCAGCTCATTCAGCCGACGCGCGCACAGCGCCACCGGATCAGCCTTGGGCGGCGGCACCGACAACCTCCCGGACCTCTGCCTCGCGTTCCGGGCACGGGAGCCCCCAACCTGCGTAGGCGTCTGCGACTTCCCGCTCGCTCAGGCGCCGCACGGGAAGCCCCTGCAGGTCTTCCAGGGTGAACCCGGCGAACCCGGTGCGCCGCAGCGCGGAGACCCGACCGCCCAGCGCGGCGAAGATCCGCTTGACCTCGTGGTACTTCCCCTCGGTCAGCGTGAGCGTCCACTGCTCTGGCCCCAGCCGCTCCAGCGCCAGCACGGGAGGCCGATGCCCGTCCTTCAACTCGAGCGCACCCTCGCGCAGCAGGGCTAGACGCTCCGGGTCGGGCTCCCCGACGACGGTGACCACATAGGTTCGGGGCACGGCCCGCTTGGGGTGGCCCAGGTGTTGGATGAGCCCACCGTCTCCCACGAAGATCAGCAGACCGGTGGTGTCCCGATCCAGGCGGCCCACCGGCTCGACGCGCGCTTGCAGGGCCGGGTCGAGTGCGTCGAAGACGCGCGCTCCACTGCCCTCTCGCGCTCGGGACGTCACAACCCCTGGCGCCTTGTCCATGAGCACGACCGGAGGGAAGGCCGCCCTGGCCTCGATGGCGCACCCCTGCAGACGAAACCAGCGCCAGGTTCCGTCCAACCTGACCCGCTCTCCGAGGGGAATCGACCCGCCGTGCGTCTCGACGCGACCCTGCAGGCGCCGGAGCTCGCGGCGCGACCAGCGTCCGGGGTGGGTGAAGAGGTCGCGCGCCTCCACGCCAACGGTCGCGTTCGGCTCCCCGGTCGTCGGTCCGGCACCCTCAGACACGCTGTGCCACCGCGCCCTTGCCGCTGTCGGTCGCGGATGGCAGGTCCATATCCCTCCTCAGATGCGGGGCTCCGAGCCCGGGCCCCTCATGCCGCCTCTGCGAGCCTGGGGTCCCATCTCGCGAGTCTAGTGGAAGCGGCGGTTCGCCTTCAAGCGTCAGCGGACGTTGCCGGGTCCAGGTCTCCCCGACATAGTGGGGCGCGCGCCGGACACGCCGTCCGTCGCCGCACCAGCCCAGGACGCGACCATGAAGGCTCTACTGCTCGCCACTCTGCTCGCCCTCCCCCAGGATACGCTGCCCGTACCGCACGCCTATCTCGACGCGTTGGCGGCGGGCACCCGCGACCGGTCCGGCGCCCCCGGCCCCCGCTATTGGACCAACTCGCTGGACTACGTGATCGAGACGGGAATCGACCCGACGGAGGCGCGTGTGTGGGGGCGGGAGCAGATCACGGTGCACAACCGCTCGCCCCACACGCTGGAAGCGGTGGCGCTCAACCTCAATCAGAATGTCTTCGCTCCAGGGAATCCCCGGAACCGCAGCGTTCCAGTCACCGGCGGCTTCCAGCTGGGTCGTGTCGTCGTGCAAGGCACTCCGGTGACGCACATGCCCTACGGCGCCTCCATCGGCACCACCAACGTGCTGCTGCCCTTGAGCGAGTCGGTGCCGCCGGGAGCGTCGTTCGCCGTGGAGGTCGATTGGAGCTTCGAGGTGCCAGAGGGGACGTTTCGTATGGGACGCGAGGGCACGGACGTCTTCTACCTGGCCCAGTGGTACCCGCAGGTGGCCGTCTTCGACGACCTGAACGGGTGGAAGCGAGACCCCTACCTGGGAGATGGCGAGTTCTACGTGGATTACGGCAACTACGACGTGCGGATCTCGGCTCCCCAGGGATGGCTGGTGAGTGCCAGCGGCGTCTTGCAGAACTCCGCCGACGTGCTCACGGAGACCGCCCACCAACGCCTGGCCGCTCTGGAACCGCAACGTGTGACCGCCGTGGTCAGCCGAGAGGACCGGGATGCCGGACGGATGACCGCCACCAGTGCCTCTGGCGTCCTGACCTGGCATTTCGTCGCGGAGAACGTCCGTGACTTCGCATGGGGCACGTCCAAGGGCTACGTCTGGGATGCCACGGTGGCCGCTTACCCCGATGGAAGCGGCGGAGAGCGGACTGCGCTCATCCACTCCTTCTACCGGCCGGAGCAGCCCAATTGGAGCGAGTCGGCTCGCTACGCCAAGCACGCCATCGAGAACCACTCTGTGTGGTATCCGTATCCGTATCCGCAGATGACCGTCAACGAAGGCGTCATCGGCGGCGGCATGGAATACCCGATGATCACGATCATCGGGGGTGGTCGCACGCCGGAAGCTCTCTACGGTGTCATCGCGCACGAGCTCGGCCACATGTGGTGGCCCATCGTCGTGGGCTCGAACGAAAAGGCGCATGCGTGGATGGACGAGGGTCTCGCCTCCTTCGCCGAGGACCTCACCATGCCCATGCTGTTCCCGAACGAGAACGCGGGTCTCAACACCATGAACGGCTACCTCCGCCTCGCCGGACAGGACGCCGAGACCGAGTCCATGCGTCCGGCCGACCAGTACGGACCGTTCGGCAATCGGGGGCTGGCCAGCTACGGCAAGCCGGCCACGGGACTGCGCATGCTCAGGGCCATCCTGGGCGGGGAGACGTTCGATCGTGCGCTCAAGGAGTACACCCGTCGCTGGGCGTTCAAACACCCCCACGCACTCGACCTGTTCTGGACCTTCGAAGACGTTAGCGGACAGGACCTGGATTGGTTCTTCTACCCGTGGATGTACACGACCCGCGTCATCGACCAGGCGGTGGCCTCCGTCGAGTTGATCGACGGCGGCCGCCGCGCTCGCATCGTGGTGGAGGACCGCGGCGAGATCCGCCTTCCTGTGCACCTGGTCCTCGAGGTGGAGGGGCAGCCTCCCGTGGTCGTCGATGCAGGACGGGAGCAGTGGCAGGGTAGGCGCATGGAGCTGACGGCGTCACTGCCCGGAGCGTTCCGACGCGCGGTGCTCGACCCGGACCAGATGCTGGCCGACGTCGATCGCAGCAACAACGTGGCGACGCGGCGCTGAGGCTCGCCCTCGCCGGTCCCGAGACCGGCGTCGCTCAGGCGCGGCCCAACTCCCGGCGCACCCGCGGCGCGACGCGCGTGCCGAGTAGCTCGATGGCGTGCAAGACCCGCTCGTGCGGCATCGGTCCGACCGTGAGCTGAATCAGGAAGCGGTCGTGTCCGAACAGTCGGTGCTGATAGAGGATCTTCTCCACCACCGTATCAGGGTCTCCCACGAACAACGCACCGGGTAGCGTGCACTCGGCCTCGAAGTGCGAGCGCGTGATGGGCGGCCACCCCCGCTCCCGACCGATCCGGCTCATGGTCTCGGCGAACGGCGGGAACGCCAACGAGCGCGCCTCCTCGGTGCTGTCCGCCAGGAAGCCGTGGGAATTGATGGCCACCGCCAGAG
Organism: Gemmatimonadota bacterium; assembly: GCA_041390105.1. Taxonomy (NCBI): domain Bacteria; kingdom Pseudomonadati; phylum Gemmatimonadota; species Gemmatimonadota bacterium. The sequence continues at coordinate 311,503 of JAWKQO010000004.1, forward strand.
TGGTGGGATCGTGCCCCGCGCGCAGGCCCGCGTCGCGATAGAGCTGGACGAACGGCACGAAGCGCTCTGCCGCGCCTCCAATGATGGCGAGCGCCAGGGGCAGCCCCAGCGTTCCGGCGCGCACCACGGACCGGGGTGTGCCCCCTACCGCGATCCAGACCGGCAGCGGGTTCTGCTGCGGTCGCGGATAGACTGCCCGATCCTCGATGGCCGCGCGATGCTGCCCGTTCCAGCGCACTCTCGTGTGGTCACGCAGCGTCAGGAGCAGATCCAGCTTCTCGCTGAACAGCTCGTCGTAGTCGGCCAGATCCTGACCGAAGAGCGGAAAGGACTCGGTGAAGGACCCCCGCCCCACCATGATCTCGGCCCGGCCTTCGGACAGCAGATCCAGGGTGGCGTAGTCCTGGAACACCCGAACCGGGTCGTCGGAGCTCAGCACGGATACCGCTGGCGTCAACCGGATCCGCCGGGTGCGGGCCGCGGCCGCCGCGAGCACCACGGCCGGAGAAGAAACCGTGTAGTCGGCGCGATGATGTTCCCCGACGCCGAAGACGTCCAATCCGACGCGATCGGCGACTTCGATCTCCTCGACGAGGTGGCGCAACCGCAGTCCGGCATCGCCGGGTTCGCCGGTCTCCGGGCCCAGCGCGACCTCACCGAAGCTGTAGACGCCGATCTCCACCGACTCCCCCTCTTTCCGACGTGCTTCCCAGGAGCGGACCGCGGGGCCTCAGGCTCCCTGGGCCCCCCGCGCCAGCAGTGCGTCGATCTCGGCGCTGGAAACGCCGCCCAACCCCGAGAAGTCGCCCTGCTCGAAGATGGCGCGGGCCGCGTCCCGGATCACGCGCTGCGTCGCGCGGGCCAGGGCCGATCCGAGGCTGATGCGCGCCACCCCCGCGGCGGCGAAGGCCGCCCGGGAGACGGACGTGTAGGGACCGGCCGCCAGCGCGTTGACGGGCTTGGTGGTGGCTCGACACACCGCAGCCACTCCCTCCAGATCCGGCGGCAGCGGCACGTACAGGCAATCCGCCCCGGCCTCATCGAAAGCCCGGACCCGGCGCAGCCCTTCATCCATGCCGTAGGAGCCCGTCAGCACTCCGTCGGCGCGGGCCACCAACACGAAATCGCGATCCAACCCACGGGCCGCACTCGCCGCAGCCCGGATGCGCTCCACCGCCAACTCGAAGGGATAGGCCGTGTCACCCGGGAGCTCCGTGTCTTCGATGGACGCCCCCGCCAGACCGGCCTCAGCCGCCAGGCGAATGGTCTCGGCGACGCCCTCGGGTGCCACGGCGAATCCGTCTTCGAGGTCGGCCGAGACCGGCAGCGCCGTGGCGCGCACCAGTTCGGCGGCGTGGCTCAGCACCTCGTCGCGAGTCAGATGCCCGCCGTCGGGGCGCCCCAACGTGAACGCATGCGCGGCGGACGACGTGCCGATCGCCTGTGCGCCCAGGGCCGCCAGCATGCGGGCGGTGCCGGTGTCCCAGGCGTTGGCGAGCACGAAAGGGTCTCCCGGACGGTGAAGGGCCCGAAAGGCAGGACCTGGGTCGTGGCGCGGCATGGACCAAGGGCGTGGAAGGTGAGGACAACGGAAGCAGCACGATGCCTGCACTCTGCCTGGGGTTCAAGGGGCCGCGCGACGGCACCCACCTGAGGGCCCGCGCTCCGGTCGCTGCCTTTGCACGGCGCCGCCCCGGCCCGTGACCGTCAGGGCGCCTCGATCAGCTCCCGACGACGCCTCGGCCCCTGCAGGGAGGTGGGCTGCGGGTCCGGCTCGCGAATCCGGTCGCGCTCGGCGAGCTCGCGCCTCAGCGCCTGCAGCTCGTGACGAATGGCCTCGAGCTCGCGCTCCTGTTCGTCCTCCCCGGGCGCGATGAGCCAGGACGCGAGGAAGGCCGTGTAGATCCCGAACAGGCCGATGCCCGCCACCATGAGCATCATCGCCAGAATGCGGCCGACATGCGTGATCGGCACGACGTCTCCGTACCCGACCGAGGTTGCCGTCACGATGCTCCACCAGATGGCGTCCGAGGCCGTGCGGATGCTGCCGCCGGCCGCGCGCTCCACGTGGAGCACGCCGACACTGGCCAGCGTCAGCACCAGGATCGCGATGAGGATGGATGCGAGCAGCGCGGTCTCCGCCCGACGGGCGTGCGTGGCGAAGCGCACGACCTTGCGCAGAGAGCGCACTCCCCGCAGCAACCGAAGGACGCGGGCCATGCGCGCCGCGCGACCCCACTGGAGTACGCCCAGCGTGGGCACGCTCGAGATCAGGTCGAGCCACCCCCAGGTGTAGAGGTAGCGCAGCCGGTTGGGCGCCTTCCATACGCTGAGCAGGAAGTCGAGCAGGAAGAACGCACACACGAACAGGTCCACACGCAGGAGGATGGCGTGCTCCTCGGAGGTCAACGGGATCGCATGCTCGACGGCCAACATGAACAGCACCAGGCAGCAGAGCCCCAGCATGAAGACCTGGTAGGGGGTCGCTTCCGGTTGTTCCGCCGGTCCCTCGCGGGGGGGCGCTAGCGCTGAGCGGGCCTGCCGCATGCGTGTCTCACCGAGGTGTCGGGGGATACTCCTCCGCTCCTTGAGAATCGGTCGGCAGGGCTCCGGGATTGAGGCCGGGGTCCCCGGCCTGCGGAGACGGCGTCGGAGCCGCGGACCCGAGGATGCCGGCGAGCTTGTCCGGGTTTCGGACCACGAAGACCTGCTCGATACGGCCCTCTCGGAGGTCCACGGTCAACGCCGACACCACGACACCCTCCTGGAGGAGGAGATAACCGGGCACACCATTGATCTCCTTCTCGAGGACCTGCACGGGAGCGAAACGGCCGGGGCGGTTGAGCCCGAGGAAGAAGCGGGCGATGCGGTCCGGGCCCACGACGGGATTGCGCGCGGCCAACGCCTTGCCGCCGCCGTCACTGAGCAACACGGCGTCCTCCGTGAAGAGGGTGATCAGCTCCTCGAGGCTCTGCGCCGCCAGCGCCTCACGGAACCGCTCCAGCATCTGCTGCTGCGCGCGCGGCGAGACCGTGAAGCGAGGTCGCGTCTCCTGGATCCGGCGCCGAGCCCGCGACGCGATCTGACGGACCGCCGCTTCCGACTTCTCGAGCGCCTCGGCGATCTCACGGTACGGGGCTCCGAACACGTCGTGCAGCAGGAAAGCGGCGCGCTCCTCGACGCCCAACCGCTCCAGCACCAGGAGGAAGGCGAGAGAGAGGTCATCGGCGAGTTCCAATGCGCGCTCGACGGTCGGAGGTGGAGCCTCGGAAACGAGCGGCTCGGGTAGCCAAGGGCCCACATAGTGCTCCCGCGCCACCTTCTCTCGCCGCAAGCGGTCGATCGCCCGCCGGGTGGTGGCGGTCGTCAGCCAGGCCGGGGGCCTCTCGATCTCGGTCACGGGTGCAGCCTGCCACCGGAGCCAGACGTCCTGTACGACATCCTCGGCTGCGGCGCGCGAACCGAGCATGCGGTACGCCAACCCGATCAGCCGTTCACGCTCCGCCTCGAAGATCTCCACTCCGTCCGACTCCATCACCAGACCACCTCCCTCCCTTCGACGCTCTCTCCCCCGACGGTGAGCCGCTCGCAAGCCTGCGCATGACCCAGGACCCGCTTGAGCGAGGGATACACTCGCGCGCCGCTGATCGTGAACGCCAGGGTCACCAGTCCTTCCGGCCCGAAGCGCCGCCGCACCTCGTCTCGCAAGCTGTCAGCTGGCTCTCGCTTCAGACACGCCTCCGCGAAGCGGAGCGCCAGAGCCGCGTCCGGGGGCAATCGCTCGAAGTTCCTGGCGACGATGGCCTGCAGCGTCGCGTCGGGCACGCCCGCGGCGCGCGCCATGTCGATGGTGAGCTGCGCGCAGGGACCGCAGTCCTCCGACCGGGTCGCCGCGATCCGAGCGGCGGCCATCGCCGCGGGCGGCACGCCGGCGTGCTGTCGGTCCATCACGCCGAAGCAGAGGAAGCGGAGCGCCGCCCCCAGCGAGACATCGGTCACCTCGTGCAGGTAGGCGGCATCGTAGCCGAATTCCCGCTCCAGCTTCCCGATCGAACGGTGGATCATGCGCTTGAGCACGCCGCCTCCTGGTGGCCGGCCCCTCGGCGCCCGGTCGGACGACCGCCGCGCCGGGAGGGCTCCCTACCCCACCTGACGCCGCGGGAGCGGCGGCTGTGACTGCCCGGGGGCTGGAATCCCCTTTCATGGCTTTGCTCCGCCGTTCCCTCACCGTCTGTCGGTGCCGCTGGGGAGGCCTCCACCGCTCGGTCGAGGCAGGCATGAGGGTGGCCGCGCCGGAACGGCGCACTCCTGGGTGCGGGACACGACCCTCAGGGAGCTACGACCATGACGACACTGCCTCGGACCCCGAAGACGCGCCTGGGACGGCCCCGGGTGATCGCGCTGGCGCTGGGGGCGTTCGCGCTTTCCGCCTGTGCCGACAGTCTCACCGATCCCCTGCCCGCTCCGGGGGACTCCGGTGTGCAGCCGCCCGCCGACACCACGACTCCCCCTCCCCCACCGCCGCCCACCACGGGCGCGGGTGAAGGCGAAGGGAGCTACACGGCCGGCCAGCTCAAGGCCACGGGCAAGGTCGTCGACACCCCCAATGGCTATACCGTCGACGGAGCGCTCGAGATGGCACTACCTGCGGGCAACTCCGTCACCTTCGAGAAGGCCAACCTGAACGTCGCTGTGAACGCAGCAGGGAAGGTGACGAACATCAGCGGCACGGCTGTCATCCCCTCCCCACACGAGCGCATCGAGTTCGCGGATCCCGTCGAGGCCGATATCGGGTTGTTCTCGGGCAGGTACCTGAACCAGACCCGCGAGTTCGACATCCTTCTCAAAGACGACACCGACTACTTCGTCTTCCACATCAAGACCGCGTTCGAGATGCGGGTCGCCACGGGTGAGACGGGCGCGAACGCGGTCAAGCCCATCAAGATCGCCGCGCCCATCGGCTACGAGATCTTGATGATCATGGACTACACCGATCCGATGTATTTCGTGTACGGATCGCACGATCTGATCGGGGACGCCGGGATCGGCTGGTCCCTGCATGGCCGCATCCCCTTCGTGCCGACGCATCCGGTCGCAGAGGTCGGATCCCGCATCAACTTCGACGGGAAGAACATCCGCACGGGCACCTTCCCGCTCTATGGGGCGGTGAGCGTCCACGGCGTGTTGGTGGACAATCAGGTCAACGAGGCGCATCTGTCGGCGGAAGATCCCTTCGCCAGCTCGCTGACCGTGGGCTACCAGGCCGGAATCAACGGTGAGATGTCGCTGGGGCTGGGACTCAAGCTGAGCAAGAAGCCCAACAGTCCCTTGAACGAGATCTTCGGGTTCGAGATCCCCCTGGCCAGCGCGTCCGCCGGTGTCCTGGCGGAAGCGGGCACCAGGAGCGGCCTGGTCGGGCATGCGTACATCCACGGAGAGACGGCGGGCTACTCCTGGTGGCCCACCTTCATCCCCTTTACGCCGGCCGCCGCCATGGTGGCCGAAGGCGTGATCTCGAGCGACGGCGACTTCCGGATCGAGTTGGCAGGTCAGATGGGGATCGACGTCGTGGGCGAGTTCTACGGCATGACGGCTCAGGTTCAGATGCTGCCGGACGCGCTCACCATCCGCGGGGCGGTCGAGGCCGGTCGCACCACGCCCTTGGCCATCACCGGAACCGTGACCGCCGAGACCACGACCATCGCCTTGAATCCACCGGTCGAGATCTACGACGCCATGTTCGACGCGGTGCAGGCGGAGGTGGGAGCGGCCATCGCAGACGCCCAGAAGGCGTACGACGACGTGGTCCAGGCCACCAAGGACTACGAGTTCGAGTGGAGCCTACGTGGCTTCCGTCAGGCCATTCCCCCGGCCATGGATCAGGCCAAGGTCACGATCGATCAGGTGATCACGAGCCGGCTCAACGCCCACAAGGGGACGGTCTACTACTCGAGCCTCTCGAGCGCCCTGCGCTCCTTCCAGTCCGGCTTGAACCGGCAGCTCGACGCGCTGAAGGCCCAGGCGCTGCAGATCCAGGACAACGACGCCACGCGCCGCCTGCTCGAGCAGTACCTGCGCACCATCGCCAACCTGCGCAACGTGAGCTACACATACCGCTACAAGGTCCTGGGCGTGACGATCAAGACCGTAACGGTCAACGTGACCACCATGAGCGCCACGGCGCAGCAGGCGCTGCTGACCGCCGCCGACAACGTCAAGAACATCAAGGCGACCTCGGACATCAAGATCAAGGCCGAGACGATCTACAATCAGATCCCTTCCAAGGCCCTGTTCGAGAGCCTGAAGGACCAGATCGTCGACGGCGTCATCCCCGTGCCGCGGCTCACCGAGATTGGCCTGATCATGGGGAATCTCACGCCTACCTATGAGGTCTACGCGGTGTTGGACGGCAGCTGGACGTCGCTGGGCAAGATCAACCTCTTCGACATCCCCGCGCTCGCGGCGGACCTGGCTCGAAAGGCGGTCGAAGCGGTGCTGAGCGTGTAGAGGTGCGAGCGGAAGCAGCGAAGCGAGCACCCATGAGGGGGGCGGCCGGGATCCCGCCCCCCTCGCTTCTTGCTCCGGTCCGAGGGACGCGTCGTCGATCCCCGACTTGCCGACGTAGCGCCGGCGCAGTACGCGTTGTGCACCTTTCCCCGGACCGGAGCACCCGATGCCCCACCCGACCCCATGGTTGCGCCCCTCCTGGCCGGCCGTCCTGGCCACGCTGACCGTAGCCGCCCTGGCCGGCTGTGCCCCCGCCGAGAGCGGAACCGCCACCGACGCCACCGTCTTCGAGGGGGCACGCGTCGTCGTGGGGGATGGCAGCGCTCCCATCGATGACGCGGTGTTCGTGGTGCAGGACGGACGATTCACACAGGTGGGCGTCCGCGGCGAGGTGGAGATCCCGGGCCGCGCTACCCACGTGGACCTCACAGGGAAGACCGTGATCCCCGCTCTCGTGAATGCGCACGTGCACCTGAGCGTGGACCGGCCCTCCCGTACGCTCGACCTCCAGCACATGGCCTACTACGGCACCGGCACCGCACTGAGCCTCGGTCTCGACAGCGGCAGCGTCGCCTTCGCGATGCGCGACGAACGCGTTCCGGACGGGTCACGCGCCCTCTCGGCGGGTCGCGGCATCACTTCGCCTGAACCGGGTCGGACGGAGGTCCCCTACTGGGTCACCACCGAAGCGGAAGCGCGAGCGGCTGTGCAGGAGCTGGCGGCGCAGCAGGTGGATTTCGTCAAGATCTGGGTGGACGACCGCGGAGGTCAGTACGAGCGTCTGTCTCCTCCGCTCTACGGAGCGGTGATCGACGAAGCACACCGCCACGGCCTTCCGGTAACGGCCCACATCTTCCGTTTGGAAGACGCCAAGGGCCTGATCCGGGCCGGCGTGGATGCGTTCGCCCACGGCGTGCGGGACCAGGAGATCGACGACGAGCTCGTCACGCTCTGGCAAGCCCACCCGAACGTGGTGCTGGTCCCCAACCTACCGGATCCGGGGGTTGCCCAGGATCTCTCGTGGCTGAGCGGTACCGTGCCGCCGGACGAGTTGGCGCGGATGCAGGACGCCTCGGTCGATCGCCCCGCGGCCCAAGCCTCCTTTGCAGTGCAGGCCCGCAACCTGGCGCGCTTGAGTGAATCCGGGATCCGCATCGCGTTCGGCACCGACGGCAACACCCCCTGGGCGGTCCATCAGGAGATGGAGGACATGGTGCGGTCCGGCATGACACCGGCTGCAGTGCTCGCCGCCGCCACCGGGACATCGGCAGCGCTGCTGGGATTGGAGGATGTGGGTACGATCGGGGTGGGAACGTCCGCCGACTTCGTGGTGCTGAACGGGAATCCGCTTACAGACATCACGCGTACGCGCGCCATCGACCGGGTCTACCTGCGTGGTGTCGTCATCGATCGCGCCGCCCTGAGCGCGCGACTCCTGGGGTCGGCGGCACCGTAGCGGGGGGCGCAGGGGCGTCGCAGGGTTGATGCATCGTCTCCCCCGAACGCGGGCAGCCCCTACGCGCGGGGCACCCCACGTGTGCAGGCTTCCCTAGCGGCTCGGAACCCCCACGGCCGCCCCGCTTCCGCGTGGATCGGCGATCCCGATCATGCCTCCGCTATGCGCGTCGTAGCGGATGGCGGATACGTTGGCGACACTCTCGCCCAACCGATTGCGGATCTCGTAGCCGAACGCCTGCAGCTGCGCCTGCAGATCCTGGGGCCAATCGGCTTCCAGGTACAGCACATCGGGCTCCGCCGGCTCAACGTGCAGTCGGGGCGCCGCCATGGCCTCCTCGAAGCCGGTACCGTGGTCGATGGTCCGTGACAGGACCTGGACGATGGCCGAGAGGATGCGCCGCGACCCCGATGCGCCGATGACCATCTCCAACGTTCCCTCCGGCCCCACGACCAGCGAGGGGGACTGTCGGGACGAGGCGCGGTCACCGGGGCCCAGGGCCCGAATCCCCGACGAGGCAGCCGTCCCGGTCAGGTAGCCCATGGTGGCCGAATACGCGAAGCCGAGCCCCGGCGCCGCCACCCGGGAGCCCATGGTGGGCCCGAGCGACTGGGTCAGGGAGACCGCCCGACCTTCGCGGTCCACGACGGACAGGTGGGTGGTGTGACCGTCCGGGAAGACCCCCACCCGTTCCGGTACTCGAGGGGCCGCAGCCGTCTCCCGGGGAACGCGGATGGCCGCCGCCCGCTGGTCGAGTCGGGCAGGATCGAGCAGCCAGGCCAGACGATCGGGGCGAGGGAAGGTTTCGGCGGGCCCCATGTTGGCGAGATCGACGAGCCGGTCCTCGAACCCGAAGAGCAGCGCCTGGGCGACCACCGCCGCCCACGGGAAGCCCTCGGCCAGGGGCTCCGGCGACGCACGCTCCATCATCTGCATCTGCGCCTGCACGTTGGCTCCGCCGGCGGGAAGGTACGTGCCCACCAGGGTGTGGCCACGGTATTCGCTCTGCGCCACCAGCGCGTCGCGCACCGAGTAGGCCTCCAGATCGGCGCGCGTCACGTAGCCACCGTGTGCGGCCATGTCCTCCGCGATCCGGTCCGCGATCCAGCCGCGATAGAAGACGTCCGCGCCCTCCTGCCCGATCGCACGCAGAGTAGCCGCCAGATCGGACTGGACGAAGCGCTCCCCGGCTTGATACGGACGTCCGTCCGGCTTCAGGAAATACTGACGCGATCCTTCGTAGAGCCGCAGGTCCTCCGCGACGCGTGCCAGGGCTTCCGCCTGGTCGCCGCTCAAGGGGAACCCCTGCTCCGCCAGGGTCACCGCCGGTGCGATCACCGTGGCCAGGGGCAGTGAGCCGTGCCGCTCGAGCGCGGCGGTCAAGGCGGCCACCGTCCCGGGAATGCCGATCATGCCGTAGCCGGACGTGAGGTCGGGACCTACGACCGTGTCCGCCGGATAGGCGGCCGGCACCTGGTTGGTCCCATCCAGCGCGGCCACCTGCCCGTCCGGATGGCGGATCAGCACCTGTGTGCGACCACCCAGCCCTGAATTGCCGGGCTCGACCACCGTGAGCGCGAACGCCGTGGCGACCGCCGCGTCGACCGCATTGCCGCCCATCGCCAGGATGTGCGCACCTGCTTGGGCGGCGAAGGGCGCCTGGCTGACCACCATCCCCGCGTTCGAGCGCGCGACCTGGGACGCCGGCGGATCGCCGATCTGGAACGCGGGCATCGCCGCGGAGCCCCCGCTGAAGGTCGCGTCGTCCGAGGCAGGACCGCAGGCGACGGACCAGGCGAGCGCGGCAACGGCAAACGTACGCGTGGCAGACATGGTGCAGACCTCCGAGCTGGGCGGCTCCCGCCTCGTGGCGAGGCCGAGGGCTGACTTCTATTCTGCCCCGGTGTCAACGGCAAGTCGACAAGCCCCCTGGGACGTGCTGGTCGTGGGGGGAGGGAATGCGGCGCTCTGCGCCGCCCTGAGCGCGCGGGCCTCCGGTGCGCGCGTCTTGATGCTGGAAGCCGCCCCCAAGGTCTTCCGGGGTGGGAACAGCCGGCACACACGCAATCTGCGCTACGTGCACGATGCCCCCACCCAGGTGCTCAGCGGACCCTACACCGAGTCCGAGTTCCTCGACGACCTGCTCCGCGTTACCGGCGGCCGGACGGATGAGACGCTGGCGCGTTTGACACTGTCCCGTTCCCGTGACCTCGGAGTTTGGATGGAGCGGCACGGTGCACGCTTCCAGGCGCCGCTCAAGGGGTCGCTCCAGCTTTCCCGGACCAACGCCTTCTTCCTGGGCGGCGGAAAGGCTCTCCTGAACGCGTACTACCACACGGCCACCGCCATGGGCGTGCAGGTCCGCTATGAAGCCGAGGTGACCGGGCTGGAGGTCGAGGACGGACGGTTTCGGGCGGCGCTGACCAGCGGTGCGAACGGGACTGAGCGCATCGAGGCGCACACGCTGGTCGCGGCCTCAGGAGGCTTCCAAGCGAATGAAGAGTGGTTGCGACGCGCTTGGGGACCCGCCGCGGACAACTTCGTGATCCGCGGGAGCCCCTACGACCGGGGCCGGGTGCTCGAAGCCCTGTTGGACCACGGAGCAGCGACCATCGGCGATCCCACGCAGTGCCACGCCGTGGCCGTCGATGCCCGTGCGCCGCGCTTCGACGGCGGCATCGTGACGCGCCTGGACTGCGTACCCTTCGGCATCGCCGTGAACCGCGAGGGCAGACGCTTCTACGACGAAGGCGAGGATGTCTGGCCGAAGCGCTACGCGATCTGGGGGCGCCTGGTCGCACAGCAACCCGACCAGATCGCCTACGGCATCATCGACGACCAGACGCGAGGCCTGACCATGCCTTCCGCGTTCCCCCCGATCGAAGCCGCCACCATCCCCGACCTGGCGGCCGCGCTCGGCCTGCCCGTCGATCGCTTGCAGCAGACGGTGGCGGCGTACAATCGTGCGATCGTGCCCGGTACGTTCGACCCCTCGAAGCTCGACGACTGCCGCACCGAGGCGCTCGACCCGCCCAAGAGCCACTGGGCACTCCCACTGGACCGGCCCCCCTTCCGTGCCTGGCCGCTGCGTCCCGGCATCACCTTCACCTACATGGGGGTCAGGGTGGGCGCGGACGCCCGAGTGATCCTGGAAGACGGGCACGCACTGCCCAACGTCTTCGCTGCGGGAGAGATCATGTCGGGCAACGTGCTGGGTCAGGGCTACCTGGCAGGCTTCGGCATGACCCTGGGAACGGTCTTCGGCCGCATCGCGGGAGAGGAGGCGGCGCGCCATGTCCGAGGCTGAGACGCTGACTGAAGCCCGGCGCGTGATGACGCTCTGCAATGCCTGCCGCTATTGCGAGGGCTTCTGCGCCGTGTTCCCGGCCATGGAGTTGCGCACAGCGTTCACCGACGACGACCTGCGCTATCTGTCCAACCTCTGCCACGACTGCCGCGGCTGCTACTACGCCTGTCAGTACGCACCACCGCACGCGTTCGATGTCAACGTTCCGCGCGTGTTCGCAGAGCTGCGCCTCCACAGCTACACCCGCTTCGCACGCCCCCGCTGGCTGGGACGCTGGCTGCGCCGCCCCGTGGTCGGCGCGTGGCTCGCGGGCGCGCTCGCGTTCGTGGGGATCCTGGCCGTGGTCGGACTGGGCCCCGGTCTCCGTGCGTTGACCGTCCCGCACGTCGGAGCGGGCGCCTTCTACGCAGTGGTGCCCTATTCGGCCCTGGTAGGGAGCGCCGGCCTCCTCCTGCTGGCCGTCGCGATGGCTTGGTTGGCCGCCACCCGGGCCGCGGGATGGCTTTCCCGCTCGGGCGGGTCCGCAGGCCTCCTCCGGGCCGCGATCGACGCGGCCCGGCTCACCTACCTGGGCGGCGGAGGGGAGGGCTGCCCCTATCCGGAAGAGCGGCCCTCCGCGCGGCGTCGCCTCTTCCATCAGCTCGTGGTTTGGGGCTTCCTGCTGGATCTGGCAGCGACTTCGGTGGCTGCGCTCTACCACCACGTCTTGCACCGCGAAGCGCCGTATGCGCTCACCAGCCTTCCGGTGCTTCTGGGCTCGCTGGGCGGGGCCGGCCTGATGGTGGGTTGCTTGGGCCTGCTTGCACTTCGCCGACATGCGGACCGGGACCCTGCCTTCCCCGCGGCCCGCCGGCTCGACGCGCAGCTCCTGTGGCTCCTGCTGCTCACCGTCGCTAGCGGCTTCGGGGTGCTGTTCCTGCGCGAGACCGCGGCCCTGGGCCCGAGCCTGGTCCTCCATCTCACGTGCGTCGGGGCCCTGTTCCTCACCACGCCTTACGGGAAGCTGATCCACGCGCTGCATCGCTTCGCCGCGCTGGCCCGCTGGGCCGGAGAGCGCGCTCGGCACACAGCGCACTGCGACGCCCCCTGACGCCACTGGGACCGTGCGCGTCCCACCCGTGGTCCCCCCCCAAGGGGGCCGCGTTGGTCGCTCTGCGCCCAGAGCGCTGTCGTACAAGCAGTTGCGCACATCGTCCCTGGAGCGGCACGTCGAATGCCCAAGGGAAGCGCAGTCGCTCCGATGGTCGGTCGCGACGCTCTCGCTCTGGTTGGAGTCTGGTCATGCGCACGCGGCTTCCTGCACTGCTCGCTTCCCTCACGCTTGGGCTCGCAGGCGTCGCCTGCGACATCCCCACGGCTCCTGAATCCACGGCAGACCCGGTCGCGGCCACCCCCGGCGATCCCTCGTCGAACGGGGGCACGCCGATCTCCGGCGAGGTCCGCGTCACCCTCAGCGCCGACGCCGCCTTTCCTGCCGCATCTGGAAAGGCGAAGTACAAGAACATCGGCGGGGAGCGTGAGCTGCAGATCGAGCTGGAGAACGGGCCGCGCAACACCAGTGTCTCCTTCCTGGTGGGCGGGACGGTGGTGGCCGACGGGGTGACGGACGGACTCGGAAATGCCTCCATCAACCGCAACTCGGACGTTGGACAGTCCGTGCCCGACGTGACGACCGGGATGACGATCGAGGTACGCATCGGCGGACAGGTGTTGCTCTCCGGGCACTTCTAGCCGGATCGTGCGGGCGCCTGCGGAGGCGCCCCGGGAACGTCACGAGGGGTGGCCGGCGCCGCGCCGTGCCACCCCTCGTGCGTTCGGACAAACCGTCAGCTCGTCAGGCGCCGCCACCGCCCCCCGTACTCGGAGCCACCCCCTCTCCCCCCGGTGCGGCCCGGTGCGCCCGGTAGCGCTCGATCTCCGGTTGCGCGTACTTCAGCGCCCACACCAGGACGGCCACGTCGTCGGCGAGCCCCAACGCACCCAGGTAGCGTTCGGGAAGCAGATCCACCGGGCTTACGAGGTAGGCCAGCGCGCCCACCGCCGCGTACTTGACCTCCTTCTTCATGTCGAAGGTCTCGTCGAAGGCCATCTCGTAGATCGTGCGCACATCCTGCCAGGAGTCCCCCAACCTGTCCTTGACCTTCTCCAGGGCAGGGCCGAATCCCGCGCGGATGCTCTCGAGGGTCTCCTTGCTCTCCACCCGCGCCTTCATCTCGGCGCTCTCGAGCATGTCCTTGATCTGGTCCATCGACGGCAGTGGCACGTCAGCCTCCCATCACGTTGAATTGCCGAGTGAACTTGAGGATCAGCGAACGGCCCAGGGGCCCGCTGAGGTCGTCGATTCCCTGAACGTCGTTGTAGACGATGAAGAGGCCCGTGCCCGCGGTGTTGAGCCAACCGAACCGGACGTTCGTGGACCAGCGGTCGGCCTGGTCGCTGTACTGAAGCAGAGACTGCACGTAGATCCGGGGCGTGAAGAAGTACCCGACATTCATACCGCCCAGGCGTGTCTTGAACCGCCCCTCGGCCAGATCGAGGTCGTTCTCCGCGTACCGGAACGACGTGGTCAGCGCCTCACCCTGCCTCAGGGTCACGGCCATGTTCCAGCCGTGGCGGGTGCCGGAGAGGAATGTGCCCCAGTCGATTCCGGCGTCCAGCACCACTCGCGCGGATCGGTTGGTGTTGAATCGCCAGGCGGCTTCCCATCCCTCGTAGACCCCGGGCTGCACCACCACGCTGTCCGCGATCTGGAAGGGCTCGTAGAGCCCCTCTCGCGACCAGTTCATGGCTGGACTGAACATCATGCCGCTCGCCCACTCGAAGTGGGAGTCGACGTGCAGGCGTGACGTCTCCTCGAAGCCACGTTCGATTCCGTCTTTCCGGCTGCGGTAGGTGAAGTACGAGACGTGCGGGCGCAACTCGCGGAAGATCCGGCGGGGGCGGACGTAGTGCATCGCGAACGCCTGGTAGTAGCGGTGTCCCACGCGGGAGGCGAAACCGACGCCAGGATCGAAGTTCTCGCCGAACTCCTGGGCCTGCAGGCTGCCCGTCCAGCTCCGGCTGCTCCAGCCCGCATTCAGGTTCCAGGCTTGCTCCGCGTCCAGATCCTCCGGCGTGTCGGTGCGCGCCGCCCAACCGCTCAAGGTGAGCGCCTGTCCGATCCCCACCTGCGCGTCCAGCGCGTAGGTGCGGTTGTCGTCTCCGTCGAAGTCGCTGTTGCGATCCGCGAACAGGCCGCCGATCCGAGATCGATTCGGCAGCTCCCGCGCCAGGCGCGCCACCGAATAGGCGGTGGCCGGTTGCACGTCCTCGAGCCCGTCGGTCTGGATGTGCAACAGCCCGACGTTCAGTCCCGCCGTCTTCCCCGACAAACGAGCGCCGCCCAGGATGGGCACGGGCTGTCCGCTGGAGATTCCGATGCGACGGCTGAAGAACAGATCGGCGCCGCCGCCTCCGACGGTGAAGAAGCCGGCATTCTCCAGAAAGAACGGGCGTTTCTCGGGAAACAGGAGCGAGAACCGCGTCAGGTTGACCTGTTGGTCGTCCACCTCGACCTGGGCGAAGTCCGTGTTGGCCGTGAGGTCCAGCGTCAGGCCCTGTGTCACCTGGACCTTGGCTTCACCGCCCCACTCGTACCCGGACCCGAACTCCGTATCGCCGGCTTCGTAGTCCTTCGCGGTGGAGCCCAGCACGTACGGCGTTACGCTGGCCAGGCGGCGGAAGGGAGGCTCCAACCCCTGCAGCTCACCGGCGTAGTTGAGCCGGTACAGGTTGAACTCGCGCGGTACCCGCGTCCAAAAAGCCTCCTCGTTCTTGCGACGGATCCGTCGCATCACGTTGAAGCCCCAGCTCGGTGCCTCGGACCCGTAGCGCAGGGTCGAAAAGGGAATCCGGAACTCCGCATACCACCCCTGTGCGTCCGTGGAGGTGGCCACGGTCCAGCTCCCATCCCAGTTCTTGTTGAACCCGCCTCCCGCTCCGGCCTGGAAGCGGCGCTGGTTGTTGCCCGCGCCACCTCCGAGGAAGAACCCGCCGCCCTGACCTTCGTTGGCGACCTGCCCGTCGTATTCGATCCCGGAGGGCGTGGTCCCAAACACGAAACCGTTGACCTGGTCCCGGAACGTGTCCAGAACCAACACAACGGCATCGCTCTCTTCGAGCTCGTAGTCGCGAATCCGATCCCCGGGCACGATCCCCTCGGGGCGCGAGTCGAACGCCCAGACACCGACGTAGAGCGCCTCGTCGTCGTAGAGGATGCGCACCTCGGTGCGCTCACTCGACGCCTCCCCATCCCGCGGCTCGCGCTGCACGAAATCCGTGAGCGGAAGCGCATCGGCCCAAGGCGCGTCACCCAGTCTGCCGTCGATGACCGGAGCGACCTGGGTGGCGGAGGCCTGGGCCACGAAGCCAGCGCCGGCCGAGCGGCTGGTCGCGGCATTCCCGCCCGTGCTGTTCTGCGCGGCAGCGGCACGCGCCCCGGCGATGGAGAGGGCACCAGCGAGGAAGATCGAGACAAGGCTACGATTCACGGCGGATCCGGTCTGAAGGTGGCGGGAACGGATTCTCAAAGATGCCCCACGGCCCCCCTGCTCCGCCACCTGGGCTCCCGAACCCGCGCCCCCGCCCAGGGGGAACCGTGAAGTCGGGGCAAGGAACAGCGGCGCCGTCTCGCTCCGCTGCTCAGCGAGGGACCGCGCGATAGATGGCCTCGCCTTCCAGGAGGGTGAGCACCACCTGCGCACGGTGGATCTCCTCTGGAGGGGTCTCGAACAAATCGCGATCCAGCACGATCAGATCGGCGAGCTTCCCGACCTCCAGCGACCCACTCCGGTCGTCCTCGAAATTGACGAACGCCGACCCCACCGTGTACGCGTCCAGGATGGTGGCCAGATCGACGCGCTGCTCCGGGTTCCAGACCGCCTCGTCCGGGGCCGCCTCCAGGCTTCGGTGCGTGACAGCCACCTGGATCGCGTCCAGCGGGTTCAACGACGACACAGACCAATCGCTTCCGGCGGCGACCCTGGCGCCGCTCTCCACCACGGAGCGGATGGGATACTGCCAGCGCGAGCGCTCCGGGCCCAGCCGGGGCTCGGTCAACTCCGTCATGTACGAGTCCGCGAACGACCAGAGGGGCTGGAAGTTCGCGACGGCACCCAGCTGGGCGAAGCGGGGAAGGTCCTCGGGCGCGAACAGCTGGATGTGGGCGAGATGGTGGCGGCTGTCGCGCACGCCGTTCACGCGCCGCGCCGACTCCAGCGCGTCCAGCCCCATGCGGATGGCCCGGTCACCGATCGCGTGCATGTGTACCTGCATGCCGGCACCATCCAGGCGCGTGACAATGCTGTCCAGTCGAGCCTGGGAATAGTTGGGGATTCCGCGGCCGTCCGGACCGGAGCGGCCGGGATCTTCTCCTGGGAGGGGGAGGTAGGGATCGAGTAGCGCGCCGGTGGCTCCTTCGATGACCCCGTCCACGAAGATCTTGGCCGAGCCCGCCTCGAGACGCCGGCCCCGGTAGCGTTGCCGACGCTCCAGCATCTCCTCCACCTGCTCGGCACCGCGCGTACGATCCACATGCTGGGCGGCCCGGACGCGCGCGCTGAGCCACCCGTCGCGATCGGCGGTCGCGTACGCCTCGAGCAGGGCCTCGGATGCGCTGGCCTCCTGGAAGGACACGATGCCGAAGCGCGCCATGCGCTCCAGCGCCCGCCGCAAGCCACGCTGGTATTCCTCCTGCGAGGTGGGGGGAAGGTGCCGGGAGACCAGGTCCGACGCGTCCTCCCGCAGCGTGCCCACGGGCTGGCCCGCACGGTCACGCACGATCACGCCCGCCTCGGGATCCGGGGTCTCCGCAGTCACGCCGGCAACCTCCAGTGCAGCCGAGTTGACCCAGGACGTGTGCCCATCCGCGGAGGACAGGAAGGTGGGGACGCTCCCCGTCAACGAGTCGAGGGTCTCACGCCGCGGCGCACCGCCTGGAAACAACCCCAAATCGAACCCCCCGCCCGTGATCCAGCCGGCGGCACCGCTGCGTGTTGCGCAGCCTGCGATGCTGTCGCGCACGGCCTCCAGCGTGGTGAGCTCATTCAGGTCGCACTGACCCAGCTCCACTCCGGCCGTGATTGCGTGCACGTGCGCGTCGCGAAAGGCGGGAAGGGCCATCCGGCCCTCCAGCTCGACGATCTCCGTATGCCCGTCCACCCACGCTTGGGCGCCAGCGGCGCTGCCGACGAATACGATCTTGTCACCACGGATCGCCAGCGCTTCCGCCCGGCTCCGGGTGGCGTCTGCCGTGTAGATGTGCCCCCCGCGCAGGACCAGATCGGCGGAGGGGGGACCACAGGCCGCAGTCAGTAGGACACCGAACACCACAAAGCGCCGGCGCTCCGCGTCCCACGCTTCAGGCCACATAGACGGTCTTGATGTTGACGAACTCCCGGATTCCGAACTCGGACAGCTCGCGGCCGTACCCCGAGGTCTTGATCCCCCCGAAGGGTAGGCGTGGATCGGACTTCACGAAGGCATTGACGAAGCAGGAGCCCGCTTCGAGGCGATGTCGGGCGATGTGCTCCCCACGCTCCAGGTCGCGAGTGAAGACCGCCGCGCCCAACCCGAACTCACTTCGGTTGGCGAGGTCGATGGCCTCGGCCTCGTTCCCGGCGGGAACGATGGCCGCTACCGGCCCGAACAGCTCCTCGTCGAACGCGGGCATCCCCGGGTGCACTCCCGCCAGTACGGTCGGCGGGTAGAACGCTCCCTCGCCGTCCGGGACCCGGCCACCAAGCAGAAGACGTGCGCCCGCCTCGACGCTCCGGAGGACCTGAGCGTGCAATTCGTCGCGCAGATCGGTGCGAGCCAGGGGACCGATGTCCGTTCCAGCGAGCATGGGATCGCCGACAGTGCGCGCCGCCATCTGTTCGACGCACAGGCGCTCGAAGTCCGCGAGCAGTGGTTCGACCACGATGAAGCGCTTGGCGGCGATGCAACTCTGCCCGTTGTTGATCAGTCGACTGGTCACACAGGTCGCCACGGCCTGATCGAGGTCCGCGTCGGCGAGCACCACGTAAGGATCGCTCCCGCCCAGCTCGAGTACGGTCTTCTTGAGCATCTCCCCGGCCTTGGCGGCCACGCTCTTCCCTGCCGGAGTGCTGCCCGTCAGGGTGACCGCGGCCACGCCCGGGTGTTCGATGACCCTTGTCACCGCGCTCCCCGGGATCAGGAGGCTCCGGAACAGGTCCTCCGGGAATCCGGCGTCCCGGAACAGGTCCTCGATCGCGAGCGCACATCCCATCACGTTGGAGGCGTGTTTGAGGATGCCGGCGTTGCCCGCCATCAGGGCAGGGGCCGCGAAGCGGAGCACCTGCCAGAAGGGGAAGTTCCAGGGCATCACCGCCAGGACCACCCCAAGGGGCTCGAACGCCACGAAGCTTCGACGCGCATCGGTCTGAACCGGCTGGGCTGCCAGGAAGCGCTCCCCGTGCTCGGCGTAGTATTCGCAGACCCAGGCGCACTTCTCCAACTCGGAACGCGCGCCCGTGATGGGTTTTCCCATCTCGCGGGTCATCAGCTCCGCCAACTCCTCCTGCCGCTCCCTCAGCAGCTCGGCTACCCGACGCATCGGGGCGGCCCGGCGCTCGAACGAGGTCGCGCGCCAGCCCCGGTGCGCGGCTTGCGCGCGTTCCACGATCGCCGCGACCACTTCGTCCGACATCGTCTCGAAGGCGCGCAGGGTCTTCCCGGTGGCCGGGTCGACGCTGATCAGTGCCATGTGGCTTTCTCCAAATCCCAGGCCCGGATGATCCCCACGACGGTGTGGCTCCCTGGACGCTCCCTTCCCTGAGCCTCTATTGTGGCCCTCGCTGACCCTTCTTGGAAACTCCCACCCCTCCCGTTGCGGCGAGCCGTTCATGGAACCAGTGACCCAGCGTCCCACCGAGGCCCCGGGCGCGCCGCGAGCGCTCCATCATTTCGTGGCGGGAGCGCTCCGAGCGGGGACGTCGGGGCGCACTTCGCCGGTCTACGACCCTGCCCGCGGTGTACAGACCGGTCTGGTTCCGCTGGCCGGTGTCCACGAGGTCGACGAGGCAGTCGCCAATGCTCAGGCCGCCTTCGAAGAGTGGCGGCACGTGAGCATCGCCCGTCGTACGAAGTTGATGTTCCGCTTTCGGGATCTCGTGGAGCGCAACGCCGGCGAGATCGCTCGGCGCCTGACGGCCGAGCACGGCAAGGTACTGGCGGACGCACAGGGCGAGGTGGCGCGCGGACTGGAAAACATCGAGTACGCCTGCGGGCTGGCCGAGCTCCTGAAAGGCACCTACAGCGAACAGGCCTCCACGGGCATCGACGTGTACTCCGTCCGACGCCCCCTGGGAGTCGTTGCCGGCATCACTCCCTTCAACTTTCCGGCGATGGTGCCGCTGTGGATGCTTCCCAACGCCATCGCCTGCGGGAACACCTTCGTTCTGAAGCCGTCCGAGCGCGACCCGTCCGCACCCTCGTTTCTGGCGGAGCTGTTCCATGAGGCCGGCTTCCCGGCAGGCGTCCTCAACGTCGTGCACGGCGACCGTGTGGCGGTCGACCGCCTGCTCGTCCACCCCGACGTGAAGGCCGTGAGCTTCGTGGGCTCCACCCCGGTCGCGCGCCACGTGTACCAGACGGCCACGGCCCACGGCAAGCGCGTCCAGGCTCTGGCCGGAGCCAAGAACCATATGGTCGTGCTCCCCGACGCCGACGTGGATCTCGCGGCCGACTCTGCCGTGTCCGCCGCGTACGGTTCGGCGGGCGAACGCTGCATGGCCATCTCGGTCGTGGTCACGGTGGGGAAGGTCGCCGACCCGCTGGTCACCGCCATCGCGGACCGCCTGCCCCGGCTCCGCGTCGGATCCGGATTCGATCCGGATTCCGAGATGGGTCCACTGATCACGCGGGAGCACCGGGACCGGGTGGCACGCTACCTGGACGAAGGGGCGCGCGACGGTGCCCAGGTCATCGTGGATGGTCGCAAGACGGCCTTCGAAGGCGACGGCTTCTTCCTGGGAGCCTCGCTGCTCGACCGGGTGCGCCCGGGGATGAGCGTGTACGAGGACGAAATCTTCGGACCCGTGCTGTGCGTCCTGCGCGTCGACACCTACCAGGAAGCGGTCGACCTGATCGCAAGGAATCCCTGGGGCAACGGCGCGGCGATCTTCACGCGCGACGGAGGCGCGGCCCGGCGCTTCCAGGAGGATGCCGACGCCGGCATGGTGGGGATCAACGTCCCCATCCCCGTTCCGGTGGGCTACCACTCGTTCGGCGGCTGGAAAGAGTCGGCCTTCGGAGATCACACGATCTACGGTCCGGAGGGCGTGCACTTCTACACGAAGCCCAAGGTCCTCACCGTGCGTTGGCCCGACCCCTCGGGCAGTCGTGTCGACCTGGGCTTTCCCACCAACCGCTGACGCCGCGCGGGGCATCCCACGGGGAACGGCCTTCTCAGGGAACCGTGCCGACGAAGAGCGTCACCGGCACGCCGCCATTCGTGGTGCGCAGCTGCGCCTCCAGGTCCAGCTGCAACCGGCCCACCAGGGATCGGTCGGTGCCGAGCACAGCGACCTGCCACCCTCGGAAATCGCCTCGCAGCACCTGACCGAACCGATCGTACAGATCGCGCAGGTCCTTGCCGCCCCGCACCCGCAGCCCGTAGGGCGGATTGGTGAGGACCAGCCCCACGCCCGGGGGAGCTCTGAGGTCGGAGACCGGGCTCCGTTCCAGGACTACATCCCCGAGAACGCCGGCGCGTTCTGCATTGGCGCGCGCGGCCGCCACTGCACCCTCATCGCGATCCGGGCCGCGGATGGGTGCCGGTGCACGCGGAAGTACGGCAGCGGCCACCTGGCGTCGCACCTGCTCCAGCACGGCGCCGTCCGCCCAGGGCCAACGCTCCAACGCAAAGCCGCGGCCAGCCCCCGGAGCCATCTGGCGGGCGAGAAGCGCGCCTTCGATGGCGACCGTGCCCGAGCCGCAGAACGGATCCACCAGCGGCCGACCGCCGTCCCATCCGCACGCCAGTAGGAGCGCCGCGGCCAGCGTCTCCCGCAGCGGCGCCTTCGCAGTGGCCAGGCGATATCCCCGGCGATGCAGCAGCTCCCCCGAGCTGTCGATGGAGAGGGTGCACTGGTCGCGGTGGATGCGCACGACGACCAACGCCGCGAGGCCGTCGTCGTCGGGAACAGCTCCCTCTGCGCCGAGCACGCCCCGCAACCGCTCCTCCACCGCCCGCTGATGGTAGAGCCGCGACTTGCTGCAGGTCACCCGGAAGCGCACTGCTGAGCCGGGCTCGATCCAGCGCTGCCAGTCGACGACCGTGGCCCCTTTGACGAGCTCGTCGAAATGGGCTGCGCGGAAACGGGCGATCCGGACCAACACGCGACTCGCCGTACGCGAACAGAGGTTGACCCTGCAAAGACCCGCGAGGTCGGTCCGAAACTCCACGCCCTCCGGGGCGACCCGGCCCGCGGCCACGCCCAGGCCCGCCAGCTCGGCCGCGAGCACGGGCGCCAGTCCGGGTGCGGCCACCGCGAACGCATCGAGGTGTTCGGGAGTCCCCATCCGCACAATCTGCCGCCGCGGCTGGCCAGGGCACAGCGGGGGCCGTCGCCCCTTGCCGGGGACCGTTCGCCGGGGAACCTTGGACCCCACCTACCGGAGTCACCCCAGGAGGCCTCATGTCCCTGTCCCGCGTGGCGCTGATGGTCGGCGCCCTTCTCACGACGTTTCCCAACGGCGGCGCCTTCGCTCAGACCCAGAGTGGAGAGGAAGGTTGGACGGCGGCGCTGCAGATGCGCTACCGCAGCGTGTCCGGCACCACGCTATCTCCGGACGGGGCCTGGGTGGCGTACGTCGTGCGAGAACCGCTCATGGAAGGCGAGAAGTCCGAGTACGTCAGCCAGATCTGGCTGGCCTCCACGGACGGCGCCACGGTGCTCCAGTACACCCGCGGAGAGAAGTCCTCGGACGCTCCGGCCTTCAGCCCGGACGGCCGCACACTGGCGTTCACGTCGTCCCGATCCGGCAAGAACCAGGTGTGGTTGATCCCGATCGGCGGCGGCGAGGCGCAGCAGCTGACGGACGCTGAGACCGGTGTGGGGAGCTTTGCCTGGTCGCCGGACGGGTCGCGGATCGCCTTCCTGGCGGCGGACCCCGAGACCGAGGCGGAGAAGGAAGCCAAGCGTGAGAAGCGCGACGTCATCCTCTTCGATCAGGACTTCAAGTACGCACACCTCTATGTGGTCGAGGTCGCGGCCGCCTCCGCCGGGGAGCCGGCGTCGGCCACGCGCCTGACCGAGGGAGCCTTCCACCTCACCTCATTCGACTGGTCGCCCGACGGATCCCGCATCGTCTTCGCGTCACAGCCCGATCCGCGGATCAACACCGGCATGATCGCGGGCGACATCCAGGCGGTCGCTGCCAATGGCGGCGCGCCGACGCCTCTGGTGATGGGGGCGGGCGCCGAGGGATCCCCGCACTGGTCCCCCGATGGCCGCTGGATCGCCTACGTCTCCAGTGGCGACCAGCCAGAACCGATCGGCCTGGGAGACGTCTACGTGGTCTCGGCGGATGGCGGCGCACCCCGACGACTGGCCGAGACCCACGACCGCTCCGCCAACCTCGTAGGCTGGTCGCGCGACGCGCGTTCGGTCTATGTCGCCGAGTCCGTCCGCACCACCACCCAGATCTTCGCGCTTCCGGTCGATGGCTCCGCCCCCCGCCCGCTCACCAACGGCGAGGGCGTGCACGGTGCCCCGGCCTTCTCGGCGGCAGCCGATCGCATGGCGTTCACGTGGCAGACCTCCGACATGCCTCCGGACGTGTATGTCTCGGCGATCGACCGCTACCAACCCCGCAAGCTGACGGACATCCATGCGGGCGTGCCGCGGCCCCCGCTCGGGCGCACCGTGGTGTTGAACTGGACGTCCAAGGACGGTACGCCGGTGGAGGGTCTTCTGACCTATCCCATCGGCTACCAGGAGGGGCGCCGCGTGCCGCTGATCTTGAACGTGCACGGCGGACCCGCAGGCGTGTTCTCGCAGTCGTTCACAGGCAGCCCGGGCATCTACATGCTGCAGACCTTCGCGCAACAGGGCTACGCGATCCTGAGGCCCAACCCGCGCGGAAGCACCGGCTACGGCAAGGACTTCCGGTACGCCAACTTCATGGATTGGGGCTATGGCGACTTCGAGGACTTGATGACGGGCGTGGACCGGGCCATCGAGATGGGCGTGGCCCATGCGGACTCACTGCTGCTCATGGGCTGGAGCTACGGCGGCTACATGACCTCGTTCGCGGTGACCCGCACAGATCGCTTCCGAGCCGCCAGCATGGGGGCGGGGCTCCCCAACCTCATCAGCATGGTGACCACGACGGACATCCAGGACTACCTGGCCGGCCATATGGGTGGTGAGTTCTGGGACGACTACGAGACCTACGAGAAGCACTCCGCCATGTATCGGATCAAAGAGGTGGTGACCCCGACGCAGGTCATCCACGGAGCGGAGGACGAGCGGGTGCCCTTCACACAGGGACAGGAGTTCTACCGCGCCTTGAATCGACGCGGAGTACCCACGGAGTTCATCGTCTACCCGCGCACGCCGCATGGGCCTCGTGAGCCGAAGCTGTTGATGGACGTGACGGGCCGCATCCTGTCGTGGTTCGATGTGCACCTGCGTGGCCCCCGTGCCCGAGCGGATGCTGATGTGAGTCCTTGATCGCCTGGCTCGAGAGGGCCTCGCCGCATGAACACACCCCCGGATGTCACACGGCTCTTGCAGCGCATGTCGGACGGTGACGTGCGTGCCGTCGATCGCCTGCTCCCCGTGGTATACGACGAGCTACGAGAGCTTGCGCGCAAGGAGCTGCGACGGGAGCGCAGCGACCATACGCTGAACGCCACGGCGCTGGTCAACGAAGCCTATCTGCGCCTCGCCCAGCTCGACCGCATCGACTGGCGGGGACGAGCGCATTTCTTCGGCGCGGCCGCCCAATCCATGCGCCGCATCCTCATCGACTACGCCCGCCGCCGCACGGCCGAGAAACGCGGCGAAGGCGCGGAGCACGTCTCCATCGATTCGGTGGTGGTGGCCGCCCGTGAACGGCCCGCCGATCTGCTGGCCCTGGACGAGGCACTGGCGCGACTGGAGGAGCTGGATCCCCGGCAGGCCCGCGTGGTCGAATGCCGGTTCTTCGCCGGCATGGAGGTCAAGGAGACGGCGGAGGCTCTGGGGATCTCACCGGCGACCGTGAAACGCGATTGGGTGCTCGCCCGGGCCTGGCTGAACCGGGAAATGGATTCGTGAGGTCTCCGGAACAAGAACGGTTCCGGAAGGCACAGGACCTCCTCTCCCAGGCGCTCGACCTGCCCGCCGAGGAGCGGCAGGACTTCCTCACGACGCGGACCGGCGACGATCCAGCGCTGCGTGCCGAGGTGCTGTCCCTGCTGGACGCGGTCGGGCGTCCCAGTCTGATGGACGACGCCGTGAGCGAGGACGGTGCCCTCCCGCCGTCGAACGCCCCGGAGGCGAAGCCCCCCACGCTGGATGAGCCCCTGGAGACGATCGGGCCCTACCGTTTGCGCCGCCTTCTGGGGCGGGGAGGCATGGGCGAAGTGTATCTGGCCGATCGGGTGGGCGAGGACTACGAACAACGCGTAGCCCTCAAGCTCATTCGCGCTGGGTATTTCGATCGTCGTCTCGAGGAACGCTTCCGCGAGGAGCGACGCATCCTGGCGCTGCTTCGGCACCCGGGCATCGCCCAGCTTCTGGACGGCGGTCTCACCGGCGAGGGACGGCCCTACTTCGCCCTGGAATACGTCGAGGGCGTCCCGATCCTGGACCACTGCGCCCGTCGTGAACTGTCGCTGGAAGACCGGTTGACTCTCTTTCTGGAGATCTGCGAACCGGTCCGCTACGCCCACAGCCAACTGGTCATCCACCGGGACCTCAAGCCAGCCAACATCCTGGTGACCCGGGATGGCCACGTAAAGCTCCTGGACTTCGGCGTGGCCAAGCTCCTACAGGGTCCGGAGACCGATGGAGCGTTGACGCGGACCTTCCCCTGGTTGACACCGGCCTACGCCGCGCCGGAGCAGATCCGGGGCGAATCGGCGGGGACCGCCGTGGACATCTATGCCCTCGGCGTGATCCTCTACGAGCTGTTGACCGGAGCGCGCCCGTATGCGGTCGACTCCTCGCTGCCGCCCTCCGAGGTGGAGCGGATCGTTTGCCACGTGGAGCCCACCCGTCCCAGCCGGGCCGTCACCCAGACCCACGAAGTCGCGCCCACGCGCGGAACCACGCGCACCACGCGCCTGAGTCGCCAGCTCGCCGGTGACCTCGACACCATCGTGCTCAAAGCCCTCGCGAAGGATCCCACTCGCCGCTACGCGTCGGTGGGAGAGCTCGCCGAGGACGTGCAGCGTCACCTGGACGGACGACCCGTCCTGGCTCGGCCCGACACGGTGGACTACCGACTCCGAAAGTTCGTCCGGCGCCACCGTACCGCCGTCGCGGCCGGGGTGGTGGTGGCGCTGACGACCGTCACTGGAGTGACGGGCATCGTGATCTCGGCGCAGCGCGCGCGGGTTCAACGCGATCTCGCTCAGGAGCAGGCCCGACGGGCGGATCAGGTCGCGGCGCTGATGCTCGAGATCTTCCAGCTTTCCGATCCGGCCCGCTCCCTCGGCGACACGGTCACCGCTCGTGAGATCCTCGACCGGGGGACGGCTCGCATCCAGAGCGAGTTCGCGGATCAGCCGCTCACGCAGGCCGAGTTGCTGAGTCAGGTAGCGCGCGTCTATCGGGGCCTGGGCATGGTCGAGCGGGCGGAGGCCTTGGCGCGGTCCGCGCTCGCCATCCGCGAGACGGAGCTCGGAGCGGACGACCCGGTCACGGCCGCGAGCCTGGGCCAGGTCGGCGCGCTCCTCGTGGACCGTGGGCTGCACGCCGAGGCCATTCCCATCCTGGAGCGCGCGGTCGCGCTGCGCGAAGCCGCGGCACTGCCGCTGGACACCGTGCTGGCGACGGCGGAGGCGGACCTGGCCGCGCGACTGCGCGCCCAGGGGGAGCACGCACGGGCCCGGGAGCTTTGGCAGCGGTCCCTGGAGACTCGCATCACCGCGCTCGGGAACGACCACCCCCTGGTGGCGGAGAGCCGCGTGGGATTGGCGGCTTCCCTGCACGAGAGCGGCGAGTTCGGCGACGCCCAGACCGTTCTGCGCGAGATCATCGAGGCCGGTCGCGACATCCCTTCCCAGGCGACCACCGTGGCGGACGCCGTCATCACGCTCGGCTCACTTCTGGCCATCCAGGAGCGCTACGTGGAAGCGGAAGCTGCCCTGGGCGAGGCCTTGCGCATCCGCGAGGCACTCTACGAACCCACCCACCCCGACAACATCGAGGCCCGCCAGAACTACGTGTCGGTGCTGTCCGGGATGGGTCGCTATCAAGAGGCGGTAGAGATGGGTCAGGCGGCGCTCCGCGATACGGGCCCCACCTGGGGTGGACGACACCCGATCGCCACCAGTCTACGCGCCAACCTCGCCGGAGTCCTGGAGCTGCTCGGCGACTTCGATCAGGCGCTGGCGCTACGAGACACGTTGTTGTCGCACAAGCTCGACTACTACGGGGGCGACCACAACGATCTCGTGTTCAACTATCTCTTCGGAGCGGACGCTGCCGTGGAGGGGGGGCGCCTCGATCTGGCGCGCCGTTGGCTGGATGCGGCCGTGGCCATGCGCGCGCGACTCGCTGGAGGCACCGAGCAGGAGCCCGGCATCACCCATCTGCTGGAAGCGTCCGTTCGCGCCCGCGTCGCAGCAGCAGACGGCGACGCCGCACAGGCCGAGCGGCACTTCGATCGCGGTGTCGCGATCGCGCAGACCCTGCTCCGTCCCAGCCACCGCTACCGGGTCCGGGTGGAGCGGGAGCGCGCCGCGTTCTGGATCGACCAGGGCCGCGCCGCCGACGCACTCCCCGAGCTCGAGGCCATCGCCCGTGAGGAGCGGGCGCTGCTGACCGACGGGTCGGAGCGCATCCATCCCGCGCTGGGCAGCACGTTGAAGCAACTGGCGCGGGCACAGTTGGCGCTGGGCCGCGACGAGGAGGCCCGGACATCCCTGCGCCAGGCGCTGCGACAGTTCGCAGGTCTCCCAGCCGACCATCCGGCCGTGGTGGATGCGAACCGCTTGCTCTCCGGCGTCTCCTGAGCCCGGATCTCGTCCGCTCGCATCCCCCGGTGGCACCCCTCCCCGACGGCGCACGAGGTCTCCGAGTCCGGGCCTACGTCACCAGGGTCTCTCACCTACGTCAGAGCACCCCGTTCGGCGGACACCCCTCGGGGGCATCATAGATCGTCACCTGGGTTCCAAAGGGGGAGATTCCCATGATGATCCGTCGATCCGTTCGCGCCCGTGGCGCAATACAATCCCCGATACACTCCGCGGGCCGTCGCCTCCTGCTCGTGGCCGCCATGGCCGCGGCTGGCTCGACGCCGGATCTTTCGGCGCAGGCCGCCTCGCCGCTGGCCCACTTGTTCGCCCGAGCTGCGGCGCAGCCGCCGCCACTTCTTGTCCGGCCCGCTGCGACCGGCGTCGACCCGACCGACCCGGCACCGAGAGCCGGCGCCGTGTTGGGAGCTGCCGCATCGTGCGCGCTGATGGGGGGGATCGGGCTATCGGCAGTCGGAATGGCCGTCGGCCTGCTCACGAACAGCTACGCGCTGTTCCTGGGGGGGTTGACGTACGGCCCCCCGATCGGCGCCACGCTGGGTGCCGGACTATGCGCATTTGCTGCGGTGGGCGACGGCTCGGATGCCGACGCCCGTCGACCCGCACGGGTCCCGTAGGACGTGGCCCCACCGGGATTTCCACCGGCTCTAGGTCAAATCGGAGTCGGTGCCGACCCGAGCCGGCCGTCCAGGCAGGCTCCTCGCCAGCATCCACCCACTCACCACTGCCAGAGCTGCCGCCAGGAAGAAAGCGGCGCCGGGCAGATGGACGCGAGCATCCGCGGCGCTGAAGCGGCTCAAGGCCTGCGTCATGACCAACGGCCCGATGATGGTGGCCAGGCTGTACAGACTGGCGATCCCGCCCTGCAACTCGCCCTGCTGGTCCTCGGAAACCCGTCGTGAAAGCAGCGCGTTCATCGATGGATAGACGAGCCCCTGCAGTGCCGCGAACAGGATGATGCCGTAGAGCATCCAGGACCGCATGGCCAGGCCGTACGCCACGAAGGCCAAGGTGCCCACCGTGAGGCCCAGGAACGCTGCCCGCCGCTCCCCCCAGCGGCCCACCAACCTGCCGGTCAGTCCTCCCTGCACCACGGCCATGGTGACGCCGACGAGCGCCAGTGACGCCCCGATCTCCGCTTCGCTCCAGCCGAAGCGGATCTTGGTGAAGAACGACCAGGTGGACGGGTAAACCTGGTGGGCGAGCTGCCAAAGGAACATGGCCGCGGCCAGGCCGAGCACCCCGCCGCGGCGCGCCAGCGACGCGAACGTGCCGAACGGGTTGGCTCTCCTCAGGACAAAGGGACGTCGGCGCTCCGGAGGCAACGTCTCGGGCAACACCAGGAAGGCGTAGATCAGGTTGAGGAACGCGAGGAGCGCCGATGCGAAGAACGGCGCCCGCGGCCCCAACTCCCCCAGCAGACCTCCCATCGCCGGCCCCAGAATGAAGCCGAGTCCGAACATGGCGCCCACCAGCCCGAAGCTCTTGGCCCGATCCCCGGCCGGTGTGATGTCGGCGATGAACGCATTGGCCGCCGCGTAGACCGCGCCAGACATGCCGGCCACCGCCCGACCTACGAACAGCCAGGCCAGCGTCGGCGCCAACGCCATCACCAGATAGTCGGTGCCGAACGCGGCCAGCGAGGCCAGGATCACGACACGGCGGCCGAACCGATCACTCAGGCTACCCATCACTGGACCGAAGAAGAACTGCATCACGGCGTAGGTCACGAGCAGGTAGCCGCCGTCACGCGTGGCCAGCGCCAGGGAGTCTCCGGTCAGCTCCACGATGAGCTGGGGCAGAACCGGGATGACGATCCCGAACCCGATCGTATCGATGAGCACGGTCAGGAGCACGGCCGCCAATGCGTTTCTGCTCGCCCCCACCGGCCGTGGTGCCCCTCCCTCCGAAGCGACGTGCCTCATCAGGTGTCCGACCGGCCCCACAGGTGGCGCAGGAACCGCTCCGGACTCGCGAGGAAGTCCCTCATAAGAGTGACGTGCGTCAACTGGTCGAAGGCCACCTGCCGTGGAGGTCGCTCATCGAAGCTGACGATCACCGCGCCAGGAATCGCCATCAGGATGGGAGAGTGCGTTGCCATCACGAACTGGCCTCCGTTCTCGATGGCTTCGTGCACCATGGCGATGAAGGCCAACTGGCTCTGCGGCGACAGCGCGGCCTCGGGTTCGTCCAGCAAGTAGAGCCCTCCCGGCACCAGGCGGGAGCGGAGCAGGGCGAGGAAGCTCTCCCCGTGCGAGTGATGGTCGAGGTCCTGTCCGTAGCGACGCTCCATCTCACGCAGGGAGCCGGCCGCCGGGCCTCTGGCCAAGCCCTTGACATAGTCGGATGCACCGACGAATTCCTCGTCGATCTCCTGGAGACGTGCCTCCAGAACGGCACGATCCGCACGCAGGCGTGCAGCGAATCCGAAGAAATCCTCGGCACGCAGGAAGAATCCGCGATGGGTGCGAGTTCGACTCCACGCGAGCCGCAGGTGCTCGGCGAGGGCCCGCTGGGCGGACAGCGTCTCGTCGCTGGCCGGGTCGCGTCGACCCACCGCCGGAAGTCGCGACGCCACCGCCAGGGCCTCCAGCAACGTCGACTTGCCCGACCCGTTCTCGCCGACGAAGAAGGTGACCGGCACCGCCAGCTCGAGGGGCTCCAGCGCGGCGATCGACGGTACAGCGAAGGGAAAGCACGCCGCGGCCTCTCCCTCCGGCCAGCGCTTGCGCGCGACGCTCAGGAGCTGGGCGGCCACACTACCCGTCCTCCGACCACCGTCATGCGTGGTTGCAGGTCTTCCAGACGCTCGGGCTCGACCGCGAACGGGTCCTCGTCCAGCACGATCAGGTCGGCCCAGCGCCCGGGCTGGAGTGTTCCCCGCTGGCTCTCGCTGAAGGTGAGGGCCGCGTAGCCTTCGGTCGCGGCCCGCCACACTTCGGCGACCGGGACTCGTTGATCGGCGCCCATCACACCGCCGCTGATCGTGCCCCGTGTCACGAAGTGGTAGAGCGTCCAGAACGGCGGATAGGGCACCACTGGCGAGTCGGTGCCGGTCGAGACCGGGATCCCGGCATCCAGGTAGGCCTTGAGCGGTGTGGTCCACTCCGCCCGCTCCCTCCCCCAGTACGACACCAGGCTGGGCGCCGCCAGGTAGAGGTGATCCTGCGCGGTGACGTGCAGGCCCAGGGCGCGCATGCGCTCGAAGTGCTCGGGCCGGGGGATGAAGCCGTGCTCGATCACCCAGCGCTTGCCGACGATGGACGCATCGGCGTTGGCCGCTTCGTACGCGTCCAGCACCAGATCGATGGCGGCGTCGCCGACCGCGTGCGTGGCCACCCGCCAGCCGCGCGCGTTCAGCGCGCGCACCACCTCGGTGAAGGCATCGCGCTCCATGGTCTGCAGCCCGAAGTAGGTGCCGTCCTCGCCCCAGGGCTCCTCGTAGGGGTCGCGCATCCACCCGCCTTCGAAGCCACCGTCGACGCCGAGCTTCACCCCGCCCACCTGCAACCACTCGTCTCCCTGGTCGGGAGTGGGCCACTCCGCCAGCACGGCATCCACGTCTTGGACGCCGGCATTGCGAGGCCAACGGAACAGGTACTCGACCCGGGCAGTCAGCTCGCCGCGATCGCGCAGAGCGGCAAAGGCGTCGTACTCGGCGCGGGAGCCGCCGGGCACGCGGATGGCGACCAGGCCCAGGCGATTGAGCTCGACCAGCGCGGTCTTCCAAGCAGCCACCGGATCGACGGATTCCTCGGCCGGCAAGCGCACCGGCTCCTTGGCCCGGTCCACCAGCTCTCCGTTGAGCCGGCCGTCCGCATAGCGGCCGATCCGGCCACCCGGCGGGTCCCGGTCCTGCTCGCCGATTCCGAACCGCTTCAACGCGGCACTGTTCAGGATGTACTCGTGACCCCCACGCACCACCACGACGGGATGATCGCGCACAGCACGGTCGAGCTCGTCCCGCAGCGGGAGCCGCTGCTCCTCGAGCTGCCCTTCGTGCCAGTCCGAGTTGGTGACAATCAGCTCCCCCGATGGCGTCGCTGCGGCACGCGCAGCCAGCGCGTCGTAGATCTCTCGCAGGGAACGGGCCCGAGAGAGGTCGACGCCGGGACCGCCCCCGATCGAGTGCAGGTGATTGTCGGCGAGGCCGGGGAGAACCGTGGCGCCTGCCAGCGGCACCTCACGCGTCGCCGCTCCGACCCAGCGCCCGATCTCCTCGTCGCTGCCCACCGCCACGACCCGACCGCCGCGGATGGCGAGCGCCTGAGCGAACGGCCCGGTCGTGCTGGTGATGACTCGCCCTCCCACCAACACCAGGTCCGCGGGCTCCTCCCTCGCACACGCCGACATCCACGCGCACGCCACCACAGTGCAGCGACC
Organism: Gemmatimonadota bacterium; assembly: GCA_041390105.1. Lineage (NCBI taxonomy): Bacteria > Pseudomonadati > Gemmatimonadota > Gemmatimonadota bacterium. The sequence goes on from JAWKQO010000004.1 coordinate 343,411, forward strand.
TCCCCAGCGGAGGCCGTTTCTGAGACGGCTCACCGGGACGCCGCCTCGACCAACAGGGACGGAAAGCCCTCGGGCGGATGCCGGTGCTGTGTGCCCTGCTCGTAGGCGTAGGCTAGGCGGAACAACGTTCCTTCGTCGAACATCCGTCCGAGCAGCTGCAGCCCGGCCGGCAAATCTCCGTAGGTGTACCCCATGGGAACCGTGGCCGCCGGCAGGCCCGTGGCCGGAGCGACGAGCTGGCTGTTGTCGCCCTTGTATTCCTCTTCGGCGTTGTCCAGATGCGCGGGAGGGTTGCGCCAGGTCGGGTACACCACCGCCTGCAGGTCCGCCGCGTCCATGGCCGCGACCACGGCATCGCGATAGGCCAGCCGCGCCGGGTGCGCTGCGTAGTCCGGGCAGGGAGGATCCCACTCGGGGGGAGGCACGTCCGTGCGCGCATCCTTGTTGGCGGCCAGGCGCTCCTCGATGTACGGAGAGAACTTCCCCTGCTCGTACGCTTCCATCACGTCGTGGATGGGCGGATCGTCCAGCGTTTCCAGGTAGCGCGCCACATCATAGCGGAACCGCGAACAACCAGTGCGGGCCCTCAGGTGCTCCTCGAACCCCGGCACCTCGAAGGGGTCGACCAGCACGGCCCCCAGGCGCACCAGATCCTGCAGCGCGGCTTCGAACACACGCACCACGGCGCTATCCGCGTCCGCCCGATCCACGAGCGCCCGGAGCACACCGATGCGAGCCCCCTGCAGTCCGTTGGGATCGAGGAACGTGGTATAGTCCGGAACGTCATACTCGCGCGCCGCCTCCGTGTACGGGTCCTTGGGATCGTAGCCAGCCACCACGGTGAAGATACGCGCTGCATCCGCGACGGTGCGTGCCATCGGACCTGCGATGTCCCGGTCGAACGCGAGCGGGATCACGCCGTCGCGGCTGGTGAGCCCGATCGTGGAGCGGATGCCGAACAGCGCCAGATGCGAGGAAGGCCCTCGGATGGAGTTGCCGGTGTCGCTGCCGAGCCCCGCCACCCCGAAGCTGGCCGCCACCCCGGACGCGGTGCCTCCGCTCGAACCCGCCGGTACGCGATCGAGCGCGTAGGCGTTCGCCGTGGTCCCGTAGGACGAGCTCACCGTCTGGCGCGGGCTGAAGGCCCACTCCGCCATGTTCGTCTTGGCGATCACGATGGCGCCGGCGCGCTTGACCCGCTCCACCATGGTCGCATCGTCCGGCGGGATCGATCCGGCGAGCGCGGCCGACCCGCCCGTGGTCGGCAGGTCGTGCGTGTCGAAGTTGTCCTTGACCAGCAGGGGCGCGCAGAACAGCGGCCCCAACGCTTCGCCCTCGTCCACGGCGGTATCGATGGAGTCGGCCACCGCCAGCGCGCGCGGGTTCAACTCCGTGATGGCGTGGAGTCCGGTGGAGACATCGTACCGTTCGATGCGATCGAGGTAGGCCTGGACCACCAACCGGCACGTGGTTCGTCCTTCGCGGATGGCGGACTGCAGATCCGAGAGCGTCGCTTCCACCACCTCGATGGGCTCGGGCTGCTGACAGCCCTGCCCCGCGAGGACCGCGCAGGCCACGACCAGACTCCGTCCCGTTCCGGATCTCACTCGGGCTTCCTCCCACTCCGCTGTTCGATGTGCTCCTCCATTTCCTCCAACGTGCGCGGCCAGTCCTTCCCCAACAAGCGGGAGAGGGCGCGGTCGGCGAGCAGCTTGCCGCCCGTCTGGCAGGTAGGGCAGTAGTTGGTCTCCCGGTCGGCATAGCGGATGCGCTGGATAGGCGAGCCGCACTGCGGGCACGGTTGTCCATACTTGCCGTGCGCGACCATCTCCGGGTGGAAGGCCGTGACCTTGGTCGGGAAACGGTCTCCCCACTCCTCGCGGAGCAGCGTGGTCCAGCGCGTCAGGGAGTCCCTCGTCTCCTGGTAGAGCCGTTCCACTTCCGCGTCGCTGAGGTTCTGGGTCAGCTGGACCGGGGAGAGGCGAGCCCCCAGCAGGATCTCGTCCGAGTGGGCGTTGCCCACGCCGCTCACCAGCCGGGGATCGGTGAGCGCCCGCTTGAGCGTGCGGTTCTCTCGTCGCAATGCCTCCGCGAACTCCGCCAGTGACGCCTCCAAGGGCTCGACGCCGCCCCTGTGGAACTCGGCCAAGGCGGCCGCGCCCTGGACCACGTGCAGCGAAGCCCGCTTGCGCGTGGCCTGCTCCGTGAGAAGTAGCGACCCATCCGCAAAATCGAAGGCCGCGTGGCCCGTTTTGCGCGGCACGGTGGCTCCCGGCTTCTGCCACTGGAAGCGCCCCGTGATCATGAGGTGCACCACCGCGAACAGCGGCTCCTCAGCGGCACTCGGCTCGAACTCCAACACGATGCGCTTCTGGAGGCGCCCGACTGCCCGCACAGTGCGCCCCACCAAAGCCGAGGCAGGCGGATCGAAGGTGCGCAGGAGCGAGGGCGAACGGATGCGGAGGCCCTCGAGCGGTTGTCCCACCAGCCGGCGCTCGAGCGCCCCGACGTAGAGCGCGACCTCGGGGAGCTCCGGCACCGCGAGCGCGCTACCGGATCTCGACGGGAGCGACCAGCTCCAGCCGGTCCCAGCGAATGGTCAGCTCGCCCTTGCTGCCCCCGACCGTGAGGCCGATCTCCAGAACGTCCACCGGTTCGGCCAGAACCCGGTGCTGCAGGGTCACACGCCCCAGATCCTGGCTCTCGTCGTACTGGTTGCCGGGCTGCCCGGTCTGCCGGTTCAGCACGAGCTGCGAGCGAGCCTGGTCCGGAATGGTGAACAGCGTGTAGCGCCCCTTCGGCACGTCGAGATCACCGATGCGCAGGTCGCGGTCGGTCTCCAGGTGCGTGGCCAGGTTCGCACCGGTACGCCACACCTCGCCGTAGGGAACCAGCCCACCCCAGATCACCCGGCCGCGACGGGCGGGAGTGCCGTAGTCGATGCGAACGGCCGCGCGCCCCGTGCGCACCACCGTCTCGGCCCTACCCGCCAGCGGCCCCAGGCCCCGGCCGGCCTCCTCCAGCGTCGCGAAATGATCCGCGAGCGAATCCAGCGCCACCCAGGGCTGCCGTTGGACCGTCAACCCCGTCGAGGCGGGCAGCGAGCTCAGTCCCCGAAGGCGACCGCGCGCGTCGATGCGGGCTGCTTGTCGCCCTCCGTCCGGCTGCAACACCTGGACGCTGTCGTCCGGCGTGCGCACGAAGGTCCACTCGGAGATTCCGTCCTCGGTGAGCACCCGGGTCACGACGGAATCCCCCTCGCCCCGCATCGCGGTCCGCAGCGCCAGGTCGAGCGGCCAGTACAGGTAGTCTTCCAGGCGAACGGCGCCCGCCGCTCCCGGCAGGGTCTCCCGTCCCACGGTCCCGTCCGAGTTGGACTCGATTCGGATGGAGTCGCCTTCGAAGGTCACGGTCTCGGTTCGCAGCGGAGGTCCGCCACGGGCCCCGGCGGGCCAGACCTGGACCTCCAGACGAGCAGGTTCGCCTCCCGCGCCTCGCTCCAGCACGTAGCGGCGGTACGTCGCCCGGGGGGTACGGATCACGGCCTCGGCCTCCACGCGTTCGGGGGTCGTCACGAAGCGCTCGACGGCGACCGTATCGACCCCCAGCGTGGTGACCAGCGCCGCGCTGTCCGGCCTTGCCTCCAAGGCGCCCCGGTCGCCCCCACAGGCCACACTTCCGACCACCGCGGCCGCCGCTGCTGCGGCCGCGGACACCCTGAACCGGTCCATTCTGCCCCCTGCCTGACGACAATCCCCGCCGTGCACGGGTAGCACCCGCCGCCACGGACGTCCAGCGGAAAGAGACCTCCGGAGGGCTGGATCGGTCACTCAGCAGCCCAACCGGCCCATCTCGGCGCGGATCGTGCTGGCATCTGGCCCGGGCGAAGCCGCGGCCGAGCCGGAGGGCGCCCGTGGGGCGGATCTGGCCTGGAACCGCGCCTCCCCCCATTATCCAAGGATACTGCGCTCCCCGGGGGACGCCCCGAGGCTGCGGGTTGTTGGACGACCGTCAGGAGCCATCCGACCATGCACTTCCTCACCGGCAAGCGACTCGAGCGCCGCACGTTCCTCAAAGGTGTAGGCGCCACCATCTCGCTTCCCTTCCTCGACGCCATGGTGCCGGCGGGCCGACTGCGGGCGGCCACGCCCGCCGAGGTGGACAAGCTCCGCTTCGTGGGCATCGAGATGGTGCACGGCGCCGCAGGCTCGAACGAGTGGGGTGCGTCGCAGAACCTGTGGGCTCCGGCCGACGTCGGGCGTACTTTCGACCTGAGCCCGAGCGTGCTCAAGCCGCTCGAGCCGTTCCGCGACAAGCTGACCATCATCAGCAACACGGACGTCGAAGGCGCTGAGGCGCGTCGTCCCGAGGAGATCGGCGGCGACCACTTCCGCTCCAGCGCGGTCTTCCTCACACAAGCCCATCCCAAGCAGACCCAGGGATCGGATGTGTACGTGGGGACGTCGCTCGATCAGTTCTACGCGCAGCGCTACGGGCAGGACACGCCCATCCCCTCCATGCAGCTCTGCATCGAGAACGTGGATCAGGCGGGTGGGTGCGCGTACGGCTACGCCTGCGTCTACACGGACACGGTGAGTTGGGCATCGGAGACCGAGCCCCTCCCCATGATTCGCGATCCTCGGGTGGTGTTCGACCAGCTCTTCGGGGCGGGCGGCACGCCGGAGCAGCGGGCGCGTCGGCGCCGTGAGCAGCGGAGCATCCTGGACTGGGTGGCCCGCGAGGTCGCGTCCATGAAGCGGCAGCTGGGAACCGCCGATCAGGTCCGCATGGACCGCTATCTCGACAACATCCGCGAGATCGAACGGCGCATCCAGCGCATCGAAGAGCGGAACTCCAGTGGTGAGGAGCGTGAGCTGATGGGCGCGCCCGCCGGCGTGCCGGACAACTTCGGCGAGCACGTACGCCTGATGTTCGACCTGCAGGCCGTGGCCTTCGCGTCCGACATCACCCGCGTCTTCACGTTCAAGCTGGGCCGGGACGGCTCCGGCCGTGTCTATCCCGACAGCGGCATCGACGCCGGCTTCCATCCGTCGTCGCACCACGGCGGGCAGGAGAAGCGGGTGCTCGACTTCGCCAAGATCAACGAGTACCACGTCAGCATGGTGCCCTACTTCCTGGAGAAGCTGCAGGCCCTCGAGGAAGGGGACGGCACGCTGCTGGACAAGACACTGGTGGTCTACGGATCGCCCATGGGCGACTCCAACCTGCACAACCACAAGCGCTGCCCGCTCTTCCTGGCGGGCGGAGCCAACGGCCGCCTGCCGATGGGCCAGCACATCAAGGCCCCCGACGGAACGCCCATGGCCAACGCCCTGCTTACCGTGGCCCACGCGATGGGCCTCGACGACATGGAGAGCTTCGGCGACAGCACGGGCGCGCTGTCCTTCGGCACGCAGGACGCCGTGGGGATGCCGTAAGGGCGATCGGCACTTCGGCGAGAAACTCTACGGGGGCGGCAGGGTCATCCTGCCGCCCCCGCTTTCGTTTCAGGGAGTGTGCGCGCTTCCGGCAGAAGGGCTCTCCCCCCTGCCGCCGCTGACTCCTCGCTCCCTACCGCAATCCGCCCGCAACCGTCGTGTTGAACTGGTAGAGTCTGGATCCGCACGGATACGCGGGTACACCTATGGACGAAGACGGCGCCGCCATGGCCGGTCCGGCCACGGGCGCCCACACCAGGGAGATGAGGATTGGGTAGGTTAGCCGCATACCCCCCCCCCTTTGGCAATGTCTGGATGGGACAGGTTTCGGGACCCCGCAGCTTGGGCGCCCTACAATCAGTATCGGTGCAAGGGCTGGACCGTTCCCTCAAGGGGTCTCGGCGGGACGCTCCCACAGTTCGGATGCGACCGATCGGATCCCGGGACGCTCCCACGGTTCGGAGGCGACCGACCGGATCCCAAGCCTCTCCACCACCAGCGCCACCTCCTTCCGTGTGCGTCGCTTCAGTGGCGGCACGTTGGGAAGCACCCGTCCGGTAGGGCCGTAGAACGTCGCTCGACCGTCCGAGGTTAGCTCGACACGGTACCCGACCTCGTGCAGCATGCGGTGATGCTGCCGGCAGGTCAGGATCAGGTTGTGGAGCGCCGTGTGACCCCCATCGGCCCAGTGTTGGATGTGATGTGCGTCCGTGAACCGCCTCCCGCAGCCGGGGAACCGACAGCCTCGGTCGCGGGCCTCGAGCGCACGCCGGATCGCCGGCGGGATCGTGCGGGTCTTGCGGCCCACGTCGAGCACGCGGCCGTTTGCGTTCCTCGCGATCCGTACCAAGCTGGCGTCGCAGGACAGACGCCGTGACGTTGCCGCGGCAACGCGAGTGCCGTCCTCCAGCTCCGACATCCCGGGCTCCGCGTCTGCCGCGAGCGTGTCCGCCTCCACATGCAGGACCACCTGGTAGCGCTCCGCCCGTGCGGCGCTCACCGGAGCGTCCGGACCGCCCCCCTCCTGATCCAGCCCCGCGGCCAGCGCCCGCTCGGCAAGCAGCCCGATCGCGTCCGCACGCCTCTGTTCCGGCTTGAGTTCGTCGGAGCCCTCGACCTCCGGGCCCTTCCAGAACAACGCCTGGCTCGCGGCCTCCAGCGCGCGCTGCAGCAGTGCGCCCACCTCGGGATCCAAGCGGCCCTTCACCACGTACATGCCGTCCTCATCCGGGAAGACCGAGAGCGACCGGCTCTGGTGGCGCAGCCGCTCTCGTTCCTGCTCGTCCACCCGGTTGTGGCGCTTCCAGCCGCGGACCACCCGTTCAAGCTGGTGGGCCGTGGACGTGAGCGCGATCTCCAGCAGGTCGATCTCGTTGTCGGCGTCTGCCACGCGGGTGAGGGCCCGCACCTTGGAGAACGACAGATCGCCCTGCTGCAGAGCGGAGCTGATCTGAGGCAAGGCGGTGAGCGCGCGGGCGGCGCGCACTTTCTCACGGGCCGAGCCCAGATCGATGCCCGTGCGCCAGGCCAGCCAGTGCGCGCAGGTGATGTGGCCGGACAGCTCCCGGCCGCGGCGTCGGTCGAACTCGGCGATCAGCGTGAGCTGACGATGGGTGGCCGAGCTGATCTCTGCGGCGAGCGATGCGATCTCGTCGCTGAGGTCTTCGAGTGCATCCAGTTCGGAGGTGGAGAGCTCGAAGGGCGAGGAAGGCGATTCTCCTCGGTGGGGGGAGGACGGGGGAGCGGGGACGGAGGCTGAGTGCGGAGCGACGGACGGAGCCGACGCAGGCGAAGACCTCAACGCGGCGGCGGAGGTGGCGCCAGAACCAGACGGGGAGACAGACGCAGGAGCGAAACCCATGATGAAACACCTGTGAAGCCGGGGGAGACGACACGCCGCGCGACCGGCGATCGTCAAAGATACGAGGGGGTTGCGCGGCCTCTCAGGCGGCCGCAGGAGGCAGAAACGCGAGGCAGGAGGAACTGGAAGAGTGCGACAGGCGGTGGGACTCCGCAGGGCGGTCGGGACCACTGCTCAACAACGCGAATGAAGCGCCCCCCGGTCACCCCAATCGCGCACGCCCCAAAGTCGTCCATAGCAGAATGGGACCGGAGTCCGGGCTGGTCAGGCGAGCGCGGGTCGTCCGTGCGAGGGAGGCTCGGCATGGCGGCGCAGGTCAGCCACGCCAGTGCGCTATGGCCGGGAAATGCCGATCTGCCACGCCAGTGCGCTATGGCCGGGAAATGCCGATCAGCCACGCCAGTGCGCGATAGCCGGGAAATGCCGATCAGCCTCGCCAGCACGCGGTAGCCACGCGAGCGCCGCTCACCGTGCGAGTGCGGACCCAGCTGCGTAGGCAAGGTTCACCCGCTGCAACCCGGGCCCCGTACGAGCGCGCGGTCAACGGTCGGCACCGCCCCTCAACCCTGTGGAGCGCCCACGAACTCCACGATCTCCTCCACCAATCGCATGGTGGTCCCGGGCGACAGAGCGTCCCCCGCCAGCACGTGATGCGCCGGATCCCCACTGTCGTCCACGACCACCTCACGCCGCATCGGTGACCCCAAGCGCGCGAACATATCCTGCATGGCCGGAACCGACACCACCTGATCGTCTGAGCTGTGCACCACGAGAACCGGCACGCGGACGCGCTCCAGAGGCAACGCGCGGACGAAGTCCACCAGCGCCATCATCGGCAACAACACACGGCTCGGATACCGCGTGGTCCAGTAGCGCGCCTGCGCCTCGTTCACGGGCTCCCACTCCCGCTCCCCACCCACCACCGCCCGCAGGATCACATTCCCCCAGGGCCAGAGCAGCAGCTCCGCCGCGGGATCGGCAGGCGCCAGATTGGGAGAGATCAGCACCAGCGCGTCGATCCGCTCCGACCATTCCGGTCGGGACGCCGCCCAGAGCGCCAGCGTTGCGCCGGTGGACGTGCCGATCAACACCACCCGCCGGCCCAGCCGCTCCGCCACCGCCATGGCCTCCCCCACGTCGTCCAGCCAGTCACCAGCCTCGACCTGCGCCATCGCTTCGCCCGGCCGGCCATGCCCGGCCAACCGCGCATAGAACAGGTTGGCGTCCAGCCGGGCAGCCACCGAGTCGGCGAGCGGGCGCGTCTCCTGCCGCGTCGCCGAGAACCCGTGCAGGTAGAGCACCACGCGCTCCGTGGGCGCCGGGGCTTCCGGATGCGCCCACACCACCGTCTTGGTGGCGTGTGGGTAGACGTCTCCCAGCGCGGACTCCCTGGCCGCCAACCAGTCGTTCAACTCGACGAGCTCCGCCGGCACGCCGTGCGAGGCAGCCGTCGGCACCGATTCCGGCTCGCGCACGCGGGCCCGTGGACCCAGCCCTACCAGCGCCGCCACCCCAGCGGCGCCCGCGATCAGCGGACGGCGCATGGCATGATCGCTTGGCTAGCCTCCGATGGCGGCGCGGATGGCCTTCACCGTCTCATCCACCCTGAACTGCATCAGCCGCTGACCGATCTCGATGGTCTTTTCCTGGGGCTCGATGCTCAGGCCGTTGATCGTGGCCTTTCCTGCCCGTACGCGTTCGTCGTAGCGGACGGTGGTGGGGTCGGTGATCATCATCAACGATGTGATGACGTAGTCGTCATGGATGCCGTCGCTGGTCGGCTCCTTGATGCCCAACTCCTTCTCCATCCACGTGAAGACGTCGGCATAGCGGTAGAACTCGGGAATAAAGTGGGAGACCGGCTTGCCCCAACGCGCGTTCTGGGCCTCCGCCACCGCCTTCATGCCCGTCTGATTCCCGCCGCTGTCGCCGATGTAGATGATGTGCTCGAAGCCGTGGGCCTTCAGACTGCTGCCGATGTCGTCCAACATGCGCTCGAACGTCTCTTCGCGGAGGCTGATCGTGCCGGGATAGCGCATGTGTCCGCTGGGCTGGTCGATGTCTCCCTCGGGCACGTACTTCACGATGGGCGCGCACAGCGCGTTGCCCAGGGACTCGGCGATTCCCTCACAGGCGCCCTGCAGCACGTAATTGTGCTTGCCCAGCGCCAGGTAGGGGCCGTTCTGCTCGATCCCACCCGTGGCGATGATCACGGTGTTCACGCCGGCCGCCATGGCGTCACGCACCTCCATCCAGGTCAGCTCCTCCAGCCAGACCGAGCGGTGGGCCTCGATGGGCCGGGGGGCGCGCATCTCCTCCTGGAGCTGGCGGGCGAGATCGGCGGCGGGCTGTTGCGCTGACGCAACAGTCGGGGCAGCGACCGTGACGGCGAAAGCGGCGGCAAGCAGGGATCGAACGGACATGATCGGCGCTCCTGGACCAGGGCGATGGACCCCCCGGGCGAGCCCGTTCGCCCCCCGGTGGAACGGGCCTACCTTAGCCGTCGCCAGTGTCAGCCACCAGCACCGGCAGCCCCTTCCCGGCCCACCCGGCCGAGAGGAGGTCTCGGGTGAACGGGGGTCGAGCGAGGCACTCGGCCTCCGGGACCGCCCCCGTGGCCGAACCCCGAGGTCCGCCCGAGGGGCCCCGGCCGCGCTCCGGCGAAGCCTCCGGCACCGGTCCTGCTGGAAGCCCCCCAACTGGCTTGACCCGCCCAAAACCCATATTCTCAAAGGGTCTTAGCCCGTCATACCGACCCCTTCCGGCCACCCATCCGGGGCCCGGACGAGGTCGCCGTGCGCCAGCTCGATCTGGCACTCCGTGAGGAGCGAATGCGCAGACTCGCTTCCGCCGCCGCCGTCACCCTGCTCCTGCTCGTGACCCTGGCGTTCGGCGTGTATCCCACGATCTCCGGCCCGTCCCCCGCGCGCGCGTCGATCTCGGCGGTCGACACACTGGCGGTGGAGGACGCGAACGAGACGGTCCAGACCTACTGCCAGCGCTGTCACAACGATCGTGCGCTACGGGGCAACCTCTCGCTGGCGAGCTTCGACGCGGCGGCCATCGCGTCGGATCCCGACGTGGGCGAGAAGATGATCCGGAAGCTGCGCGCCGGCATGATGCCCCCGGCATCGGCGCGCCGCCCCGAGGAAGCCACCATCGCCGCCCTGGCCGCCACGCTGGAGACGCAGCTGGACCGCGCGGCCCTGGCGGCGCCCGATCCCGGCTACCGTCCCTTCCAGCGGCTGAACCGGGCCGAGTACGAGCACTCGGTGCACGATCTCCTGGGCCTCGAGATCGACGCGAACGCGTATCTGCCGCCCGAGACCATGAGCTCGGGCTTCGACAACATCGCGGACGCCCAGATCCTGTCGCCCACCCTGATCGAGGCCTACCTGACCGCTGCCGGCGAGATCGCACGCATGGCGGTCGGGGACCCCCTGGCAACGCCGAGTGAAGCCACCTACGACGTGCCTCGCTACGCCGAGCAGCGCGAGCACGTGCCGGGCACGCCCTTTGGCACGCGAGGCGGCGTCTCCGTGATGCACACCTTCCCCGCGGACGGCGAATACACCTTCCGCATGTCGTTCATCACCGAGTCCACGGGGAACTTCTTCGGACAGACCTCGCCGTTCGAGGAGCAGATCGAGATCTCGATCGACGGCGAGCGCAAGGCGCTGCTCGACATCGATCGCTTCATGCACGTACAGGACCCCAACGGCGCCAATCTCCAGTCCGAGCCCATCCAGGTGAGCGCCGGTCCGCACAATGTCTCGGCCGCCTTCCTGCGCAGGGCGGAGGGCCCGGTAGACGACGTGCTGCGCCCGCACGAGTGGAGTGTGGCCGATCACAAGATCGGGTACTCCTACGGGATCACCAGCCTGCCCCATCTGCAGGATCTGGCGATCACCGGTCCGTTCGACGTGACGGGCGTCTCTGAGAATCCGGTCCGCGAGCGGATCTTCACCTGTCGTCCCTCCGGCGCGAGCCAGGAAGAGCCCTGCGCGCGTGAGATCCTCACCCGCCTGGCCACGCAGGCCTACCGGCGTCCGGTCACCGCGTCCGACGTCGACCCCATCATGGACATCTACCGGGACGGCGCCGCGCAGCGCGGCTTCGAGTTCGGCGTGCGCACCGGTCTGCAGGCGGTGCTGGCGAGCCCCGACTTCGTCTTCCGCTTCGAGGAGCCCACGCGGGCGGTGGAAGCAGGGGACGTCTACGAGCTGAGTGGCGTCGACCTGGCCGCCCGCCTGTCGTTCTTCCTCTGGGGAACGGCCCCGGACGACGAGCTCATGGAGCTCGGCCACTCGGGACGGTTGAACGATGCCGAGGTCCTGCGCCAGCAGACGCAGCGCATGCTGGACGACCCGCGCGCGGACGCGCTCGGCGAGCGCTTCGCCTATCAGTGGCTGCGGTTGTTCGACCTGGACAAGGTACACCCCGATCCGCTGACCTTCCCCGACTATCACGAGCAGCTCGCGCAGGCCATGGCCACCGAGACCGTGATGTTCTTCAACTACGCGCGTCGCCAGGGACTGTCGCTGTTCGACCTGCTGACCGCGGACTTCACCTTCGTCAACGAGCGGTTGGCCCGGCACTACGGGATCCCCGGCGTCTCGGGAGATCACTTCCGCAAGGTCTCCTACCCGAACGACGAACGCCGCGGTCTGTTGGGACACGGCAGCGTGCTCACGCTGACCTCGCACGCGGATCGCACGTCACCGGTGCTCCGGGGCAAATGGGTCATGGAGGTGTTGCTGGGCAGCCCGCCACCGCCACCGCCCCCGAACGTGCCTCCGCTGGAGGCTACCGAGGGTGCGGAGGAAGGTCGAATCCTGACGGTGCGGGAGCGCATGGAGCAGCATCGAGCGAATCCGACCTGCAACTCCTGCCACATCATGATGGATCCGATCGGGCTGGCGCTCGAGAACTACGACGTCACGGGTCGTTGGCGGATCAAGGACGCCGGCGCACCTGTCGACGCCGCGGGTACGCTTTACGATGGCGCGACGGTGGAGGGTGTGGCGGGGCTGCGCACTGCGCTGCTGCGCCGGCCCGAGTCGCTGTCTCGCACCTTTACCGAGAATCTCATGGCCTATGCCCTGGGCCGGCGGATCGAGGCGAGAGACATGCCGATGATCCGCGCCATCGTGGCCGAAGCCGCCCACGATGATTACCGACTGAGCACGTTGATCGAGGGCGTGGTGCAGACCGATGCCTTCCGCTTCAAGCGGGCCGCCGCCGTGAACGCGGTGGACCCTGCCGGAAACTGACCCTCTACGCGACCTGGAGAACCCAGCGATGAACATCCTCACCGGCAAGCACATCCCCCGCCGCACCTTCCTGCAGGGAATGGGGGTTTCGGTGTCGCTGCCCTTCCTGGACGCGATGCTTCCCTCGGGCCGCCTCTTCGGCCGCACGGCGGCCGAATTCGACAAGACGCGACTGGTCGCCATCGAGATGGTGCACGGGGCCGCGGGAGCCAGCGAGTACGGCGCCGCCCAGAACTTCTGGTCGCCGGCCGCCACGGGAAGCGGCTTCGATCTCACGCCCACGGCCCTCAGCTCACTCGAGCCGTGGCGGAACTACCTGACCATTGTGTCAGACACCGACGTACGGAACGCCGAGGCGTTCGAGACGCCGGAGATCGGAGGGGACCACTTTCGCTCCAGCGCGGTGTTCCTGACCCAGTCCCACCCGCATCAAACGGTGGGCTCGGACATCTACGCGGGCACGTCGATGGACCAGCTGTTCGCCCAGAAGTTCGGGCAGGACACACCCATCCCCTCGCTCCAACTCTGCATCGAGAACATCGATCAGTCGGGCGGATGCGCCTACGGCTATGCCTGCGTGTACACGGACACCATCAGCTGGGCCTCGCCCACCGAGCCCTTGCCGATGATCCGCGACCCGCGCGTGGCCTTCGACATGCTGTTCGGTGCCGGGGGCACGCCCGCCGAGCGTGCCAGCCGCAGGCGTACCAACAAGTCGATCCTGGACTTCATCGCCACGCGCGTGAGCCAACTGAACCGCGAGTTGGGTGCTGGTGACCGGGCCCGCATGGAGCGCTACATCGAGAACATCCGGGAATTGGAGCGCCGCATCCAGATGGTCGAGGCCTACAACACGAGTGGTGAGCTGCGGGATCTACCCGAAGCCCCGGCCGGTGTACCCGATTCGTTCGAAGAGCACGTCAAGCTGATGTTCGACCTGCAGGCCTTGGCCTTCGCGTCGGACATGACGCGCACGTTCTCGTTCAAGATGGGCCGTGACTCCTCGGCCCGCGTCTTCCCCGAGAGCGGCATCGACAAGCCCTTCCATCCGGCGTCGCACCACGGCAACAATCCCAAGGCCATCGAGGACTTCGCCGAGATCAACCGCTACCACGTCAGCATGCTTCCCTATTTCATGCAGAAGCTGGCGGACCTCGAGGAGGGCGACTCTTCGCTCCTCGACAAGACCATGATCGTGTACGGGTCCCCCATGGGCGATCCGAACGTCCACAACCACAAGCGGTGCCCACTCCTGATCGCCGGCGGTGCCAACGGTCAGATGCAGGGCAACCTGCACGTCAAGGCGGCGCCCGGCACGCCGATGGCCAACGTGATGCTGAGCCTGCTGCACAAGTTGGGCGTCGACGAGGAGTCCTTCGGAGACAGCACGGGCGAGTTCCAGTTCCGGGACGTGATCGTCGATGACGGCTCCAGCAGCAAGGGGTCGGATCGATGAACGCCCGTTCGGGTGTGCGGAGGCGGAGCGGAGCGCTGAGCGCGTTGTTGGCGTCCACGCTGCTCCTGGCCGCGACGGGTCCTGAGTCCCCGGTCGCCGATGCCGCGATGCGGGGAGAGCGCGAGGCCGTGCGGGCACTCCTGTCCCGAGGCGCCGACGTCAATGCCGCACAGGGTGACGGAATGACGGCGCTGCACTGGGCGGCGGAGCGTGGCGACGCGGAGCTCGCCCGCCTGCTGTTGGAGGCCGGCGCGGAGGTGGGCACCGCCACACGCAATGGCGCCTACACCCCTCTGCACCTGGCGGCCCGCGTCGGAGATGCGGCCACGGTGCGCGCGCTCCTGGACGCCGGAGCCGACGTACGGGCGGCCACCACGACCGGCGGCGCACTGCCCCTGCACCTCGCAGCGGCCTCGGCCAGCGCAGAAGCGGTGGAGGCCCTGCTGGCGGCCGGAGCGGACGCGGACGCGCCGGACGAGGTGTACGGACAGACGGCGCTGATGTACGCCGCCGCCGCAGGCCGCCTCGGCTCCGTCCAGAGTCTCCTGGCCGCCGGCGCCGATGTGTCGCTCACCTCCAAGGTGGTCGACGTGGCCGAGCGTGCCCAGCGCGATCGCGGGGCCCAGGTGGAGCGCAACCGCCGCGTGCGTGCTGCCCGCTCCGCCGCCATGGGCAATTCGAACGCGGGGACTGCCCAGGGCCGTGGCGGACAGGGCGCCGCCGCGGGTCAGCGGCCCGGCCAAGGCCGGCGGGACGACGCCGAGTACCTCCCGCAGCGCATGCAGGAAGACGTAGAGCCGCTGTCCTACGGACAACTGGTCGGCGGTCAGGGCGGCCTGGCGGCGCTTCACTACGCGGTTCGCCAAGGGCATGGGGACGTGGCCCACGCGCTCCTGGCTGCCGGGGCCGACATCGATCAAGTCACGGGCGGTGATCACACCTCACCGCTGCTCATGGCCTGCATCAACGGCTACTTCGACCTGGCCCTCGAGCTCCTGGACGGCGGTGCGGACGTGAACCTGGCCAGCGACGCGGGCGCCACGCCCTTGTTCGCGGTCATCAACACGCACTGGGCACCCAAGTCGCGCTATCCCCAGCAGATGGCCTACCAGAACCAGCGCGCCGGGTACATGGAGATGATGGAGACGTTCCTGAAGGCGGGGGCTGATCCCAATGCTCGCTTGACCAAGCATCTCTGGTATCTCGGGTACAACTTCGACCTGCTTCAGGTCGACGTCGCGGGCGCCACCCCGTTCTGGCGAGCCGCCTACGCCACCGACGTGCCGGCCATGCGTCTGCTGGTGGCCAATGGCGCCGATCCCAACATCCCGACCAAGAAGGTCCCCGCCCGCCGTGGCGGTGAGTCGGACCAGGGAGACATCAGCGACGATCCGTCGGGACTGCCCCCGGTTCCCATCGGAGGCCCGGCCGTGTACCCGATCCACGCGGCGTCCGGTGTCGGATACGGCGAAGGTTTCGCCGGCAACGCCCACCGACACGTTCCGGACGGCTGGGTCCCGGCGGTCCGCTATCTGGTCGAGGAGCAGCATGCGGACGTGAATGCTCGTGATGCCAACGGCTACAGCGCTCTGCATCACGCTGCCGCCCGCGGAGACGTGGAGCTGATCCAGTACCTGGTGGATCACGGGGCCGATGTGACCGTGGTGAGCCGCCGGGGTCAGACGGCGGCGGACATGGCCAACGGGCCGGTCCAGCGCGTCCAGCCGTGGCCGGAAGCGCTGGCGCTGCTCGAACGGCTGGGCTCCAAGAACAACAACCGCTGCGTGTCGTGCGAGTAGCCCGGAGTCGGCGGAGCCGTGCGACCCGCACGCTCCGCCGACCGCGCCTCCCGCGCACGGCCTTCCTCAGCGCCCTCGCCAGCATCCTGCTCCCCGTCTCGCTGTCGGCGACCTGGTCGGTCATCGCGGTAGACTCCCGCACCGGGCAGGTCATCATCGCCTCGGCCACCTGCGTGCCGCAGGAGCGCCTGTACGGGTTCCCCTCGGAAGGCCTGATGGACGTGCAGGCCATCGTGGTGCCGGGCGTCGGAGTGGCCGCCGCCCAGGCGGGTGTGGACCGGACGCGCCGCAATCAGTCGCTGATCTACCGCGAGCTCAAGCGCGGCACCGCGCCCGAACAGATCATCGAGATGCTGAGCGCCGATTCCGCGTTCCAGTCGCGGCAGTTCGGCATCGTGGACATGCAGGGGCGCTGCGCGGGTCACTCCGGAAGCCGCAACGGACAGGCGTCGCTCTGGCAGGCGGACAGCATCCCGGAGTTGGGGATCTATTTCTCGGTGCAAGGCAACATCCTGACGTCCGACGACGTGGTGCATGAAGCCGTGACGGCCTTCAAGGCCGAGGGCGGCACGATGGCCGATCGCGTGATGGCTGCAATGGAAGCGGCCGACGCCGCCGGTGGAGATTCCCGCTGCAGCTGCAGCACCGACCCCGTGCTGGAGGCACCCTGCACGCACAAGACGGCACACGTGGCCTACATCCGGGGGGCCGAGCCCACCGGAGTGGACGGTGCCTCGCGCGAATTCTTCATCAACGTCACGGACCAGGACATTCGTCCGGGAGAGAACGCCAATCCGGTGACCACGCTCCGGATGCGCTACGAGCGCTGGAAGGCGGAGGGCGGTGGCCGGGAGTAGCTGCTGTCCGTGATCGATCGGTTCCTCCGCCTTGTTCTCCCGCCCGTCACGCTTGGGGTCCTGCTCGGCCTTCCCGCATCCGCCCTCGCCCAGGAGGCGCCGCTGCGGGCTCGGGAGCGCTCCGGCTCGGTGGTCATGCACGGAGGCTCGGAGGCCAGCGGCGTCATCGACCTCCCACGACTGCGTGGCGTCGTCACGTTGGACGGAGTCAGCGACGAGGACGCCTGGGCCGACGTCCCCACGCTCGACCTCACCATGTACGAGCCCACCTACCGGGGCTCGAGCGACCGCCAGATCGAGCTGCTGGTCGCCTACGACGACGAGGCCGTCTACGTCGCGGGCCGCTTCTATCACGCGGATCCCTCCGCCATTCGCGCCTTCTCGCTGACCCGGGATCGCTGGAGCGGAGACGACAGCTTCGGGATCCTGCTGGACACCTTCAACGACAACGAGAACGCGCTCCGCTTCGTGGGGATGCCCTTGGGCGCCCGCATGGACATGTCGATCACCGGCGATGGGCAGAACGCCGATGGGGGTGGCGGAGGGGGCGGCGGCGGATTGGGGCCCCGCAACAACGCCTGGAACACGTTCTGGGATCTGGAGACGCGGATCACCGAAGACGGCTGGTTCGGGGAGATGCGCATTCCCTTCTCCAGCCTGCGCTTCGAGAGCCTGCCCGACGGCTCGGTCGTGATGGGGATGATGGTCTACGCCTACGAGCCGGGGCAGGGCAACCGCTGGACGTTTCCCGCCATTCCGCGGCAGTTCCCCTACACGCAGGTCTCCGTGTGGCAGGACGTGCGGCTCCGGGACGTAGCCCCGCGCAATCCCGTCTACATCAGTCCCTACGCGCTCACCAGCACGGCCTATGCGGCGTCGCTCGCTCCGGACGAGAGCGGTTACGTGGGTGCGTCGGATCGCAGCGTGGAGGTAGGCGCCGACCTGAAGCTCAACCCCACCCCGAATCTGACGCTGGACCTGACGGCCAACACGGACTTCGCTGCCGTGGAGGCCGATCAGCAACAGGTCAATCTCACGCGCTTCTCACTGTTCTTCGAGGAAAAGCGGCCGTTCTTCCAGGAGCGCGCCGGTATCTTCCAGTTCGAGACCGGCGCCGATCAAGGCACGCTGTTCTACTCGCGTCGGATCGGCTTGGCGGAGGGCCAGCCCGTCCGCATCCTGGGCGGCGCTCGGCTCGTGGGCCGGGTGGGCAGTTGGGACCTCGGGTTCATCGAGATGCAGACGGCCGGTCAGGACAGCGTGTCCGCGGAGAACTTCGGGGTGCTCCGCCTGCGGCGACGGGTCCTCAACGCCAATTCGTTCGTGGGGGCGATGGCCACCAGCCGCATCGATGCCGAGGGCGCCTACAACGCGACCTACGGCGTGGACGGGCTCGTGCGCGTGGCCGGAAACGAGTACCTCACGGTGAAGTGGCTGCAGACGCTGCAGGGGGGCGACCCGGAGCACGAGCTCCTGCCCGGGGGCGTCGACGCGGGACGCATGGTGGTGGACTGGACGCGGAGGCAGGTGCAGGGGCTCAGCTATCAGCATGCCTTCACCTGGTCCGGTCCGGGCTACGATCCCGGAGTAGGTTTCGAACCCCGCTCGGACTTCATGCGCGCCCAGAGCGACTGGAACTACCAGTGGTTTCCCTCGCAGTCGTCACGGTTCCGGCGTGTCTGGGTGGGCTCCAAGAGCAACCTGTGGATCCGCAACGCGGACGATGAGGTCGACAGCGGCCTGTTCAACCCCTTCCTCCAGATCGAGACCAAGCCCGGCGCCTCGGTACAAGTCTCCACGACCACGACCTACGAGGATGTCCTCGAGCCCTTCTCGCTCTCCGACGAGGCCGAGATCCTGGCGGGGTCGTACTGGGCCACCGAAGCCGCCTTGGAACTGCGGGCGGCGCGGGGGTGGACCGTTCGCCCCAACCTCACGGCCCGCTTCGGTCGCTTCTACGACGGGTCGCGGCTCGGGTTCGAATCCAACTTCAACTGGGCCGTGAACCAGTACCTGGAGTTGGGCGGAGGGTGGGACTGGAACCGGATCCGCTTCGACGAGCGCGCGCAAGCATTCGACTCGAACCTGATTCGCCTCCGAGCCCAGGGCGCGCTCAACACCGAGATCTCGCTCAACGCGTTCGTGCAGTACAACTCGCTGTCCGGACAGGTGAGCACCAACGCGCGGCTTCGCTACAACTTCCGCGAAGGTCAGGACCTCTGGCTGGTGTGGAACGAGGGTCTGAACCTTGAACGTGACGTGTTGGGGCTCCCGAGACGGCCCTTCGAGGACGCCCGGACCCTGACGCTGAAATACACGCACACCTTGATCCACTAGGCGGCGCGCCGCGCCGCCCATCGCTTTTCCGCTGGAGACCCGATGCAGACACAAACGCGCCTTCCGCTCTTGGCTCTGATGCTTCTCGCGTGGACTCCAGTCCCGAGCCTGGCCCAGAGCGGGCCTGAGGTCGCACGCTCCTTCCGCGAAGCCAACGAGGCAGCCATCCTACGCGACTTCGCGGAATTGCTCTCGCACCCCAATCGCGCGTCGGACGCCGAAGACATTCGCGCGGCGGGGGAGGCCGTGCGGAACGCCTTGCAGGACGTCGGCGTGGATTCCCGTCTCCTCGAGATCGAGGGCGCCGCGCCGTTGGTCTACGGCACGCTTCGCGTTCCGGGAGCGACACGCACGCTGGGGATGTACATCCATTACGATGGGCAACCCGTCAATCCCGCCGAGTGGACCCATCCTCCCTTCGAGCCCACGCTCTACACCGCCTCCCTGGAGGCGGGCGGGGCGCCGCGGCCTCTCCCTGAGGTGGGTCAGCGCGTGGACCCCGAGTGGCGCCTCTACGCGCGCTCGGCCGGCGACGACAAGGCGCCGATCGCGGCAATCCTTCCCGTGCTGCGCGCGTTCCGCGAAGGCGGGGTGACGCCGACCTCCAACCTCGTCTTCTTCCTGGACGGTGAAGAGGAGGCGGGCTCCGTCCACCTCGGAGACTACATGGAGATGATGAAGGACGAGCTGGACGACATCGACGTATGGCTGTTCTTCGACGGTCCGGCTCACCAGAGCGGTCGACCTCAGCTCACGTTCGGTGTGCGCGGCGCCATGGGGATGGAGGTGACGGTCTACGGCGCCACCCGCAACCTGCACTCCGGCCACTACGGCAATTGGGCCCCCGACACCGGGAACATCCTCGCGCACCTCCTGGCATCCATGAAGGACACCGAGGGCCGCGTGCTCGTCGAGGGCTGGTACGACAGTGCCGCGCCCCTGGGAGCCGAAGAGCGTGCGGCTCTGGAGAGCATGCCCGACTACGACAGCGAGCTCAAGCGCGAGCTGGGGCTGGTCTGGACGGAGGGACAGCCGGAGAGCCTCCCGGAGCGTCTGCTGGTGCCCGCCCTCAACGTGCGGGGCATCACCAGCGCCAACACGGGGGCTCTGGCCAGCAACGTGATCCCCAACACGGCCGTGGCCTCGCTGGGCATTCGGCTCGTCAAGGGCAACGACCCCGCGCATATGCGGGACCTCATCGTCCGCCACATCGAGAAGCAGGGGTTCCACGTCGTGACCGAGGATCCAGACATGGAGACGCGGCTGCGCTACCCACGGATCGCCAAGGTAACCGGAGGCGGAGGAGCCGCCCCCGCGGCGCGGACCGAAATGGCCGATCCCTACGTGCAACAGGTGATCGGCGCGGCCACCCAGGCCGCCGACCGCGCCTTCGGGGAGGGCTCGCTGATCCTCTCCCCGGGCATGGGAGGAACGCTCCCCCTCTACCTCTTCACCGATGTCGCGGGCAAGCCGGCCATCAACGTGCCGATCGCCAACCACGACAACAATCAGCACGCACCCGACGAGAACCTGCGTATCGCCAATCTGTGGTACGCGATCGACCTGTACGCCGCGCTGCTCACCATGCCGCGACCGGTGTCCTGAACGGAGTGCCGTTCGCGGCGCTACGGCCGCTGCACATCCGCTACCACGTAGGCGGTGGACCGTCCGATCACCGTGGGCCGGTACCAGACGCCGGCATACACGTAGTAGTCCACTCCGTCGATGCGCTCACGCGCGGCGCCCTCGGGGAGTCGGTCCACCTGGGCACCGACCGGCGGCCGTACCACTTCCCACCCCCGGCGAGGATCCTCTTTGTAGAAGATGCCCCGATAGTAGGCGTAGGGCACCTCGCGTACATGGACGATCCGGTACCCCCTGGGCAACAGCGGCACGAACACGCCGAGCGGGGGACGAACCACCACGTACCGGGGCCCTCGGGTCCGGTAGAAGAAGCCGTCGTAGAAGTACAGGTGTCCCGTGCCCACGGAGATGGTCAGGAATCCGTGCGGCAGCGCCGTCACGACCGTACCGATCACGAGGCCGCCGTGCGCACAACTGGACGCCCCCGCGGAAAGAAGGGGCAGCGCTAGAAGCAGTCCCGCGGTCCGCAGGAGCCGTCGGGCCCTCGCCGTTCTCGTCTTGCTCATGGTCTCACCCTCGGGAAGCGACACGTGTCGACCCATCCGACACGCCCGCCCCCACACCTTCTGAGACCCCGGAGCCCCGCTCGTTGTTAAGGATGGATCGTAGGGGATCCTCCTCGACCGAGCGCCCGGAGTGTCGCCGGACCGGCTGTGAGCCTGCCGGGGCGGCGCCGGCTCTTGGCCGTGGGGCCGCCCACCCCCCATGTTGGGACCCGCCCTCCGGGTCGGTGACCTCGTGCGGGCCGACCCACATTCCCTGGAGTCGTCGAATGCGCTTCCGTCACGCGTGCACCGCGATGCTCACGCTGCTCACCGCCTGCGCGGCGGAGTCCGGCCCCCCGCAGGTCGTCGCCGCAGACGTGCTGCGCACCGGAGATCCGTACGCCCGGGGCCTGAGCGACGCGGACTTCCCGCGCATCAAGGAGCTGGCCCCCGGCGTCTACTCCTACGAACAGCTCCGTTCAGCAGGAGACGAGCGCTTCACCACCGTGAGCCTCTTCGTGGTGACCGATGAGGGCGTACTGGTTGCGGACGGTCAGGGCAACCTGGAGGAGACCCAGCGGCTCGTCGACACGATCGCCGGGCTCACCGACGAGCCCATCCGTCATGTCGTGATCTGTTCCGATCACGGAGATCACACCGCCGGCAACGCCGCCTTCCCGGCCGGAGCCGAGTTCATCGCGCATCCCACCTCCGACGCGGCGTTGCGCGCCAGCGCGGCCCAGACCGCCCAGCGCCCCGAGTCGGCGCCCGTCGTGCTGCCCACCTCGCTGGTCTCGGACGCCCGCACGCTCATGCTCGGGGACCGGGAGATCCAGATCCTGCACCTGGGCCGCGCCCATACCGGTGGGGACCTGGTGGTCTACCTCCCGCGCGAGAAGATCCTCTTCATGAGCGAGACCTACTTGAATCGCATCTTCCCCGCCATGCGCTCGGCCTACCCGTCCGAATGGGTCGCGATGCTCGAGCGGGCGCGAGCGCTGGACGTCGACGTCTTCGTGCCCGGTCACGGGTTCGTCGACCCTCCCGCCGTGCTGAGCGAAGAGCTGGACCGCTACACCGAGGCCGTCCGGCAGGTCATCGCTGAAGCGACACGCCTGCACGAGGCTGGCCTCCCGGTGGACGAGGCGGTCAATCAAGCGCAATTCGGAGACCTCGAGAGCTGGACGTTGCGCTCCAGCCAGGGCGCCACGGCAGTACGGCGCGTGTACATGGAGCTCGCCGGTGAGCTCCCTGGAGGTCCTGGGCGGTGAGTGCGAGCGGCATTTCCACGGTCGGCGCCCTCGCGGCGCACGCGGCCCAGCGCCCCGCCAATGATCCCATCTTCGCGCTGAACGCCGAGGCCACCCGCCGGGCCGCCGCGGGTGAGTCCATCCTGAACTCCACGTTGGGCGCCCTGATGCTCGACGACGGGCGGCTCGCCACCATGCGCACGGTCACCGAGGCGCTGGGCCGCGTGCCGCCCGAGCGCGCCGCCGGCTACGCTCCGATCGGAGGGGACCCACCTTTCCTGAAGGCCGTCATCGAGGACCTGCTGGGCAGCGGGGCCCTCTCGGAGCAGGCCGTAGCGGTGGCAACCCCGGGTGGCACGGGAGCGCTGCATCACGCCGTGATGAACTTCCTCGACCCCGGTCAGGCGCTGCTCACCACCAGCTATTTCTGGGGCCCCTACCGCGTCATCGCCGAACACGCCGGGCGCCGGGTCGAGACCTTCGAGATGCTTGGCGCGGACCTGCGCTTGAACGTGGAGGCCTTCGCGCGCGCGTTGGACGAACAGATCGCGCGTCAGGGCCGCGCCTTGGTGGTGTTCAACTTCCCCTGCCACAACCCCACGGGCTACTCGCTCGATGCCGAGGAATGGGCGGCCGTCGCTTCCGTGGTGGCGGAGTCGGGGCGCAGGGCGCCGGTGGCGTTCCTGCTGGACCACGCCTATGCGCGCTTCGGGCCGGAGCACGCCGGAGGCTGGGCAGCGCAGGTCCCGCGTCTGCTGGAGGCCGCCACCGTCCTCTTCGCCTGGACGGCGTCGAAGTCGTTCTGCCAGTACGGCGCCCGCGTGGGTGCTTTGGTGGCCGTGCACACGGATCCGGAAATGCGGGCCCGCATCTCCAACGCGCTCAACTATTCATGTCGGGCCACCTTCTCCAACTGCAACCACCTCGGGATCCTGGCCGTCACCGAGCTGCTGACCGACCCCGTCCTGGCGCGGCGCTCGACCGAGGAACGAAGCGGCCTCGTGGAACTCCTCGATGAGCGTGTGCGCGCCTTCAACGACGCGGCGGCTGCGACGACCTTGCGCTACCCGCGCTACGAGGGAGGCTTCTTCGTGTCGGTCTTCACGGACGATGGCGAAGGCGCGGCCGCGCGCATGCGGGAGGAGGGCGTGTACGTCGTGCCGGGACCCAAGGCCCTACGGGTCGCGCTCTGCGCCACACCGGCTGGAGCCATCCCGCGCCTGGTCGGCGCGCTGCACCGTGCTGTGCCGCTGAGCGGAGGCTGAGCTCCCCCGCGTTCCGGCGGGAGGGGCACGCGGGCGGCCTGCATCAGCGACCGCGCCCCGGCGGGCCGTGTCAGCGACCCGCGGCCGAGCGGCCCTGGCGGATGATGTCCTCCGCGGTGGGACCTTGCAGCAACAGCGCCAGGAAGCCCTCGCGAATGCGCCCTTCGATGCTCTCGGCGTTCGCGGTGATCATGTCCGCGAGCCCGGCGCGGCGCGCTTCGGCCAGCACACGCTGGTTGCCGGCCTCGGCCGCCTCACGGTCTCCTCCCAAGGCGCGGGTCAAGCTACCGATCCCGCAGGCCAGTACCGAGTAGCCCCCCAGATCGGCGATGGCCGGCGCGTCCGCGACCGCATCCGCGTCCTCCAGCATCAGCATCGCGATGACCTGTCCCTCCGGATGGGTGGGGCTCCAGACGTCGGCCTCGGCAAAGAAACCGATCGCGGTGCGCGCTTCGTCCACGCCGCGGATGTGCGGCAGGACCACTCCGTCGGCGCCAGCATCCAGGATCTCGCGCACACGGGCCCGGGCGATCTCCTCTCCTTCCGCCGAGATCGGAGGAATGCGCACGAGCAGCGTCGGCCGCGGGCCGATGGGTGCGTCGGCGACTCCGGCGGAGATCTCCCTCACGGCCTCGGGGTCGTAGGCGCCCTCGAGATTCAGGAACAGGAAGTCATAGAGGGGATTGGCAGCCAGCGCCGCGCCACCCGCACGGGTGTAGACGGGCGCGGGACGCGGCCCCTCGCCTCTGGCCCCATCGCCCGCCGCTCGCTCGTCCGGCACGTAGATCCCGAAGGCGGGAAGCCCCCGGTTCCACAGGGCGACGACTCCCGCCCCTGCCGGCTCCTCGGTCGCTGTCGAGGCACCCCGGGCGCTGCCCTCGCCGCCGCAACCCGCGAGGGTCAGTACAGCGAGCAGCGCAAGAACGCGACCGCTCACGACGCGGGTCGGGCACCACCAGAGGTGCGCTCCAGGAAGGACACCAGTGTGTCTCGCCACTGGGGGAGGAGGCTCTCCTCGACGTACATCATGTGCCCCGCAGTGAAGTCGGCCCGTTGGATGTTGTCCCGCAAATGAGCGGGCAACCCCATGTGATCCATGGTCCACACGGCCGCAAAGTACGGTGTGGCCAGGTCGTAGATTCCGTTGACCAGCAGCACCTCCAGCCGGGGATTGCGTTCGATGGCGCCTGCCAGATCGGGAGCCACGTTGGGGATCCCGCCGAGGCCGAACCCGATGTTGTTGCCGCGGTTCCAGTTCCAAGGGCCGATCCCACCCGAGGGTGTGTATTCGCGATCGCCGCCGTAGCCCAACTCGCCGCGGAGGTAGCTGTTGAACGCGGAGGTGTAGGCGGAGCTGATGGCGGTCGATTGCGGATCGTGGCTGGGACGCGTGCCCAGCCGGTCGCCGGTGGGACCGGTGAAGCGTGCGTCCAGACGACCGACCACCAGTCCTTTGTCGCGCAGCAACTCCTGCTCGAAGGCCGGCGCGCTCACCCGGAGGTCCGCCTTGTCCAGGTAGTCGGTACTCAGACCGGTGTACCGGTGCATCTGCTCCAGCACGCGCGCACGCTGGGCCGGGTCCACCGTGCCGCCCGCCAACAACGTTGTCGCATAGTCAGTCAGCGCCCATTGCTCGACCTCGCGCTTGAACGCCTCCAGGTCCGCCGGCTCGCCTCCCGGGAGGGCGCCGAGATAGGCAGCGATGACGGCGTACGAAGGCAGGTTGACGATGTAGGGGAGGTCCGCGCCGTCGGGGAACAGGATGGTGTTGAAGTCGAGCACGGCCGATACCAGCACGATCCCGTTGAGATCGATGTTGGCGTTCTGCAGGTGGCGTGACAGCACCGCCGAGCGGGTGGTCCCGTAGCTCTCCCCCAGAAGGTAGCGGGGCGAGTTCCAGCGCTCGTACTGGGAAAGGAAACGGCGGACGAACTGCGTGATGGAGCGAGCGTCCTCGTCGAGTCCCCAGAACTCCTCGCCTTTGGTGTCTCCGAGCGTACGCGAAAACCCGGTCCCGATCGGGTCGATCATCACGATGTCGGCCCGATCGAGCAACGTGTACTCGTTGTCGACCAGTTCATAGGGCGGCGGCGCCTGCTGGCCCACCTCGGGCGTGCGGACGCGGCGCGGACCCATGATGCCCATATGCAACCAGAAGGACGCCGAGCCGGGCCCGCCATTGTAGGAGAAGACAACGGGACGTGGCTGACCGGCGGGGACGTTCGTGCGGAAGTAGGCTGTGTAGAACATCTCCCCGGTCGGCGTTTCCGTCCGGTCCCGCAGGATGATGCTCCCCACCACGGCGTCGTACTCCACCACCTGGCCCGCCACCGTGATCCGGTGGTGACTCTCCCAGCGAGCCGGCTCCGGCGCCGCCTCCTGGGCCGGGAGGGGGGCCACGGCCCACAGGGCCAGCAGCAGGGGCGTCGCGCAGTTCCGCAGGGTCATGCGAGTCTCCTCGTGGTCCGTGCTTGTCCAGGGGAGGGTAATGTGCCACCCTCGCCTCTCCCGGCAAGCGCTCCCCGGCGCCTCCGCCCATCCTGCAGCCACCCTGCCCGGCTCGCTCATGGACGTCTACCTCATCGATGGCACCTACGAGCTTTTCCGGCACTACTTCGGCGCCCCTTCCGTCCTCGACCGTGAGGGCCACGAGCGTGGCGCGGTCGTGGGCGTCCTGGCCTCCGTGCTCGGCCTGATCGAGTCAGGCGCGACCCATCTGGGTGTCGCCACCGACCATGTGGTGGAGTCGTTCCGCAACGACCTCTGGAGCGGCTACAAGACGGGCGAAGGCCTCGAGCCGGTGCTGTGGGAGCAGTTCCATCCGTTGGAAGAGGCCCTGAGCGACATGGGGGTGGTGGTCTGGCCCATGGTCGAATTGGAGGCCGACGACGCGCTTGCCTCCGCCGCCGCGCGGGCGGCGGCCGACCCCGACGCCCAACGGATCTTCATCTGCACCCCGGACAAGGACCTGGCCCAGTGCGTGTTCGGAACGCGGGTCGTGCAACTCGATCGCCGCAAGCGCGAGGTGCGGGACGAGGCAGGGGTCGTTGCCAAGTTCGGCGTCATGCCCGCCTCCATCCCCGACTGGCTGGCCCTGGTGGGCGACGCAGCGGACGGCTTTCCCGGGGTCCCCGGCTGGGGTTCCAAGTCCGCCTCCACCGTGCTGGCCCGCTACCACCACCTGGAGGGGATTCCCCCCGACCCCGAGACCTGGGAGGTGCAGGTGCGAGGGGCGCGCCGGCTCGCGGACAGTCTCCGCGAACATTGGGAACACGCGCTGCTCTTCCGCCACCTGGCGACGTTGCGGACGGACGAGGCGCTCTTCGAACACGTCTCGGAGCTGCGCTGGAGGGGTCCCAGCGAGCGATTCGCCGAACACGCGCGCCGGCTCGGGGCTCCTCAACTGGCCGAGCGGGCGGGCCGCGCCGCCGAACGCGCTGTTTAGCGCTTGGCGGGGGTGATCGGCGTCAGGATCCGACGGCGCCGGACGCAGGCGCGGGCACCGGTGCCGTCGCAGCCGGCTCTTGCCGCGGTCCGGCGACCAATCCCAACTCGGCGGGCCGCGCGAACAGATACCCCTGCCCGGAGCCGCAACGCATGGCGCGCAGCATGCGCGCCTGTTCGTCGGTCTCGATGCCTTCCGCGACCACGCCCAGACCCAGGCTGTCCGCCATGCGCACGATGGTGCGCACCAACTCCTCGCCCTCGCGCTGCGCCGTCATGGTCGAGATGAAGGAGCGGTCGATCTTGAGCGTGTCGATGGGGAGCTTCTGCAGGTAGGCCAGGGAGGATTGCCCGGTCCCGAAGTCGTCCATCAGCACACGCACGCCCAGGAGCTTGAGCTGCCCCAAAGCCGCAGCCGCGCGGCGAGGGCTTTCGATGATGGCGCTTTCGGTGATCTCGATTCTCAGGCGATGCGGGGGGAACCCGGTCTCGGCCAGGACCTCCTCCACCACCGCCGCGGGATTGTCCTGCGCCAGATGCTTTCCCGACAGGTTGACGCTCAGGTAGGGCATGTCGTCGGGTCGCATGTGGGCGAACCACTCGACCATCTGGCGGCAGGCCTGTCGCAAGACGACCGCCCCGAGCGGGATCACCAGCCCGGTATCTTCCATGACGCCGATGAACTCGCCCGGAAGGAGCAGGCCCCGCCGTGGGTGCTGCCAGCGGACCAGCGCTTCCAGGCCTTCGACCTCCCCCGACGCCAACGACACGATGGTCTGGTAGTGGACCACGAACTCCTCACGGGCCAGCGCACCCCGCAATTCGGTTTCCAGGCGCAGCCGCTCGGTCAGACGCTCGCGCATGGTTGCGTCGAAGATGGCGAACTCGGGATGCGAGTCCTTGGCGCGATACATGGCGGTGTCGGCGTCGCGCAGGATCTCATCCGGATTCGTGTAGGCGTGCGTGTCCATCACCACGCCGATCGAGGGGCGGATGTAGAGCTCGCGCCCGTCGAGGAAGAACGGCTGGCCCAGTTTGGCCACGATGCGGTCGATGGTGATCTGCACGCCTTCGGGGACCTGGACCTTCTCCAGCAGCACCACGAACTCGTCGCCGCCCAGGCGCGCCACCATGTCGCTCCCCCGCACGCAGCTCTGCAGCCGTTTGGCCACTTCGCATAGCAGGTCGTCGCCCGTCTTATGTCCGAGAGAGTCGTTGACGACCTTGAAGTCGTCCAGGTCCAGGAACAGGACCACAAACGACTCGTCGGACTCCGGCAGGCGAGGACGGCTCGCCAGCCTGGCCAGCCGGTCGAGGAGCAGGCGGCGATTGGGCAGGCCGGTCAATGCGTCGAACACCCCTCGGCGGCTCATGTCCGTCAGCGAACCTGCCAACCGCTCCACCCGACCCTGGGGAGTCCGCGTGCAGGCCCCCCGCACCAGCAGCCAGCGAAACGTGCCATCGGCATAGCGGACGCGGAATTCGTCCTCGAACTGCAGCCCCTCGGAGTGCAGGAAGACGCGGAACTGCTCCCGGACGCGCTCGACGTCCTCGGGGTGGATGCGCCGGACCAACTCGCCGACCCGCCCGCCGAACTCACCGTCTCCGTCGGCGAGAAGGGCCCGGACGCGGTCGGACCAGAGGACCTCTCCGGTGTCCAGGTCCCAGTCGTAGAGGCCGTCGTTGGAGCCGGCCATGGCCAGGCGCATCCGCTGCTCACTGGTGAGCAGCTCCCGCGAGCGGGCGTCCGACTCCTCGCGCAACTGCGTGAGCCGTCCGTACAGGCGGCGGCGCAGCCAGGTCGAAACCAGCGCAGCGCTGATGGCCCCGCCGATCATCAGGCCGTAGCGCATGATCGGGAAGCCGGGGATGGCCAGAGCCGTCGCCCACCACGCCCCCACCAACAGAGCCAGGCCGATCAGCAGCCACTGCAGGGAGACCCCGAACAGTCCGAGCGCCACGGCCAGAATGGCGAAATTGACCGACGCCTGGGGATCGGCGGTCAGGTACATGTGCGCGGCGCAATTCAGGATCATCGCCGCCATGAGAACGATGCCCACGGCGTTGCCGCTGAGGGGCAGGCGGCGGCGCCGACCGGCGATGCCTACGGCGAGAAACAGGATGGAGGTGGCGAAGGCCACCGTGGCCATCAGGGAGGCCGCGTTCTCCGGCAGCAGCTTGAGGTGACCGACCCCGAACGCCAGGTACAACAAGGACAACCCCAGTGCGCCTACCGGGAGCGAGTCCCTGAGCACGTCGTCCTGGGCTTCCTTGGCATTGAAGCTGGCTGATTGGCGGCTCGCGCCAGGGCCTTGCACCACGCTGTCCTACCGGGTCCTGACCTGGATTCCAATTGGATCAGGGGCAGTGGTGCAAGAGATGTGCTCGCCCTGCTACAGGGCAAAACCCGCCTATTCGCGGGCTTCCCGGGCTCCGATCGATACTCCGGTTCCCACACCCAGGCCCACGGCTCCCCCGACCACCAGGCCCACACCGGCGCCGATGAACGGCAGCATGGTCACGAGGGGTGCCGCCACCACGGCGGTGGCTACGCCAGCGAACAGCCCCGCACCGGGAGTATCCACGAGCTTGGTGTAGCGTAAGCGATTGCGCACGAACGACTTCGACTTGATATGACTGGCCAGGCCGGCCGCCCCTGCGAGGCCGAGGCCGATGAGCTCGAACATAGGGCCCTCCAACGTTGCCGGGCTTCGGATCTGCACCGCTCTACGGGCGGTCGGGTCTGCCGGTTTCCGGGGCACTGCCCTCGACCAGGGTCGCGTCCAGGATCCGATCCCCTTCCAGGATGGCGTCGACCACGTCCAACCCGAGCTCGACCTCCGCGAACACTGTGTAGGCATGATCGAGCCGGACGTTGTCGACCAGATTGAAGAAGATCTGGCCATCTCCGGTGTCCCGCCCGCGAGTGGAGATCCCCACGGTACCCCGCCAGTGCGACACCCTTCCCACCTCGTCCCGGGTGTAGGCCCCGTGGCCCGCGTACTCGTTGGCGCCGGGACTGGCACCCTGGACCACAAAGTTGGGCTCGACACGGTGGAACGTCAGGCCGCGCAGTCGACCACTCCGGACCAGGTCCACGAAGCGCGCGACGTTGGTAGGCGCCAGGGCTGGGAGCAGGCGCAGTCCGATCCGGCCGCCTCGCTCCATGTCCAGGAGGACGCGCGTGCGTGCCCAGCGATCCAACTCGGCGTCGATCGGTAGGGGCCCGGGGGCCCGCGGCCGAGGCGCCGCACTGGTTTCGACACCCGTGCGCCGGGTCAGCGCCGCCGCTGCCGCCGCGGCCACCACTGGGTCCCGGTCGGTGCTGTAGCGCTCGAGAGCGCGGATCAAGGACGAGTCGGCGAACTCCTCCACGCGCTGCAACAGCGCCATGCGCGGATCCCTCAACGTCTCCATGTCCTTCGCCGACAGCCGCTCCAGAGCGGCGAGCAGGGCACCGACCCTCTCTGCCCCATCCGGGCTGCCCTCGAGGGCCTGCGCCGCGGTCAGCACCAGCTGCGGGTCGTCGGCGCCCAGCGCTTCAGTGAGCGCGTCGTCGACCGCATGACCGGCCAGGGACACCCGACCACTCAGTGCGGCCGTGCGTACATTGGCGTCCGGGTCGGCGCTGAGCCGTTCGAGGACCTCCGTACGGGAGGCCAGCGTGGCCGCGCGCGCAGCATAAGCGCGTACAAACGGGTTCTGGTGTCGCTCGAACGGACCGATGAGGCCCGCGATCCTATCCGGTGACGTGCTGGCCAACGCCACGAGCGCTCGTGCCGGCGCGTGCCACGTGGGCGCGGTCGACAACTCGCCCGCGAGGGACATGAGGGTGGTCCGTTGCCGCGCCGCCTCCGGACAGGGGCGCCCCAGCAGCTCCAGCGCCACGTTGACCACCTGCGGATCTCCCTCGCGCACGGCGAAGAGCAGCGGCTCGCATCCGCGAGAGGCCTTGAGCGTACGTTCCCAGGTCCGCAGGGCCTCGATGCGGACGCGGGGTTCGGGGTCGGAGATCGCCAGAGGCAGGCGGTCCCGCAGCAACGCGGGTGCGCCGCTGGCCAGTCCGGCGATCGCCACCCGGCGGACATCGGCATCCGGGTCGCCCAAAGCGGCTTCCAGGAGCGGACCGGACTGCGCCTCCGGCAGACGGGGGAGCAGTGAGGTCGCCAGGCGTCGCACCCGCGCCGCCTCCAGGGAGGACTCGGCCCGTCCCCAGTCGGCCAGGCGGGCGATCGACCGTTGGGCCGCCCCCGAGGGACGGCGCTGCCCCACCCGGTAGAACGCGGACAGGCCCAGGGTCGCTTCGACCAGGGCCTGCGGCTGAGAGGCCTCCAGCAGTCCGTCGACGATCCCGACCACCAGCGTCTCGGCCGAGTCGGCGCGGGCAGTGGCGCCGTAGGGCAGGCGGCCCAACGCCGCCGCCAGGGCGCCCTGAACGCCAGGGTCAGACTCGTCGACGACGCGCCCGGCCAGGCGGCCGTAGATCGTCGGAACGACGTCCGGACCCACCGCCGCCTGGGCCAGCGCGTTGGCCGCCTCGGCGCGCACGGCAGCGGACGGGTCGTAGAGACCGGAGCGCAGGGTGTCGACCAGGTCGGCGCGCTCCAGTCGGCCGAGCGCCCGCGCGGCCAGCACCCGCCGGGCCGGATCGGCGTCCCGGAGGCCCGACAGGATCGGGGCCAGCCCTTCGGGTCCCGTTCCCCGGAGATCCTCAGCTACCCGCAGCGGGTCTGGGGTCGCCACGACGTCCGGTACCGCTTCCGCCACGGGCTCGCGGGCGCAGGCCGACAACAGGGTCAGGGCAGCGGCGGCCACCCGAATGAGCCCGGCCTTCTGCCTCCACAGGGTCATCGCGGTCCTCCCTCGCTCGGTTTCCCCCAACCTATCGCTCGCCCGCGCCCGCGCACCCCCAGCACCCCGGCGCGAACGGCCTTCAGGCGTCACCCGGGTCGGCGGTCGCGTCGATGGGAAGGTCCTCGGCACTGGCTCGTGCACGCATGCGGAAGGCCTCTCCGGTCAGCGGCCCCGCGTAGTGGTAGCCCTGCACATGATCGCACCCGAGGTGGCGCAGACGCTCGGCCTGTTCGCGCGTCTCCACTCCCTCGGCCGTGACCGACAGGCCGAGCGCATGCGCGAGCCGTACGACCGCCTCGACGATGGCAGTGTCCCCCTGTCGCTCGCCGAGTCCGGCCACGAACGTCCGATCGATCTTCAGGAACGAGACCGGCAAGTCGCGAAGATAGGTGAGCGACGAGTAGCCCGTCCCGAAATCGTCGATCCCCACCGCGGTGCCCCGCTCCAGGATGCGCTCCAGTCCGGCCCGTGTCTGGGCCGAGGCGCGGATGAAGGTCGTCTCCGTCATCTCCAACCACAGCCGCTCCGCGTCGAGGCCATGCCGGTTCAGGGCGCGCTCCACCATGCCGGTCAGGTCGTCGTGGTCGATCAGTCGCGCCGACACGTTGCACGAGACGAACAGGCGCGACTCAGGCCACTCGTCCGCCCAGAGACGGGCGTGTGCGCACGCTTGATCCAGCATCCACTCGTCGATGTGCGTCACCAAGCCCATACTCTCGGCCACCGGGATGAACTCGGAGGGAGCCACCAACCCCAGATCCGGATCGAGGCAGCGCACGAGCGCCTCGGCACCGACCAGCGAGCCCGTGTGTACGTCGATGATGGGCTGGAAGAGGATGCGCAGGGCATCGTTCTCCAGCGCCCGCACCAGCAGCGTCTCCGCTTCCATCCGTCGGACGGCCCGTTGCCGCAGCTGCTCGTCGAAGACGGCGTGGCGGTTCCGTCCCGCCTCCTTGGCCACATACATGGCGGTGTCCGCGTCGCGGAGCAGGGTCTCCGGGGTGTCGGCCGCCGAGGCCCAGGCGATCCCCACGCTGACGGTCGGATGCACCTCGTTCCCGTCGATCAGCACCGGGCTGGACAGCACGGCGCGCAGGCGGGACACGATGCCTTCGACCTCGTCGAGGTCCTGCACGCTCTCGCAGAGGACCACGAACTCGTCGCCTCCGAGCCGGGCCACGGTATCACCGACTCGTAGGAACTCTTCGAGCCGAGCGGCCAGGGTCACCAGCAGCCGGTCACCGACCGAATGTCCCAGCCCGTCGTTGACCACCTTGAAGTTGTCGAGATCCAGGAACAGCAGGGCGATGTTGTCCTGATTGCGACGGGCGCGCGCCAAGGCATTCCCCAGGCGGTCCAACAAGAGCGCCCGGTTGGGCAAGCCGGTCAGCGGGTCATGCAGCGCCTGCCTGCGTAGGGCTTCCTCCGCGCGGCGTTGATCGGTGATGTCGTGCAGCGCGACCACTGCCCCCAGGACCTGGCCGGTCCCGTCGCGCAGCTGGGTGCCGTTGGCACGGCGATAGCGCAGCTCCCCGCCCTTCCCCAGCACGGTGTACTCGTAGTTCCGCACCGAGTCGCCCCGGAAGGCGCGTGCAAGGGGGGCTTGCTCGGCGGGAAGTGGAGTGACGCCATCGACATCGTAAAAGGTGAACGAGTGGATCCACTCCTCGGCATGGCGGCCCAGAGGAATCTCGTGCTGCTCCTCGAAGGCACCGTTGTAGAACGCGATCGTTCCGTCCGCGTCGCAGGCGACGATGCCCACCTCGATCTGCTCGACCAGCGAGCGGAGGTAGTTGCGTTCGCGGCGCAATTCGGCGTGCACGTCCTCGCGGCCGCGCATGTCCCGAACCACGAACGCCAAGGAAGAGGACCCATCGGGCAGCGAGATGGGGCGTGCATGGATCTCCGCTCGGATCCAACCCTCGCGCGCGGTGGCGATGCGCACTTCGAACGGACGGAGCGCCGTGCCCTGTCGCGTGGCGTCCAGGCGCTTCTGCGCCTCCGCGCGGTCGTCGGGGTGCACCAGGCCGGGCGCGACCCGCCCCCGCAACTGCTCGGGATGCCAACCGGTCAGTCGCTCGATGGCGGGTGTGGCAAAGACGACCGCGTTGCCCGAATCGAGCACCACGACTGCGTCGCCCAGCGAACGGAGCAGATCCCGGGGGTCCGGCGCGCATACCGGGGGGGATACAGGCATGGGGGCGCGGAGCGGCAATAGCCACGCCAAACGGAAGGGGGGTGTCTCACCCGTGCAGCAGCCCAAACATGGCGTCCTACCAGGACCTTCGGCCCCGAGCCGCGCCCTGCGCTCGGAACGCGAGTCCCACCCCTGTTCATCCGTGCCCGCTACGCTGTTCCGTGTGTAGGAAACACGTCACACCTGCGACCGGGGCGAGTGGGCCCTCAGCTCACGCCCGGTTCACTCAGGCGACGGACGAGGCGGTACAAGAACTCGAGGCCCTCGTAGAAGGACTGCACGGGGATGGTCTCGTTCATCCCATGCG
The DNA here is from genome assembly GCA_041390105.1 of Gemmatimonadota bacterium. NCBI lineage: Bacteria > Pseudomonadati > Gemmatimonadota > Gemmatimonadota bacterium. The sequence goes on from JAWKQO010000004.1 coordinate 377,878, forward strand.
AGTTGGGATCTTCATAGAACAGCCCAGACACGCCATAGACCGGGATTCCGGCAGTGCGCAGATAGAGAGCGTCGGTGGCGCCGGTGCTCATGATCGGAACTACCGGTACACCGGGCCACATCTCCTCCGTCACCTGTTCGATGGTCCCCAGGAGCTCGGGTGTGAGCGGCGACGGTGGGCTGTTGCGTGCCCGTCCGTCCATCGTGATCGTCACCGTGGCATCGGCTGCGGCCGCCTGCAGGCGCGCGAGCACCGCTTCCGGTTCCTCGTCCGGCAGGATCCGGCAGTTGACATTGGCGGTCGCGCGCTGCGGCAGCGCGTTGGGCGCGTGCCCGCCCGACAGCAGCGTCGCCACGCAACTCGTGCGCATGCGCGAGTTGTATCCGGGGTCCCTGGCCAACAAGCGCACGGCCTCCGCATCGGCCGGGTCGGCCAGCAGCCGTCGCATCATGGCCCCGGTCTCGGCATCCACCAGATCGGCGGTACGACCGAAATACGCCCGCGTCACCTCGTTCAGTCGCACGGGGTGGGCGTAGGCTCCGATGCCCAACAACGCCTTGGACAATTCGTAGATGGCGTTGTCCGGCCTCGGTAGCGAGGAATGCCCTCCAGGATTCGTCGCTTCCACCGTGTAGTTCTGATACTTCTTCTCGCTCGCCTGCACGTTGTTGGAGACGCGCTCGTCCCCCTTCAGCGTGCCCCCTCCCCCTTCGTTGAAGGCGTATTCCGCATCGATCAGCTCAGGGCGATTCTGGATGAGCCACTCCACGCCGTTATGCTCCCCGCCCTCCTCGTCCGCGGTGAGCGCGACGATGATGTCGCGATCCGGCACGAATCCCTCTCGCTTCATCCGGATCAGATTCGTCACGTAGATGGCGGCTTCGTCCTTGTCGTCGGCGACGCCTCGCCCGAAGAAGTACCCGTCCTGCTCGATGAACTGGAAGGGAGGAAGAGTCCAGTCCTCCGGATTGGCCTCGACCACATCGATGTGGGCGAGCAACAGGATCGGCTTCTTGCCCGTGGCGCGGCCCCGGAGCCGCGCGACCACGTTGCCCTCGCCGGGCGCCACTTCGGTGACGACGACGTCGGACGCGGCAAAGCCCTCGGCGAGGAAGCGGCGGGCCATCGCCTCCGATGCCTCGAGCGTCCCGCCGACCGAGTGGGCGGTGTTGATCTCGATCAGCTCCTGGAACACCTCGCGGGCCAGTCTCTCCCAGGGACTGGAGGGTTCCTGGGAGGCGAGCGACCCGGAAGAGAGAGCGAGGGCAGCGACAGCGAGGAGGGCACTGCGGCGCATGGGCGAGCGGACTCCTGTGGAAAACCAAGAAACCAGCGGCTTGCTGACGAGGGGACGGCCCCCCTGAGCGGAGCGCCAACGACCCTCTGGGACGGCGCTATGGTAGCGCCTGGCCCTCCCCTGAGCCATCCGAGACCAGAATGACCGCGATCTGGCTCATCCCCGGCAACTGCAATGGTGTGGGTGCGCTGGACGGTCGCTGGCAGGACATGACCACCACGTCGGGAATCAGGTCCGCCAGGGCGGCGCTCAAGTGTCCGGCCACCGGCCCGGCATGCACCAGCGGGCGGGCCCCCAGCCGGTCCAAGCCCGCCCGCTCCAACGCGAGGTCGAGTGTTCGTTCGGCCGATTCCAGAGCCGGTGGGCTGCCGTCAGGGGAGTCGACCCCCAGGAGGACCCACACTTGCGAGCCCAGGGCTTCGGCGACCCTCTCGGTCCAGGCGAACAGCCTCGAACAGGACGCGGGATCGTCGACGACCACCAGGATCCTGCGAAAATCAACCGCCGCGGCTACTGCCACCGGGGCTCCTGACCCTCCTATCCTCCGTTGCCTCGAGCCGGCACCACCAACACGGGAATCTCCGACCCGCGGACTACCTTGTCCGCCACGCTTCCGAGCAACAGGCGCTCCAGCCCTCCCCGTCCATGGGACGCCATGGCGATCCAATCGGCCTGCGTGTCCTTGGCATGGTCGAGGACGGCATGCGCGATGAACTCAGCCATCACCACTGCGGCTTCGGTCTTGAGTCCGCGCTCGTTCAGCTTCCTGGCGTATGTCTCGATGTATGACTCGGCACGCTTCTTTTCCTCTTCCACGATCTGCCGGTTCTCGACGATCGTGTGCGGCAAGTAGGGGGAAGCCACCGAGTGTGGGAATCCGACCGCCCGCACCAACAGGAGCGTCGCTCCGTCGGTCAGCCCCCAGGACTCCAGGAGACCGACGGTGCGCTCGGCGAGCTCGGAACCGTCGAGGGGTACCACGATGCGCTTGGGTAGGGGTGCGGGGGCCAGGTCGGCCTTGTCGGTTTCGTGGGGTCGGATCAGGAGAACTGGAACCGCGGCGTGACGCAGCACACCGTCCGCCACGCTCCCCAGCCAGGCCCGGCTGAATGGCCCACGCCCATGCGTTGCCAGCACCACCATCTCGGAGCCCTTGTCCTGCACGTGTTCGAGAATGCGCTTGGCGGCAGCGCCGGACAGCACCGTTTCCTCCGCTTCCGCGCGGGCGTCCGCCAACCGGGAGCGGAGCGCCTCGTAGTACTCCTCCAGCATGCGGGCGGCCACTTCCTCATAGCCCGGGAACCCCACTGCGGAGGGGGCTTCGATCACGGAGACGAGATCGAGCTTCGCCCCCGCCCCTCCGAGGGCCCGTGCGTGGGAAAGGGCGAACTCGGCGAATCGCGAGCCGTCCAGCGGAACCGTCACACGCCTTGGCATGGGTCCTCCTTTTCGCGCCCACCGGGACACGGCAACCAGTCCTGTTGAACGAGGTTAGCGGGGCCATAAGTGACGGTCTGTACTGGCTGGATCATCGAGCCCCGTCCGGCTTCGGACGCGACATCTGTGGGGAATTGCCCGACCGTTGCCGATCCGCCATTGCCCCTCGGGGGCAGAACCCTGACTCTAGATGCATGCACTCAAGGTCCAATCACCTGGCCCCTCCGGCCGCCGAGCGCGAGGTCTCCTGGTACGAGCGGGTATTCACCGCGTCGCCGGATGGGATCGTGATCGTGCGCAGCGACGGGACCATCGCCGCCCTGAACTCCCGCGCCGCCGAGCAGTTCGGGTACGCGGTCGAGGAGTTGGTGGACACGTCGATCGAGCGACTGGTCCCGGACGACTACCGGTCTGCCCACCTGGGCCAACGCATGCACTTCGTCGAGCACCCGGGCTGGCGACCCATGGGCGTGGGCTTGGAGCTGCGCGGACGCAAGAAGGACGGGACCGTCTTCCCGGTCGAGATCGCGCTCTCGCCCGTCCATGCGGGAGGCTTGGGCTACGTCATCGCGATGGTCCGTGACCTCACCGAGTGGGCGCGTCAGCGCCACGTCCGTGCCGCGACCGTGCGGGCCATGGAGCGGGAGCGTCAGCGCATCGCCTATGAGCTGCACGACGACGCCTTGCAGCGCCTGGCTGCGACCATCATCCACCTGCGCCTCGCCTCCCGGAGCGCCGACCCGGAGCTGGCCGCGGAGTTGTTGTCCATCCGGGACTCGCTGGGGGAAGCCGCGGACGGGATCCGCCGCATCGCCAGCGGGCTTCGGCCTCCCGAGATCGAGCAGGTGGGTCTGGCCGCCGCGGTCAACGCCTGGATCGGCATGCACGACGAAGAGGACGGCACACCGGCGTTCGATCTCGTGGCGGAGCCCGTGGACGAATTCGTGGACGAGGAAGAGCGACTGGTGCTCTACCGGATCCTACAGGAAGCGATCACCAACGCGGTCCGGCACGCACGCGCGCGCAGCGTGCGGGTAGAGATCGGCATGGAAGAAGCACTGGTCTGGGGGCTGGTGCGCGACGACGGCGTGGGCTTCAACGTACAGGAAGTGACGCGTGAGACCGGAGGCCTCGGCCTGGCCGGGATGAGTGAGCGAGCTCATGTGGTGGGGGCACGCCTGACCATCGAATCGCACGCGGATGGTGGAACCGAGGTCAAGGTGGTCCTGCGCAAGCGGGATCCGTCCGCCTCGATCCAACACACGGAGGCTGAGGCATGATCAAGGTGCTGCTGGCGGACGACCATGCGCTGTTCCGTGCCGGCCTGAAAGCGCTGCTCGAAGCCGAGTCGGGCATCGAGGTGGTGGGGGAGGCCCCCGACGGGGACGCCGCCATCGAAGAGGTGCGGCGCCTGCGGCCAGACGTCGTGGTGATGGACCTGGCCATGCCCGGCACCAGCGGTCTGGACGCGACCCGCCGCATCGCGGCCCTGGGCTACGGGACCCGCATCCTGGTGCTCACTGCCCACGCGGAGGAGGAGTATCTGGTTCCCGTCATCGAGGCCGGAGCCAGTGGCTACCTCACCAAGACCAGCGCCGACCGCACCCTGGTCGACGCATTGCGGGTGGTGGCGCGGGGCGAAGTCTACCTGCCCCCACGAGCCACGACCCTGCTGCTCAAACGCTACCGAGCGGAGGACGAGGAGCAGGACGGGGGCCTCAACGTGTTGAGCGCCCGGGAGCGCGAGGTACTGGCCCTGACCGCCGAGGGCTTCAGCTCCCGGGAGATCGGTGAACGGCTGTTCATCTCACCCAAGACCGTCGACACCTACCGCTCGCGCATCATGGAGAAGCTGGGGCTGAACCACCGCTCCGAGCTCGTGCGCTTCGCGCTCCACGTGGGGCTGTTGCGCGACGTCTGAGGCCGCCGGGTGGCGGAGCGTTCCGTCGGGGGCCTTCCCTGACGACGGTCGCTCCCCCTTCCCGACGCGCCCTTGATCTCAGGCTCCGGCAGACGCCAGGAGCACCTCCGTCCACCGTTCTAGTGTCGGTGGCGGATGGGCAGACGGCTCGACCGCCGGCGATGAGCACCAGGCTTCTGCAGGAGGAGATCGATGACCATCCGGAAGATCCGACCCGGTGAGTGGTCCGCGTACTTCGACGGGATCTCCCACCAGATGGCGGAAGGGGACGAGGGTTGGTCCGCCGACATCGAGGTGTTCTTGAGCGAGAGTGGCGACCAGCAGGAGGCGACCCACATCCCGCTCCAGGGCATCACCTATGACCGGAGAGACAACCGGCTCGAGATCGCCAGCGACGACCTTCGTCACATGATCGTGCACCCCCGGGAGATCTGGGCAGATCCAGGGGACCGTTCGCCACCGGACCTCCTGCTCGTGGTGCGCGAGGACGGCACCCGGGAGAGCGTGGTCCTGAAGCGCCAATGAACGAGCCTCCCCGCCCCCGCTTCCTGGAACTGGCGCCGGAGCGTGCGCTGGAGATCCTGAGCCGGAATCACGTGGGCCGCGTGGCGGTGGCGCGTGATCAGCGGGTCGACATCGAGCCGCTGCACTACGTCTATGACGATGGCTGGCTCTACGGTCGGACCTCCGAGGGCACCAAGATCCACATGACTGGCAGGGAGTGGTGGCCGGTCGCCTTCGAGGTCGACGAGATCGACGGCGTCTTCGACTGGCGAAGCGTCGTCGTGCATGGGGGCTTCTACGTGCTGAAGGAAGACGACCCCCACAACGCCGAGGCGCGCGACCACGCGATCGCGCTCCTCCGCACCCTGATTCCGGACACCCTGACCGAGGACGATCCCACGCCGGCGCGGACCGTTCTGTTCCGGATCTCCGTCCAGGAGATGCGCGGGCGGGAGGCTCGCAGCTACTGAGGAGCCCCCGCTCTCGGAAGAGGCTGGCGAAGCAGGCCGCCAAGGCTTCCATTGATCCCGGAGGCCGGCACGAGACCTGTGCCGGGCCTCCAGCGACCGCCTTTCCGATCCGAGGACCATGAACGCTCCCGCCGCCACCTCCGCCTCCGCCGAGATCCTGCACGCGCACCGGACCCATCTGTTTCCGTGTGTCACGCCGCTGTACGAGGAGCCCATCGTCATGAGCGAGGGCCAGGGCGTCTGGGTGCGTGACGCGGACGGCACCGAGTATCTCGATCTGTTTTCGGGCATCCTCTCGACGTCGATCGGCCACTGTCACCCCCGCCTGGTGGGGGCGGTCCAGCAACAGGCCGCCCGCCTCGGTCACACCTCGACGCTGTACGTGAGCGAGCCCCAGGTCGAGGCGGCCCGGCGCCTGACGGCCATCACCCCCGGCCGTCTGAGCCGCACCTTCTTCACGAACTCGGGAACGGAAGCGATCGAGACCGCGCTGGCACTCGCCTGTATCCACACGGGCCGCTCGGAGATCGTGGCGCTGCGGATGAGCTACCACGGACGCAGCTCGCTGGCAGCCAACGTCACCGCGCACGCATCCTGGCGGCCGCTGGCCACGCAGGTCGCTGGGATCCATCACGCGATCGCGCCCGACCGCTATCGTTGCGCGCTACCGACCGACGACGAAGACGCGCTGGCCGAGTACTTCGCCCGCGATCTCGACGAGGTGATCCGCACGACGACGAATGGGCGTCCCGCCGCGTTCATCGCCGAGACCATCCAGGGCGTGGCCGGCTACACCGTCCCTCCGCAGCGCTATTTCAAGCTGGCTGCTGACATCATCCATGGCTACGGCGGACTGCTCATCGTCGATGAGGTGCAGGCGGGCTTCGGGCGTTGCGGGACGCACTGGTTCGGGATCGAGCATTGGGGCGTGGAGCCGGACATCATGGTGATGGCCAAGGGCATCGCCGGCGGATATCCGGCGGCCGCCACCATGACCCGCCCCGAGATCGCGGAATCCTGGAAGGGCAAGACCATCTCCACCTTCGGTGGCAATCCGATCTCCATGGCCGCCGCGGTGGCAACGCTGGACGTGATGCGGGAGGAGGACGTGCCTACGCGCGCGGCCGAGAGGGGCGCCCAGTTGCGCACGGCTCTGGAAGGCCTCTCCGCCGAATACGAGTGGATCGGCGACGTGCGCGGTCTGGGACTGATGCAGGCGATGGACCTCGTCCAGGACCGCGACACCAAGGCGGCAGACACCACCCGTGCCAAGGCCCTCCTCGAAGCGGCCAAGGCCGAGGGCCTGTTGATCGGGCTGGGTGGACATTGGGGTCAGGTCATCCGCATCGGTCCCTCCCTCCTGGTGAGCGAGGACGAGATGGCCGAGGGGATCCGCAGGCTGGAGCGGGCCTGCGCGCGCGTGGGCCGCTAGGCGGCCGGCCTGCGGCCCCGGAGCCGATGTCCCGAGCCTTCGTCAACGAGGACGCCGGAGGGGAGGCGGAACCGAGATACTCCCTGCCGGAACGGAGTTCGCCCTACTACGACGAGGCGGCGGCCTGGGCCCTCCTGGAGGGCGCCAACGTGGGGAATTCGTCGAGCGCCGAACGCGCCACGGGCTACCGATGGGGTGAGCCCGCCCTCATCGGCCCCATGGAGGCGATTCTGGCGGAGGCGGAGGAAGGCGGTCGGGACCGGGTCGCACAGCTGGCGCGCCGCTTTCTGAGAGCTGCCCGGGCCGGAGGCCGTTAACCCCCTCGCAGTGCACGAGATGGCACGTTTTCTGCCCTTTCCCCGGCGGTTTACGGCTCCGGACCAAGGAAGGACAGGACGTGCCCCCTCAGACCCAAGGCCCTCTTGTGGCGCTGCTCTTCGGCAGCGTCTTCTACAGCGTCATGGCCTGGGTGCTGCTCCGGCACCGACGAGCCCACGGGGCCGGTCCCACGGCCTTCGCCATGGGGACCTGCTTCACCTGGGTGGCGGGGGCGCTGGCCTCCGCGCTGGCCACGACGTTCCGGGGCCAGCTCCTGGCGATCAACGTCGCCTACCTGGGGGCCTGCTTCACGCCCCTGGCCATCCTGGTGTTCGTGGCCTTCTACACGCGGGCCCGACCCATCCCCGTCGGGACGGTCGCCCGCCTGGCCATCGTGCCGCTCATCTCCGCCCTCTTGATCTGGACCAACCCCTGGCACGAGCTGATGTGGGCTCATCCCCCGATGGGTCCCGACGGCAACCTCACCATCCGGGCCGACTGGGGACCTTGGTTCACGTGGATGCACGTGCCCTACCACTGGGGGCTGGTCACGGTAGCCGAGGTCTTTCTGCTGCGGGCGGCTCTGTTCGGAACCCAGGTACCCACCGACAGTGGGCCACGCTTGGGACGACTGCACGCCGCAGCGCTGCTCCTGGCACTCACCGGGACGTTCGTCATCAACATCGTGACGGTCGTGGGGGACGACACGTTCCGGGTCAGCCCCACGGCCATCGCCATCGCGCTCTCCAGCGTGCTCTTCCTCTGGGTGTTCGCACAGATGGAGTTGGTGCCGTTCCGCCACGTGGCCCAGCGTCGCATCCTGAACGCGATGTCGGACGGCGTGTTCGTTGCGGATGAGCGCGACGTCATCCTGGAGTTGAACCCGGCCGCATGCGCATTGGTGGCCGATCCGAAGCACGCGCGCATCGGGGCCCGACTCTCCTCGGTCTTCGGGGACGAGCCCGCCATCCAGGAGCTGTTCCAGCTCCCCGGCGAGATCGTGGAGGAGGTCTCCACCCGTGAGGGCCGGCGGTACGAGTTCCACCTCTCGCCCGTGCACGACGCCAGTGGCAATCATCGCGGGCGCACAGTGCTGGTCCGCGACGTAACCGACCGCAGACGTCAGGAGGCCACGCTCAAGAGCATCGTCGACGTCTCTCCGAACGGCATCCTGCGCATCCGCCCCGTGCGCGATGCGTCGGGCATCGTCGACTTCGAGTGCACCTTCGCCAATCCGGCCGCCGCCGCCTACCTCGGCATCGACCAGGATGCGCTGGCGGGGGCCCGGGCGCTGGAGGCGCTCCCCGCCGTTGGACCCCAGGTGCTGCCCATCCTTCGTCGCGCGGTGGAACTCGGCGCAGCGGAGCAGCTCGAGGTTCCGGTGCAGGGAGAGGCGGAGGATCCACTCTGGTTCCGGATCTTCGTGTCTCCGGTCGGGAACGAACTCACCGTGACCTTCGTGGAGATCACCGAGGAGCGGCGGCGGCAGCAGGAGATGGAAGAGGTGGCCTTCTACGACCCGTTGACGCGGCTCCTCAACCGGCGGGGTCTGGAGCGCGAGTTCGGGGGCATCCCGCTGCCTTCGCGACGTGCGGGCGGCGTGCACACGCTCCTCTACATGGACCTCGATCGCTTCAAGCCGGTCAACGACACCTACGGTCATTCCGCAGGCGACCGCCTCCTCAAGGAGTTCGCGGCCCGGCTCCGGTCGGCGACCCGGCAGGGAGATCTGCTGGCCCGCATCGGCGGAGACGAGTTCGTGGTGCTGCTTGTGGACGTCGACAGTGCCGCCGGCAGGGCTACGCTGGCGCGCGTCCAGGAGGTGACCGATGCGCCCTACTGGCTGGGAGGCGTCACCGTGTCCTGCCGACCCAGCATCGGCATCGCCCAGCTGAGCGAGCGCGGCTCCACCCTGGCCGACGCCTTGATCGCGGCGGACCACGCGATGTACCTGGCCAAAGCGGCCGGGGGTGGCGCGAAGACGGCGGCGGGAGCCCAGCTGGAACCCGTATGAGCGAGGAGGCTGCTCCGGTTCAATCCTCCAGCTCGGCCTCCGCCTCCATCTCGACCCGATAGCCGTCCCCGATCACGCCGGCCGCGATCAGCGTGTTGGCCGGCTGCACGTGGCCGAGGCGCTCCCCATGGGCACGCGAGATCGCCTCCCAGTCCGATTCGTGGCGGATGTAGACGCGGGTGCGCACGAGGTCGTCCAGGCTCGCGCCCAGGGACTGCAGAGCTCCCTCGATCTTGTCGATGACGAAGTGCATCTGTGCAGCGGGGTCGTCGCCGCCGATGCGTCGATTCCCATGGGTCGCCGTCGTGCCCGAAATCCAGATCCGCGGCCCCTTACGCACGGCCCGGCTGAATCCAGCCAGATCCTCCCAGACCGTGCCTGTCAACGCCCGCGTACGCGATCCCGGACCCTCACGCACCGGAAACGGCGCGGGGAGTGCTTCCAGGTGGTGGCTGAGATCGCCTGAGGCGGTCAGGAACGGCGGCCGGCGATACTCGTCGCCCGGCTCGCCCGGAATCGGTGCGAGCGTCGCCCGCGCCTCGCTCAGCAGGTCCAGATCGGCTGCGTCCAACTCGAATCCGAAGACGCGCAGGTTCTCTTCGATGTGTTCCGACTCCCCGAGACGGGCGCCCACGATGATCCCCGCGACCGCGGGCTGCTGCAACACCCACCGACACGCCACATTGGCGACGGAGACGCCGTGCCGGCGCGCAACCTCCTGCGCGGCCGCCAGCAACCGCTGCAGGCCCTGCCAGCCACCCGCGGCGCGCAGAAAGCGTCCGTACTTCATCTGCGACCAGGTCCCCGACCGCTCCCAGTCCGGTTCGGCCACACCCAACCAGCGCTCGCTGAGGAAACCACCGGCCACCGTCCCGTAGCAGAGCAACCCCACGCCGTTCTCTGCACACCAGGGCGCCAGTCGCCGTGACGGTCGGTTGTCCAGCAGCGACCAGCATACCTGGTCGGAGACGATCTCCACTCCGCTGGCGCGAACGACGCGCAGATGTGCCGCGTCGACATTGGTGAGCCCCAGATGGGCGATCAGGCCCTCGTCACGCAGCTCCTGCAGCCAGAAGAGGTCGTCCAGGTAGCGCGGGTCCGCGTAGTTCCAGGCGTGATACTGCAGCAGGTCCAATTGGTCGGTTCGCAGACGGCGGCATGCGCGCTCCACGGCCTCCCGAACGGTGTGCCGCGAGCCGCTCCCGGGCGCCGGTACCCATTTCGTGAGCAGTTGCAGGGTCGGGCCGCCCGCGAGAGCGAGCAGGTGGCCCGCCACCACCTCGGCGGAGCCGTAGTGGTCCGCCATGTCGAAGGTGGTCAGGCCTTTGGCGGCATAGGCGCGCATGGCCGCGGCAGCGCGAGCGGTGTCCACGGGCGCGCCCCCACGCTCCATATCGGCGATCTGCCACAGCCCGGTGATCAGGCGCGTGACGGAAAGCCCGGGCCCGAGCTCGGTGCGAGGAACGGATAGCATGCCTGCGGTCTCCATGCTGGGGCGAAGGCCGTCATATGGGGTGCCCGCCGACTCCCACACAAGGGAGGGCAGGACGCGTTGCGGCTGGCCTGGCGCCGCGCCCCCGCCGAAGATCATCCCTGGCAACGATCCGAATCCGAGGCTGCCCATGGTCCGCCCACGTCCACGTTCCCTTCTGGCGCTCGGCGCTTTCCTGCCCCTCGCGGCCAGCGCGCCCCTGGGTGCGCAGAGACCAGGACGCTTCGCGGGTCCAGAACGGTTGGTGGTCGGCCTCGAGTACGCAGTGCTCGACAACGCCCGCTTGGTGCGCTCGATGGCGGCGACCTTCGCCGAGACCGGCCTTCCCGGCATGAAGCACTACGTGGAAGCGGTCTCGTGGGGCGAGATGCAGAAGGGCCCCGATCGACCGATCGACTTCCGTACCATGGACCTGTTCGTACGCGAGTACCAGGCGCAGGGCTTCACTGAGCTGACGTTGTCGTTGAAGCCCCACAGTCCTTGGGGCTCGAGGGACGTCTCGCGACTGCGGAGCACCAATGCCAGCCCCAAGCCGGAGTACCGAGAGCATTTCCGGGCCTGGGTACACGACGTGGTCGAGCGCTACGATGGCGACGGCCAGAGAGACATGCCCGGGTTGCGCTGGCCGGTTCGCTTCGTCGAGATCGGAAACGAGTTCTCCAGTTACGAGCCGGAACCGGTCGAGGAGTATCTGGAGACGCTGGCCATCGCCTACCAGGCCGCGCACGCCGCCTTCGCCGACGTCCGCGTAGGCCATGCCGCGTTCCTGATCACACCGGTCGACTTGGCCCATCGTGATCCGGACGGCTACGCGCAGGTGTGGGAGGAGACCCGGCGAGTGGACACGCACCACGGCCTCGACGACCTGCGGGCGGTGCTCGATCGACCCGACCTCTTCGACTTCGTGAACCTGCACAACCTGGGCAGTCCCTACGAGATCGAGCACATGATGCGCTGGGTGCACTACGAGATGGACCTGCGGGGTTGGGTCAAACCGGTGGTCATCAGCGACACCACGCCCACGTCCTACATCGCCTGGGGACCGGCCACTACCTGCGAAGGCCCCAATCTGGGCCTGATCACATCCCCGGCCACCGAAGCCGATCGCTGCCGGATCGCGGCGTTCTTTCGCCGCCTCGTGGACCGCGACCCCGAGGCCCTGGCCTGGGCACGAGGGTTCGTGGCCGCCGATCACGTGCAGCGCGCCATCATCGCCGCCGAACAGGGCGTCCGTCTCATCAACCTGGCGTTCGTCGACGACCTGGGCTTCGCCACCTTCAAGGCGTTCCAGGCAGGCGCCGGGTTGGCGGCGTGGGGCGGCGCGCTGCGCATCAGCCACTTCACCGGCCGCGTGCAGGAGCGCTATCCCGCCTACTACGCCCTGGGTCAACTCATGGCGGTGTTGGGAGACTACCGCTCGGTGGAGCGGGTGGACGGCGCCGCGGCAGCGGCACGCGTCTACCGGGTCGACGGGGAAGCCGGCCCGGTCTGGGTGGCCTGGCTCGAACCGGGGCGGGCGCTCCTACCCGAGGACGACGCCCCGAGCGAGGTCGTTCGTCTCCAGATCGACGCTCCGGAGGTCCAGATCGAAGCCACGATCACACGGCTGGGTCAGAGCGAGCCCCAGATCTCCACGAAGGCCACCCAAGGGGGCTGGATCGAAATGGTGCTCACCCCCACGCCGGTCTTCCTGCGGCCCGTGAACCGGGAGTAGCCGCCCGCCGCCCCTACACGCGACCGTTTGGTCAGTGCGCGCCTTCCACCCGGATCGTGACCGCGTAGGACGCCGGGTCGATCGGCGTGCGCTCGTGCGGTGCCGGCTCCACCGAAACGATCGTGACGCGCACGCCGTTCCACTCGGCGATGCGGGGATCGACCGCGGTGTTGAGCTGGAAGGGCACCGTCGGACCACTGCCCGCAGCGATTCCGAAGCCGGCCCTCAGATTCCCCTGCCACACGCAGGTGACGTCCACCGGGCAGCGGGAATCCTCGAGGACCTCGTCCAGCACCACGCGCAACACGCTCTCGGGCACCCTTTGCTCCTGTCCCACGCGCAACTGCAGCTCGGCGGGCGCCCCCAGGCGAACGTCGCTGGCGTCGACCGGCGATGGCAGCGGTCCGCTGCAGGCCCACGCTCCCACGAGCAGCACGATTCCCACGATTCGTTCGCGCACGTCTCCGCCTCCTCCCCGTTCCCCACGGTGCCGGACCCGCTCATCCCGGGAGCGGCGTCCCAGCGTTAGAACGATCCGCACACTCCGGTCCGGACGCCCCTTCCCCCTTGCTACCCCGGGTAGGCGGCCAGAAGCTCCAGAACGTGGTCGATGTCCGCCTCGGTGTGGTCTGCGTTGACCTGAGCGCGAATCTCCTCATCTCCCTTGGGCACAACGGGATAGGCAAGACCGGTCACCAGCACCCCCTGCTCGAAGAGGTAGCGGACCAGGTCCCGCGTGCGGCCGGTGTCGCGGATCATGAGGGGCACCACAGGGTGCTCGCCCGGGATGGTTTCGATGCCGATGCGAGTCAGGCCCTCCTCGAAGCGCCGCGTGAGTGCCCGCAGCCGCTTCAGCAGCTCCAAGCCCTCGGCGCTGTCCACGATCTCCAGGGAACGGAGCGCCGCCCGTGCCTCCCCGGGCGTGATCGGGTTGGAGTAGATGTACATCTGGGAGCTCTCGCGCAGAAAGCGGACGAGCGCCTCGTTGGACGCGACGTATCCGCCGTTGACGCCGAACGCCTTGCCCAGCGTCCCGACCAGCACGTCGGCCGGGGGCGACCCGGTATACTCCTCGGTCCCCCGCCCCGTTCGGCCAAAGGCCCCGACGCCGTGCGAGTCGTCGACGACCACGACGACGTTCTCCTCGTACGCAGCATCGTGGCGGGCGCAGATCTCCATGATCCGGTCCAGAGGCGCGTGATCCCCGCGCATGCTGAAGATGCCGTCCGTGACCACCAGGGCTCGCCGGGCCGTTGCGGCGAACCGGGCCAGCGCGTGCTCGAGCGCTCCCACGTCGTTGTGACCGTAGACGGCCTTGTCGAGGGGCCGCGCCAGTCGCATGGCGTTGATGATGCAGTTGTGGTTGAGCGCGTCGCTGATCAGCACCGTCTGGTCGGTCACGAGCGGCGTGATGGTCGAGACGACGGTGGCGTACGCGGAGGAGAAGATCATGGCCGCGTCGCGCCCGTGGAACGAGGCCAGCCGCCTCTCCAGCTCGACGTGCGGGGTGTAGGTGCCGCTGATGAAACGCACGGCGCCCGGCCCCGCACCGAACTGGCGCGCGGCCTCCTCTTCCGCAGCGATCACGTCGGCCCGCAGTCCCAGCCCCAGATAGGAGTTGGAGTTCATGCGGATGAACTCCTTGTCCCCCTGGCCCTCCAGGAGAAAGCGTGGACCTCGCTCGCCCGCCGCGGGCAGCACTGCCCGGACCACCGCTTCGGCCCCCTTGGCCGTACCTGCGGATTCCAGACTTTGAACGTGAGCAGCGAGAACGGGAGACAGTCGGTCCGTTGGCATACCGGGGTCGTCCTGGTTGGAGCGGGTCAGAGACCGAGCTTGGCCCGGAGCTTCTCGATCATGTCCGCAGTCATGCGGGGAAGGTCGTACTCCGCCTTCCAACCCCATTCAGCGGCGGCGGCGGAGTCGTCGATGCGGCGGGGCCAGGAATCGGCGATCGCCTGGCGCACGGGGTCCACGGCGTAGTCGATGCGGAAGCCGGGGACGTGCTTGCGGATCTCCTCGGCCAGGCGTTCGGGCGTGAACTGCATGGCGGCCACGTTGAACGCATTGCGATGCGTCAGCCCTGCTGGATCCGCCTCCATCACCTCGATCGCAGCGCGGATGCCATCCGGCATGTACATCATGTCCAACTGCGTATCGGGGCCCAGGAAGCAGGTGTAGTGCCCCTTCTCCAGGGCGTGATAGAAGATGTCGACGGCGTAGTCGGTGGTCCCCCCGCCGGGAGGAGCCACGTAGGAGATCAGGCCAGGAAAGCGCACACCGCGAGTATCCAGCCCGAAGCGGCTGTGGTAGTAGTCGCACAGCAACTCACCGGCGACCTTGGTCACGCCGTACATGGTGACTGGACGCTGGATGGTGTCCTGGGGCGTCGGATCGCGCGGCGTCCCGGGGCCGAAGGCACCGATGGAGCTGGGGGTGAACACGGCGCACTCGTGCGTGCGCGCCACCTCCAGCACGCTCAGCAGCGTTCCCATGTTGACGCGGTAGGCCAGCTGCGGGTCCCGCTCCCCCACCGCCGAGAGGATCGCGGCCAGGTGGTAGATCGCATCGGCCCGGTGCCGCATCACGGCACCCGCCACTGCATCCGCGTCGGAGCAGTCCAACACCTGGAAGAGGCCATCACCGGAAGGCTCGGCGGGTGGCCGGATGTCGGTGGCGAGCACGGCGTTCTCGCCGTAACGGGCACGTAGGGCGGGGACCAGCTCCGAGCCGATCTGCCCGCCGGCCCCCGTGACCAGAATCCGCTTCATCTCATCCTCGCAGGTGGACTCCCGCCCCGGGCGGGGCGGCCCGCAAGGTAGGGAGGGCGCCGGGGGCCCGCATCCCCTTGATCGGTGGGCCCTTCAGCTCCTCCTCAGATCGCCACCTCCGGCTCTGCGTAGGTCTGGTTCTGGCCCTGCCAGCGCCGCCACAACGTGACCACCCAGGCGCCAGAGCCCAGCGCACCCGCGAGCGGGGCCACGAACTGGCCGAAGATCGGGATCAGAGCCGCCACCAGCAGGACGGCGATGCCGAGCGCTGCCCCCGCGAACGGCCGGGTCCCCGTACGCCGATCCACCGCGTGCAGGATGGCTTCTCCCAGGGCGGTGCCGGCCAGCAGGTAGCCCACGAAGCCCAGCGCCGGCAACACCACCAGGAAGACCCCGAGCCCCGCCGGGAGGCCCACGACCGTGGGCATCACCGCGACGCCCAGGATCGGGAGGACCAGCCACACCAAGGCGGTCGCCACCAGCGTGGCCTTCAGGTTTCCGACCAATGTGGTACCCACGGAGCGCACGCCTTCGGGCGCCAGCCCGGCCAGAAGCAGGCCGGCGACCAACGCCAGGGCAGCCATACCCAAGACAACGAAGAGACCGAAGAACCAGGCGCCGGTCATGGCCTGGCGCTCCACTCCGCTGCGGACCCGCCCCAGCACCTCGGTGCCCTCTTCCTGCGTCAGGGTCGAGCGCACGAGCTCGACATCCTCACGCACGGTGGCACCGTCCTCGAGCCGCACGTCCGACGCGCCCGCGAAGACGTGGCCGATGTCGGCACCGCGCAGCAGCGCGTGTCCGCGGACCACGACCACCAACTCGGCGCTCCCCTCGACGGTAGCCGTTCCGTCCACCACGACGAGCGCGCCCACGCGTGTGCCTTCCGCGACCGTGGCGTCCCCTCCGATGCGGATGAGCACCCCGCCGCTGTCGGGAGCTTGCGCGTGCAGGGCGGCCAGTGGCACCAGGAGAAGGGTCAGCGCGGCCAGCACAGACTTCACCCCTCGCGTTCCACCTCGATCGAGCAGTCGGCGACCAGCGCTGCGATGGCCCCGATGGCTGCCCAGACCGGTGCCACCAGCGCACCCACCACACCAACGGTGAGCGGCACCTCGATCAGAACCTTGTCCTGTTCGTTGCGGATGATGAGGCGACGCACATTTCCCTGGTGCAGCAACTCCTTCACCTTGGCCACGACGCGGTCACCGCTGACCCGGTGCTTCTCCCTCGTTTCCTCCTCCATCTCCACGGTCGGAATCTCTACGGTTTCCATAACGCCTCCTTGGCACCGGAGCAGGACGCGCCGATGCTTTCCTTTGCGCAATCGGGACACACGGATTGTAGGAACGTCAGGAAGAGCCGTCCGTCGGGGGGGGTGCGGCGCTCCGTGCCAGGAGAACCCCCCACCGCGTCAAGCGCGTCGCCCGGGGAACCTCCCCGGCCCCTTCCACAGGGGCGCGTAGCCCCCGCTCTGGGGCGTTTTCCCGACAGACTGCACCACCGATTTGCGTGATGGTCAAGCAGCCCAACAGGAGGAGCGACATGTCCCGCACGGCCGTAGGCATCTATCACGACCCGGCGGCGGCCTCGGAGGCGATCCACGCCCTGGTCGACGCGGGGGTGCCCGTCGATGAGATCAGCGTCGTGATGCAGGAAGCAGCCGGGACCCACGACGTCCCGGTGGAGGATCACACCAAGGGGACACGCGGGGCGGTTCTGGGCGGAGCCATCGGTGCAGCCCTCGGAGCCGTGGGGGGTGTATTGGTGTCGACCGGCGTCATCGCGGCGCCCGGTCTGGCGCTGTTGGCCGCTGGTCCGCTAACGGCCGCGTTCAAAGG
Source organism: Gemmatimonadota bacterium (assembly GCA_041390105.1). Lineage (NCBI taxonomy): Bacteria > Pseudomonadati > Gemmatimonadota > Gemmatimonadota bacterium. Next base: position 395,089 of record JAWKQO010000004.1, read on the forward strand.
CGCGTGGGTCGGCGGCGCGTTCGGAGAGGTTTCCGGCCTCCTCGAAGGTCTCGGTCGGCTGGAAAGCGACGTGGACCTGAGCCAGGAAGACCTGGTGAACGGCGCGGCCTTGATCGCCATCCACAGCGACGACCTGCACGACGTGGCCATGAACGTGCTTACGCGCACCGGGGCGGAACGTCTGGACGAGAACGACACGGTGTAGGCGCCGCCGTCCTCGCCGCCCGCGTTCAGAGGCCGAGACGGCTCAAGAGCCACAGCGCCCCGAGCCCGATCACGAACGCGGCCAGCGTTTCCAGGGAACGAGGTGTCTCCCCGGCTTCCTTGATCTCCGGGACGAGATCTGCCGCCCCGATGTAGAGAAAGTTCCCCGCCGCGAAGGGGACCAGCGCGGAGACGTCCGTGTGTCGGGCGGCGAAGTAGGCCACCAAGCCGCCGACCAGGAAGGTCAGGCCCGAGGCGAGATTCCACAGCAGCGCCGAGCGCCGGGGCCACCCTCCGTGGATCAGGACGCCGAAGTCACCCAGCTCCTGAGGCACCTCATGCGCGGCCGCCGCCAGCCACGTCATCACTCCCAGGCGAACGTCGAGGATGAAGGTTCCCGCCACGGCCAAGCCGCCGATGAAGTTGTGGAGCGCGTCGCCCAGCAGGATCAGGTAGGTGAGCGGCCGTCGTCGGGACGGACGGCGGCAGTGGTGGAAGTGGAGCGCCTGCTCCAGCACCAGGAACGAGACGAATCCCAGGGCGAGCCAGGTCATGGCCCCCGCCAGGTCGCCTGTCGCAACCAGCGCGGCCGGAACGAGATGGAAGAGCGCACCTCCGATCAGCGATCCGGCCGCCAGCGCCACCAGCGGCAGGATCAGCCGATCGAGGGTACGTTCCTCCAAGCGCGCGGTGAGTCCACCGACGAGCGCGATCGCGCTCATCAGCAGACCTCCGCCCACAATCCAGAGGAGGACCACGTCCCCCGCTCCGCGACTCAGTGCGTCCCCGAGGCCGGTTTCACCGTGAGATCCGGTGGTGGCGTCTCCGCGGTCGAAGGCGGCAGCACCGGGTAGCGGATCTCCGGCTGGATGCCCGTCAGCGTCCTCAGGAAGGCGGTGATTCGGAAGATCTCAGGTTCAGCCAGCTCCGCACCGAGTTGAGCACTGCTCATGACGCGAACCGCGTCCTCCAGGTGGGAGACACTCCCCGAGTGGAAGTACGGGGGCGTCAGCTCCACGTTCCGCAGGGACGGCGCGCGGAAGACGTAGTTGTCCGCCTCCGTGTTGGTGACCTGTGCACGCCCTCGATCGGCGGGCGGGCGGATCTCGTCTCCGGGGCTCCGCATCACCCCGAACGGGAAGTAGGCCTGGCCGCCCACGTTCACACCGTTGTGGCAGGAGACACACCCCTTGGACAGGAAGAGTTGGAGCCCTTCCTTCTCCTCGGCACTCAACGCCTCGGCGTCACCGCCCAGATAGCGATCGAACGGCGAATCCGGGGTGCGGAGCGTCGCCTCGAAGGACTCGATGGCCCGCGCCATGTTGTCGAAGGTCACCGGGTCGGAATCGGCGGGAAACGCCTGCGCGAAGCGCTCCCCGTACTCGGGAATGCTCCGCAGCGTCCGCACGACGCGGTCCGGATCGCTGCTCATCTCGACGGCGGCCTGCACCGGACCCTTCGCCTGTTCTTCGAGGTCTCGCGCGCGACCATCCCAGAACTGGGCCACGTTGTAGACAGCATTGAACACGGTGGGCGCGTTACGGGGGCCCTTCTGCCATCCGTGCCCGACCGAGGTCGGGAGCAGGTCGACACCGGCCAGGCCCACGTTGTGGCAGGTGTTGCAGCTGATCAACCAGCTGGCCGAGAGGCGGGGTTCGAAGTACAGCATCTTGCCCAGCTCGACCTTGGCGGGCGTGGCCGGGTTGTCCGCGAGCACGGGATCCGCCTCGCCGATGCGCGCAAACATGCCGGCAGGAACCCCGGGGGGAGCAGCGATCTCCGCAGCCGGGGCCGCCGCTTCCGCCGATTCCTCTTCGAGGGGCGCCGCGCGAGGCTCACACGCTGACAGAGCGAGGACGAGGGGGGCAAGACCGAGTCCGATCATTCGGCGACACATGGGACCCTCCAGAATGCACGAACCGCGGGGGGATTCCCCGCGGGAGGCACGTTCGACTCGAGCTTCTGGACGATAATCCCTGCGCACCCGGATCTCTGTCGGGCGCCGGACCACGCCGCCTGTGGGGAGTCCTTGGCGGGCGGCGCCCGGAAGCTCCGGGTGGGGCGGACTACTCCGGCGGAAGCACGCGGAAGCGCGCCCTGAGGTCGACGCCCTCGGCGCGCCTGGCCGCGCGCTCGCGCAGATAGATCGCCGTCCCTACCGCCATCACGGCCAGCCACAGCGGCGTGGAGTGGAAGTACCAGACATCCAGGTCGGCGTTGAGGTCCTTCCAGACGTGCACGAGCAGGAACGTCCCCAACAACAGAATGCCGAGCACTGCGAGCGGCACCTGCACGCTCCGTGCGGAGAACACGGTGACCTGGCTCGCCAGCTCCGGGTTGCGTTTGGGCAGCGTGAGCACCGAGACGCACATGAGCAGGAAGTTCACCAGCATCGACGTGACCAGAATGTCCACACCGAGGAAGAAGTCGCCCGCGAGGTGACTGCCCACCACCCCGCCCGTCGCCATGATCCCACTGGCCACGAGCGCGACGTGCGGTGTATGCCAGCGGGCATGGACGGCAGAGACGGACTTGGGGAATACCCCGTCTTCCGCCCACGCGAACATGAGTCGCGACACGGCGAGCAACATCGCCGGCAGGTCGTTGATCAGGGCCACCGCTGCACCCGCGACGATCAACACGGTCCACCCGGCAGGGAGGAGATAGCCCAACAGGCCGGGAGCCGTGAGGTCGCGCACCTGGGCCTCGGTCACCACGAACGTCCAGGGGACAGCGTGATAGACCGCCGCGGTGAACAGGAAGTAGAACGAGCCCACGGTGACGACTGCGATGCCGATGGCCAGCGGGAGGTTCCGTCCTGGGTTCTTCGCCTCACCCCCCGCCTGCGCGATGGAGTCGAACCCGATGAAGCTGGAGAACAGCAGCGCCGACGCGGCCATGAACGGGCCGAGCCGGAAGGGCACCGCGGGAGTGTCCGGCAGGCCGCGCCCTTCCCGGGCCTGCAGGGCCGCGACGAAGTCGTTTCCGTCGAAGAGGAATCCCGCCACGATGACCACGGCTCCCAAAGCGAACATCAAGAACATCAGCGGAACCAGCGTACGTTCGTAGAGTCGAACGCCGCGCAGGTTCACCGCCACGAACGTCCACAGGAAGGCCAGCGCGACGCCGACGCGTACCGGGCCGCTGTCGAGCGCGTCAGCCACACCGGACCACGACAGCGCGGTCGCCACGTCGCGCAGGAACGGCACCAGCACGTAGGACACCACGCCGATGGCGATGCAGAGCCCGAACCACTGGGAAAAGCTGGCCACGAATCCCAGGTAGGGGGTGGTGGCGCGACTCGCGTACACGTAGCTGCCGCCGGCGCGCGGCATGGCAGAGGCCAGAATCGCGTAGGCCAGCGCCGCCAGCACGGCCGGCAGCGCCGCGAACAGGTAGGCGGGCAACACCCACGGTCCGATCCCGGGCACGCTGCGCTGGATCATGAAGGGGATGACGTTGATCGCCGCGCCCAGCATCGAACAGATGCCGGTGGCCGCGAGGCCCACCAGTCCGAGCTGTCGTGTGAGCCCGGTGCCCGGGCCAGGCCCGGGCGCGCTTGTGTGCGATGTCATGGCGGTGCCTCGCGCTCGCGGTCCAAGAAGGCCGTTACCTTGGGCCTCTGGCGTCCGGGCCACAAGACGGATCGGCGCTCGCTGGTCGGGAGGCGGCGGTGTCCCTAGCTTCCGCCGCGTTCCCTTCCTCGGTCGCCTCGCTCCCATCCGCTGCGAATGATCTGGTCCGTCCTCGCGCTCTCGCTCGCCACTTCCCCGGGGGGCGCTTCGGCCGCCGACACGGTGTTCTACAGCGGTCGGGACGGCCGCCTGGCCGTGGACCCGCCACGGATCGAGGCTCCTTCCATCTCAGTGGACGGACGGTTGGATGAACCCGAGTGGGCCGAGGCCGCCGTCCTGGGTGGCTTCACGCAGTACACCCCCGTCGAGGGGATCCCGGCCACGCAGGACACCGAGGTGCGGGTGTTCTATTCGGCGGACGCCATCTACTTCGGGTTCCATGTCTTCGACGACGACCCCGACGGGATCCTGGCCTTCCTCACCGAGCGTGACCGTTCCTCGTTCGGCAACGACTGGGTCCGCGTCATGCTCGACACCTTCGACGACCAGCGCCAAGCCTACTCCTTCTTCGTCAACCCCTACGGCATCCAGACGGACGGACTCTGGTTGGAGAGCCTCCCGCCTGCGGGAGGTGTGCCCACCAATCCGAAGGTGGACTTCAACGTCGACTTCATCTGGGACTCGCAGGGCCGGATCGTGGAGGACGGGTGGATCGTGGAGCTGCGCATCCCCTACGTGTCCATCCGCTTTCCGGACCGACCGGTGCAGGATTGGGGGCTGCAGATCGCTCGTGGCGTCACGCGGACGGATTTCAAGTCGTCCTGGGCCCCGCTCACCCTGGACATCTCCAGCGTGCTGGCTCAAAGCGGGAAGCTGGTGGGCCTGCACGACATCCATCCCAAGCGCCTGGTTCAGCTCAACCCCGAGATGACCGGCAGCGTCCGCGGCGACCGCGCCTCCGGCACGTTCCAGCGTGGTGACTTCGACCCCGAGGTCGGCCTGAACGCGCGCTACGGTCTGACGCCCAATCTGGTCCTGGACGCCACGCTCTACCCGGATTTCTCCCAGGTGGAGGCGGACGCGGACCAGATCCAGGTCAACGAGCGTTTCGCGCTCTTCTTCCCCGAGAAGCGCCCGTTCTTCCTGGACGGCACGGAGATCTTCCTGACCCCGCAGCGGCTCGTGCACACGCGGCGCGTCGCGGATCCCATCGGAGGAGCCAAGCTGACAGGCAAGTTGGGTGACTTCAGCGTCGCCTACATGGGCGCCGTGGACGAAAGCCCTACCTCGGTGTTCGGCGGCTCCGATAACGCCATCTTCAACATGCTGCGTCTGCGGCGGGACGTGGGTAGTGGCTCGACCCTGGGGCTCCTGTACACGGATCGCACGCTGACCTCTGACGTCTACAATCGCGTGCTGTCGACCGACGTGCGCCTGTTGTTCGGCGGCCGCTACGCACTGCAGACCCAGTTGACCGGAAGCTGGACCGCCACGGGTACCACCGGGACCGCGCCTGCGCTGAAGCCGATGGTAACGCTGGACCTCAGTCGCAGCTCACGCTTCAGTACATTCCAGTTCAAGCTGGAGGATACGCACCCCGAGTTCCGTGCCCTCTCGGGGTTCATCCCCCGGGTCGGCGACACCGAGCTCACGGCGGTGGGAGGTTTCACACGCTACGGGGCACCGGGCGCCGTGTTGGAGCGCTGGGGCAGCCAGATCCGCTGGAACAGCTTCTACCGGCACGACGATTTCTGGGATGGCGTGCGGCCGTTCGAGTGGGAGGTCGAGTTCTGGCCCTCCCTCGCGTTGCGCGGTGCGCGCTCCGTGACGGCGGTCCTGCGGGTCGGAGGGTTCGACTTTCCACCCGAAGCCTTCGAGGGCTATCAGGTGCTGGATTCGAACGGCCAGGCTCAGCCGTTCGCCCCGCCTCCTGCCGTCTCGCCCATCTTCGGCGTCGCGATCATCCCCAACGTCCGCGTCACAGACCGCATCCGACTGACCGGGCGCTCCTTCTTCCGGGAGGTACCGCTCTACGACGAGGGGTCGCAGGGGTGGGAGATCCAACTCGCGCCCTCCCTGCAGCTCACGCCCAACGACGCGTGGCGCTTCGACCTCAGCCATACCTGGTCCCATTTGACCCGCAGCGCCGACGGCAGCGACTTCAGCACGGTGCACATCTCGCGGGTGGGCGTGCAGTACCAGTTCGGGCGCGCGGTCTTTCTGCGCTTGATCGCACAGTACGACCTGGAACGACGCACCGCTCTCCGTCACCCCGTCACCGGACAGCCGCTCCTCATCGACGGAGACGTGCAGGACGCGGAGGAACGGGGGGACTTCCAGGGCCAGGCCTTGTTGTCGTACGAGCCGTCTCCGGGCACCATCTTCTTCGTCGGCTACAGCCGACTGATGGACGGTCCCTACGGCTACCGGCTCGCGCGCAAGAACCCGGTCACGGACGGGTTCTTCATCAAGCTCTCCTACCTTCTGCGTTTGTAGGCTCGGCGAGCGCACGGCACCCCCACGCCCCAGCCGCGGCGCGCTCACGACGGGGTCACGAGCCCCCCACGGGTCGGAGCACGCCTCTGACCAATGGCAGGAGGGATCACCGCCGGCAGCCAGCGGCGCCGTACCGGCAGGGAATGCACCTTCCGTCCAACGGGTGCCGATCGAGCGTTCGAGCCCATTCCGGCTCAACGGACGGCGATCGCCCCCGGATCCGAACGACCTGAGGATACTCGTCACCTGCGAATCGGGAGGTCCCTCGATGCAGGAGTTGCTGCTTCTCGCACTGCTCTCCGGAGTAGTCCCCGCGTCTGCCGCGCCTTCGCCCGGCGCGGCGTCCGCGGACACCGTTCCCCTCTTCGAGGGGTTGGGCGACCATCACCACAGCATCAGCACCACGAACACGGAGGCGCAGGCGTACTTCGATCAGGGCCTCCGACTCGTGTACGGCTTCAACCACGCGGAGGCGATCCGTTCGTTCGAAGAGGCGCTGCGCATGGAGGGCGGCTGTGCCATGTGCTGGTGGGGCATCGCCTTGGCGGCGGGGCCCAACATCAATGCCGCCATGGACTCGGCCGGAGGCGCTCTCGCCTGGAAGGCGATCCAGGCCGCTCGCAAACGGGGCACCGGCGCCTCCGCAAAGGAAGAGGCCTACATCGAGGCCCTCTCCCGCCGCTACGGCCCCGATCCGCTGGCGGATCGTGCGCAACGCGACTCCGCCTACGCGATCGCGATGGCAGAGGTGGCACGCCGCTTCCCGGCGGATGACGACGCCCAGGTCCTCTATGCGGACGCGCTCATGAACCTGGCACCCTGGGACTACTGGGAGGCCGACCTGACGCCGCGCCCCGGTACGTCCGAGCTGCTCTCCACGCTGGCCCGGGTGGTCGAGCGCGCCCCCGCTCACGCCGGCGCTTGCCACCTCTTCATCCACGCCGTGGAGAAGGGCGATCCCCAGCGCGCCGTGCCCTGCGCCGAGCGGCTCCCCGATCTCATGCCGTCGGCAGGGCACATCGTGCACATGCCCGCGCACATCTTCATCCGCGTGGGTCGCTACATCGACGCGATCGAGCGCAACCACCACGCCACGCACGCGGACGAGCGCTATATCCACGCCGAGCGGCCGCGCGGGATCTACCCGATGGCATACTACCCGCACAACTACGACTTCCTGGCCTTCGCCGCGGCGATGGCTGGGCGTCGTGGGGAAGCGTTGGAGGCTGCGCGGGCGGCAGTCGCAGCCGTCGATCGGGAGATGGCGACGGTCCCGGAGCTGGGCGGCTTGCAGAACTACCAGGTCCTCCCCCTCCGCATGATGGTTCGATTCGGGCTCTGGGCCGAGGTGCTCGCCGAGCCGGCCCCCCCGCCCGACCAGCGCTTCGCGGTGGGCTTCCATCACTTCGCGCGCGGCCTGTCGCTGCTCCGTACCGGCCGCGTAGCGGACGCGGTCGCCGAACTGCAGCGCCTGCGCACGTTGAGCGGCGAACCGGAGGTCCAGCCCGTGGTCATCTGGTGGAATCCAGCGGCCAAGGTGCTACGCCTGGCGGAGCTGGTGCTCGAGGCAGAGATCGCCCAGGAGGGGGGCCGTTCCGACCAGGCCGTGGCGCTCCTGGAAGATGCGGTGGCCCTGGAAGACGGACTGGTCTACGACGAGCCGCCCGCGTGGTCCGTGCCCCCCCGCCAGGTGCTGGGCCGCGTGCTGCTGGAGTGTGGGCGCCCGGCCGCTGCGGAACAGGTCTTCCGGGCGGATCTGGAGCGGCACCCCGAGAACGGCTGGAGCCTTCTGGGGCTGACGCAGGCCCTGGCCGCCCAGGGCCGGGATGCCGAGGCCAAGGCCGCACGGGCGAGGCTGGAACGCGCCTGGCGGACCGCCGACGGGGAGGTGAAGACCTCGGCCTATTGAGGGCGAGGCGGATCTCTTCGTCGCCGGCGTCACTCCGCCACGCCCGCCCGCTGGGCGAGCGCGACCTCCGCCCCTGCGGTAGATTGGCCCCATCGGTCGGTCCACCGCCGGGGCGTCGCCGTGTCCGGCCCCTCCACCCCGTTGCGCCTCTCCCGGCAGGTCGGACCGACGCGGGGTGCCCACCTTCTTCAGCGACCTGCTAGGCCCCAGGAGAGTCGAAGCATGGCCAACGGCGAGCTCACGCACTGGTTGTCGCGCCTCAAGAGTGGGGAGACGGACGCGCTGGATCAGCTCCTTCCCCGCGTCTATGACGAGTTGCGCTCCCTGGCCAAGGCCCAGCTGCGCAAAGAGGATACCGGCCACACCCTGGGAGCCACCGCGCTCGTGCACGAAGCGTATCTGCGCCTGGCCGATCGCCACCAGCTCGACCCGCAGGATCGCCACCACTTCTTCGCCATCGCCGCGCAGGCCATGCGACGGGTGCTGATCGACCACGCGCGCACACGCAAGCGCAAGAAGCGGGGCTCGGGCAAAGTGGCCCTTTCCCTGGAGCACGCCGGCGCCCTGCTGGCCGACGACGGCGCCGAGGAGCTTCTCGCCCTGGACCGAGCGCTGGATCGCCTCGCCGCTGCCAATCCGCGGGCGGCTCAGGTGGTGGAGCGGCGCTTCTTCGCCGGGCTGACGCTGGAAGAGACGGCCACATCGCTCGGCGTCTCCCTGAAGACGGTGCAGCGGGACTGGCTGCTGGCCCGCGCCTGGCTCCAGAACGAGATCGGAGTCGAACGCGCGGACGACACGACCGTCGACTAGGACGGTCGGATGACTCGCTCTTCTGTCACCACGGCCGCCAGCTGAACGTCGTGCGGCTCCACGGGGAGCTCAGGGAGGATCTGAGCCTCGTAGGCGAGCCCCACTGCCGGAAAGGGCCGACCTTCCAGGAAGCGATCGAAGTAGCCCGCCCCGTATCCGAGACGGTAGGCGCGCTCATCGAAGCTCACTCCCACCAGGATGGCCACGTCGATGCGGCCATCGATCTCCCCCTCGGTGATCGCGGCGGCTGCCCCAGCGGGCTGCTCCAACCCGAACGACAGCGTCTCGGTGACGCAGGGCCAGCGATGGACGGTGAGTCGCGTGGTGCCCGGAACGGCACGGGGCACAAAGACGGTGCGTCCCTCCGCCGCCAGGCGTCCGATGAGCGCGCGCGTGTCGATCTCGTGACCGAACGAAAGGCACACGAGGAGTGAGCGGGCGTGGGCGACCTCTGGCAGATGCAGCAGACGAGCGCAGGCGCGCACCGACAGGGACTCGGCCTTGGCGCCGGACAGGGCAGCCACCCGGCGACGCAGCTCATGACGCAGCTGCGCCTTGGTGCCCCCAGCCGCACCGGTCATCACAGCCCCCAGGTCATGGTCAGGCGAAGCTGACGTGGCTCGGCCGGATGGAAATGAAGGTCCTCCACACCGCCCGGCGGCTCACCACTCAAGCGGGAGCCGTACCAATACTGGATGTCGGAGTCTTCGGCGTCGAGCACGTTCAAGACCGTCAACCCCAAGCGCGCGGCTCCGCGCTGCCACCCCATGCTGAGGTTCAGCAGCGATGTGGCCCGGGCGAGCTGCTCGCCGCCTTCGGTCAAGGGATAGGCTCCGAAGCGACGCATCCGTACGCTGGCGAACGGGCCTCGCTCGGAGGATTCCCAGGCCACTCCCGCCGCCACCACATTCTCGAGCGCCCCTGGAATCCGGTCGAAGCCCTCGCGGACGCCCGAGAATCGCGCCCGAGTGAACGACAGATCGAGATCAGCGCTCAGACGGGGGGTGACGCGGTAGAAGGTCGTGAGCGTAGCACCCACCCGACGGCTGGCATCACTCGGTTCCGTAGTGCCTGCGTCTCCCACGAACAGCAGCTCGCTGTCCAAGGCGATGGCCCATAGTGCCACGGTCGTGCGCACGCCACCGACGGGCGTCGCTCGGAGCCCGATCTCGGCACCGTAGGAGCGGATCAGAGGATCGACCGGGTCGGCCCTCTCGTCGGTCAGCGGATCGATGGTGGTGACCGTGCCCCGGGCATCGTTGCTGTGGAAGCCAAGCCCGGCGCTGGCATAGACCTCGGTGCCGGCGAAAGGACCGAAGGCGAGAGACGCCTTGGGACTCAGGATGCGATCGTCGACGCGCCCGCTGTTGGCCGCGCGGTCGCTGCGCACATCGAACCGGTAGTGGTCGCCCCGAAGTCCCAGTGTCGTGCGGAAGATCGGCGACCAGTCACTTTCCACCTGCGCGAACAACCCCGTTCCCCACTGCCTGGCCTGATCGGCGCGAATCGCTCTGACCTCCGTGCGCCGCGCGGTCCGTGAGAGCGTGACGTCCGCGTCGTCGTAACGCATCTGGGCGCCCACCGTCAACTCATGTGCTCGCCCTCCGAGGTAGAGGCGCTGGACGTGCGCCAGGTTGAGCCCGAGCGTCCGACGCTCGCGGTCGCGCTGGCGGATCTGGTCCCCGCTGGTCGGGTCGTCCAGCGCGTACGTGAAGTTGCTGAACAGATCCAGGTCGTAGCGGATGGCGTAGAGATCGAGCCTTTGACTGCCTCGCCCACCGCTGCGCATCCAGGTCCCGGACACGCTGTAGCGCGCGCTCGCGCCTCCCAGCGTCGGATCGACCTGCCCGAAGCGCCCGATCAATCCGGAATCCACCGCCCGGCGAGGGACCTGATCGGAAGATTGCCAGCGGTTGTCGTAGGCGAGGGCGAGAAGCGACAGCACGCTTCCTGGGCGCTCGCGGGTCCAACGCGCCAGCGCGCTCACTTTCCGCAGATCCTCCGGCTTCTCCCAGGGGCCGTCGTACACCTTCAGCTCCGCCCCGACGAGAAGTGTCCCGCCCGCGGCGGGCGCGGAACCGGCTGCCACGACACGCGCGAAGCCATCCTGACCCAGACCCGCCGAAAACAGAGGCCGGTCGAGGGCCCGACGCAGTCTGAGGTGAGCTCCGCCTGCACTGCCGAAGTCCCCGATCTCGGCGTAGTAGTTGCCGAGCGCGTACTCGACGTGGTCCACCAGCTCGGGAATGATGAAGTTCAGATCCGTGTAGCCTTGGCCGTGGGCGTGGGTGGGGATGTTGACGGGCATGCCTTCGATGCGTGTGGAGAAGTCGGTGCCATGATCGAGGTTGAAGCCACGCACGAACATCTGATTCGACTTTCCATCCCCGCTGTGTTGGGTGAGGATCATCCCCGGCACGGTCTCCAGCAGCTCCGCTTCCCGCCCCAGGGGCCGCAAGCGTAGGTCCTGGAAGCCCACATAGCCGACGGACGCTGTGGCAGCCAGGCCGGTCAGGTCATCGATACGCCCCTGCACCAGAAGTGGCTCGAGGACATAAACGACCGTGTCCGGAGGGGTGGGCTTAGGGGGTGCTTGGCCCCACAACGGCGCTGCCAGGATCGCCAGCAGCGGGGTAAGCACAGGAATGATCCACATGATGCCTCATTCGATTCCGAGAGAAGCGCGATCGAACCCGCGGCCGTCCCGCCACCGTCGGAAACACGCAGCAACGTGCTCCGAGGTGCCGGGATCGAACGCGGCTCCAGTGTGATGATGGAGTGAGGATCAGGCGCGCGGCGGAGGTCCAGGCGGGGCTGGGCGAACGGCCGACGGTGTGCCGGCGACGAGCGCGGTCCACACCAACGCAGGTGGCGGCGACGCGAGTCGGGTCGCGGAGGAAGGCAGGTGTGCGTTGAGACCGTCGACGTCCGGAGCACGAGAGGAGAGGCCGTCCCCTTCGGTCTCGGCCGCTTCGAGGAGCGCGCCCACTGGCCCGCCGTGAGCGTGGGGCACCCCGCTCCCGTGCTGATGCACGAAGCCGATCTGAGGCCCCGGCAGGGACTCGGCCGACTCGTGGCTGAGCCCCATGCGGGCCGCCACGCGCCGTTGTTCCCCGGCGGTAGCCACCAGGTGGGAGGCCCCGTGCCCCACGCCGGCCAACACCCGGGTCCCGGCAGGCGCCGCATAGACGAACAGGGCGACCGCCGCGACTGCGGCACGTAGATGGGAGCGACGAAGAAGCATGGTCGGACCGAGCACGGGGACGACCCGGAGACTAGTCCGCCCTGCTACGGCGGGCAAGGGTGTCGGGGCTTCGCCGCCCAGCCCAACTCAGGCCAACGCCTTGAGCCCGAGCATCTGGGCCGAGGCACCCTCGCCGGTCACCATGCGACGGTGGTAGTCCACTTGACCCAGATGGTAGCCCAGGTGTACGGCCAGGTGGACGAGGAATCGTCCAAACGGCGCCGAGGCACCATTGGGCATCGCGAACGGGTCGTCGAGCACGTCGGGACTCATGCGGTCCAGCGCACCCAGCACCTCGGTTCGCGCCGCGTCGATGCGGGTGATCAGCTCACTGCGCGGAAGGTCACGGTCGCCGAACTCGGCTTCCCGATCGCGTACGTAGCCGGAGCCTCCGAGGAGGGCGCCAATGAAATGACGCAGGTTGCCCACCAGGTGGAGCGCCAGCGTTCCTGCGCTGTTGGGCACTCCCTCCGGCAGCACCCACACCGACGCGTCGTCCGGATACAGCTCCAGCTCTCGCTGCAGGCCGTCCAGGTCCCGGCCGATGATCACTCGGAGGTCGTCCAGAAGGGCTCGGTCGCTCACGAGACCACCTTCTTCTTCTGGCGGCTCTTGAGATGGTCTTCCATCTGGAGGCGTGGCACGCCGTTCTCCCACCAGTCGGGTGCAGGGGCGCCCCGCAGGTAGTGATCGAAGAACTCCATCATACGGACGGTATAGTCCTTCTGGTTCGTTGGCTCCCTGAGTCCGTGGTTCTCCCCTACGTACTGCAACAGCACCACGTCCTTCTGCAGCTCACGCAGCGTGTTGAAGAAGGTGATGCCCTGATTGAAGTCCACCGCCCCGTCCTTCTCGTTGTGCAGCAACACCACGGGAGTGGTGGCCTGGTCCGCGTGGAACGCCGGCGAGTTCCGGATGTAGGCGTCGTAGTTCTCGATGAAGCTGCCCTTGAAGCGCCCCTGGCTGGACTCGAAGATCGCCATATCGGCGCTCCCCGTGTTCCAGTAGATGGAGCTGTACATGCTGACCATGTCGGTGAGCGGCGCCCCGGAGACGATGCTGGCGAAGATGTCCGTTTGCGTGAGCAAGAACGCCGACTGATAGCCGCCCCAGGAGTGCCCGTGCAGCCCCACGTGTTCCTCATCCACGATGCCGGTGGCGATCGCCGCCTTGACGGCCGGGATGACGCACCATACCGCGGACATGCCTGGATCGTTGATCGTGTACACGATGTCCGGCATCAGCACGGCATACCCGCGGCTCGTGTATACGCTGGGGTTGAACGCCCGCGTTTCGTTGGGCACCGAGTAGCTGTGCAGATTCTGTGACAGCTTCTCGTAGATGTAGACCACGGTCGGATAGGACTGCCCCGGCTGATAGTCCGCCGGCAGGAAGAGCGCGGCCTGCAGCGAATCCCCCTTGTCGCTCACGTAGTCGACCAGTTGCGCGCCCGCCGACCACGCGTATTCCGCCTGCTGCGGGTTCGCATCCGTCAGTCGGACGGGTTGGGCGAACGTCCCGCGAGCCGCCCACCAGTCCGGGAACTCCACGAACGTCTCACGGGAGTAGACGAAGGTCTCGGTGTCGACCGCACGCTGCACCGTGAAGGAAGCATCGTCCCAAAGAAGACGCTCTGTACGGCGTTGCCCCGGACGCAGGCGCTCCAGGCCTCCCTTCTTGGTGCGCTCTCCATAGGCCGTGAAGTAGACGGGTTTGCTGAAGTCGATCCCCTCCATGTCCGGATCGTAGGCGATGCGTCGGGGATGCCGGACGCCGGTCTCCCGCCCATCCATCGTGAGGTTCACGGCCGTGCCGCCGTCGACCGGCACCCGCCACACGTCCCAATCGTCGTTCAGTACCACGCTCCGGGAGTCCGAGGCCCACCCCATGGGCGCGAGTGGGGGGTCCACCACGTTGTGGTCGTCTTCGACGTCGACGAACGATGTGGGCAGGCCCTCGGTGATGGTGCGCGTGGTGCCCTTCGTGAAGTCGTAGACGTGGTAGTGCTTGTCCGCGTAGTAGAGCAGCTTGCTGCCGTCCGGCGATGGCAGCACCGGCCAGCGATGGGCCGTGAGGATCTGGGTGGCGGCGCCGGTCCGCGTGTCGATCGCATAGACGTCCCGGCGATTGCCGCCGTCGATCGCGTCACGCAGCTGATAGTCGCGCTCATCGTACCCCACCGCGTAGTGCTGCCCGGGTGCGAGCGTCACGTCCCTGAGCTCGTCGGTGGCCAGCCGGACGAAGCCGCCGTCCGCAACCCGCATCCCCGCCAGGTACGCGTAGCGCTTGTCGCGGCTCTCTTCGACCTGTTGCTGCGACTGCAGTCGAGGATCGCGCCCGTGCCACAGCACCAACGTGGGTAGATCGTCCTCCCCGAGGCTGGGTGGGGGCGATTGCATTGCGCCCGGCGTCCCCGCGGCGGGCCGCACGTCCGGTCGCTCCTTCCCGGAGTCGGCCTCCGCCCGCTTGGGGGCCAGCCCGAAGAAGAGCATCGACCGATCGTCCGCCCACTCGGGAGCGCGCGCCTGACTGATCCGCAGGTCGGCCGGGAAACCCGGCAGCTCGGCCGGATCGGCGGTGATCCGCTGCGGGCTGCCTCGCTCCAGACCAGTGAAGCCCAGGGCCACGAAGGCGGTATCGGACGTGGTCGTATCCACGCTGCCGATCAGCACCGCGAGCGAGCGCCCCTCCTCGGACCACGCCAACTGCTTGTACACCTTGGTCTGGCTGTCCAGCGTGCGCACCACGTCCGTGGCGAGGTCCCGCACGGCCACGGTGTTGCCCACGCGGTCCTTCGTCTCGGTGGTCCAGGCGATCCACGTGCCGGAGTCGTCGAGGGCGTAGTCGGCCACGCTGCCCACGGTGGTCACCAGTCCCGTCGAAAGCTCCAGGAGCAGCAGATCCGCGCCGGACCCCGCCCCTTCACCTTCGTCGAGGGCACGCTGCATGACCAGAAAGCGCGGCAGGTCCCCTGCGAACTCGTGACCTCGCACCCGTTCGAACGAGCGGGACTCGCCCGTGGAGAGCTCCACCACCGTCACACCGTTCTGCAGCGTCTTCTTGTCCTTCTTCGCTTTCTTGGCGGCTTCCGCCGTCGGATAGCTGGTGAAGGCCAACCACTTTCCGTCCGCAGAGAAGGACAGAGGTCCGCGCGGGGCCGGCCCGAACGGGTTGAACCCGGCCGGTCCGGTGGGCTCACCGATCGGGAAGCGCTGCTCCTCGCCCTCTCCCGTGGGCCGCACCACGACCTCCGCATCGCCCTCGTTGGGCACCAGCTGATACGCGAACCAGGTGCCGTCGTTGGAGATCTGCTGCCAGCGGATCGACTTCCAGAACGCGAGGTTCGTGGGGTCGAGGGGCGGAAGCGCGGCGGGCGGGGCACCCGCTGCCACGCGCATGGACGCCGCTTCCTGTGCGAGCAACGGACCCGCGGACGCGGCCGCCAAGACCATGAACAGGACGATGAGTGATCCCGACACCACGGGCTGCCAGCTACCGGTGAGCGGGAGCGACCGATCGGACAGCGGGGGACGAGCGAGGGCGCGGCGTGCCATGGGGTCTCCTTGGGCCAGGTGCTGAGGCAAACTCCACCCGAGGCAGCCGGACCGCAACCGGTCTGGCAGAGGCGCCCGTTCCGCGGGGGCCCGCCGCCTTGGGACAGACCTCGCGACCCCTTCCGTATGTTCGGAGTCCCGCCTTCTGGAGCCATGTCATGCACGCACTCGTCCCGTACCTGGTCTTTCCCGGATCGTGCCGCGAGGCGCTCGGCGCCTACCGGGCCGCCCTTGGTGGAGAGATCGTCACGCTGCAGACGTTCGCCGAATCCCCGCTCGACGTGCCGCCGGAACTCTCCGAGCGCGTGTTCAATGCGGAACTCCGAGCGGGCCAGTTGGTCCTCAAGGCGTCCGACGATCTTCCATCCCACCCGGTCCAGGTGGGAGGAAACGTCTCGCTCTTCCTGACCTTCGCCGAACGCTCCCAGCGGGACCGGGTCTTCGGGCAGCTCGTCGAGGGCGGCGCCACGCTGTTCGCACCGGATGGCGAGTTCTCGATGCTGCGCGACCGCTTCGGGATCCAGTGGATGCTGGTAGGCTGAGTCGCGGCGCCGCCCTTGAGTCCGCGGCGGCGCGATCGCGCTGGGCAGTCCCGGGGTCTGCTCTACCCCTCCACCTTCACCCCACGCCAAAAGGCGACGCGATCCTTGATTTGCTGCGCTGCCGGCTTGGGATCGGGATAGTACCAGGCCGCGTCACGATTCACCTGATCGCCCACGACCACATGGTAGTAGCTCGCCTGACCCTTCCACGGACACGTGGTATGCGTGTCGCTGGGGAGCAGGTGGGATCGATCCACGGCTTCGGGAGGGAAGTACGCGTTCCCCTCCACGATTTCGATATCGTCGCTCTCGGCGATGAGCGCGTTCTTCCAGGTGGCTTTGGCCATTTCTCGCTCGCTTCCGCTTCGGGACCTTCTCGTCGCGCATCCAATCCACGAGAGATGGGGCGTGTTCCCGGTTCGCTCGGTCTATCCCGAAGCGCGGCCCTCCCCGGCCCCGCCACCTCTGGGCCGGGGCGTCCCCGGTGGCCTCGTCACTCAGGCACCAGGGCCAATCCACCCGCTTGCTTCCCCACCTCGGCCTTGGCTACGGGCTGCAGGCGCTCCAGGTCGATCACCTCCACCAGGCCCGGCTGCCCGCCGATGCCCTCCACGGTCACGAACGCGTAGCGGCTGTCCGGCGTGACGACCACCCCGTGGGTGACCTTCTGAGCGCTGGGAAGGCGTGCCAGCTCCTCCCCGCTGGACCGGTCGAAGACCGCCAGTTGCGCGCCCCCCTTGAGCGTGGCCAGCAGGCGAGTCCCATCCGGTGTGAGGGCGAGATTGTAGGGCGCCCCCTGTGCGGGAATGCGCCGCACCACGGACCAGCGCTCCAGATCCACTTCTACGATCTCGTGAGACTTGTTGCAGGCGACGTAGAGTCTCTCGCCCCGCTCGCTGGGGGCGGTCCAGGTGGGCGAGCACGTTTGCTGCGCGGCCATCCCGGCGCCGCTCCCACCGGACATGTCGTGTCCCTCGTGTCCGGCGTGCGCCGTCACCGCGGCACCCGTCACCAGATTCAGGCGGCGCGTGACCTCGAGTGAAACGGTAGACGTCTCCACGAGTTGATCGTCCATCATGCAGGCCGAGTAGTTGAACCTGCCGTCTGCGGACATGCGGGACCCGTGGGGCATGGTGCAGGTCTCCGTCTGCGCCACTTCATCCATCGTCTGCGTATCGACGATGGAGACGGTGCTGGGCACGTGATCGCCGTAGAAGTTGGAGTTGACGATGAACGCCAACGCTCCCTCGGGCGTCAGCGAGACCGTGGCGGGAAACAACCCCAACTCGGCCGTCCCCACCACCGTGTCCGCCCCCACTTCGTACTTCAGCAGTGTCCCGTTGGGATAGCCGTGGCCCAACGTGAGGTACCAATACTCTCCGGTCGGGTCGAAGAAAATGCCGTGCGGACCCTCGATCTCCGCCGGCCAACGGCCCACGCGGATCACTTTCTCGACGGACAGATCGCCCCCGGCGTCGTAGCGGAGCACGGTGACCTCGTCCTCCGATTCGGAGGCCACGTAGACGCGGTAGCTCTGCGCGGCGACGCTTCCCGGCGGGAGCGCAGCCACCCATCCCAGGGCGAGGAGCACGCACCCCACGGCGCTCCTCACGGAATCAGCCCTCGCCGCGGCTGCAGCTTGATGGCCCAGAGCCCGGAGTGGTGTTCCGCGATGAAGAGATTGCCCTTGTGCATCTGGGGGCCCCAGGAGAACGGCGCGTTGGGAACGAAGCTGTCCGGGTCGTTGGCCATATAGTGGGCAATCTCACGGCCCTGGATGCCCAGGTTGCCTTTGAGCTCGCCCGAGATATCGATCACCCGCGTGCCGCCGTTGTAGAAAGCCGCGTACAGGCGGTCCTCTTCGATCCACATGTTGTGGGATCCGGCCTCCGGCACTTCGTAGCGCGCCACCTCTTCCGGGTTCATGGGGTCGGTGAAGTCCACCACGTGGATGTAGCCCGCCATGCGCGGGGGGGTCCGGTTGGCGTCGAGATCGTTGAAGCCGGGGCGGCCGATCTCGTCGCCCATGAAGATGTAGAACTTGCCCGTGGGGCTCTTGTACGGGAAAGCGGCGTGTGTGGCACCGCCGACGTCCGCGAATCGGTACATCAACACCGGGTTGGAAGGGCTCCCACCTTTGTTGCCACCCCCGACATCGATGACCGCCACGCCATCGCCCCAGTTGGACGAATAAGCGATTCCGTCCACCACCCAGACGTCGTGGATGGCGTGCCCCGGCGTGTCCAGCTCGAATCGCCCCACCCGGTGCGGGTTTCGTGGGTCCGCGATGTTGATCACGTCGAAGCGGATGCCGTTGTTCACCGCATAGACATGGTCCTGGTAGATGAAGAGATTGTGCACGCCTCCGGTCAGCTCGTCGTCGAAGGTCGACAGGATCTCCACGTTGCGAGGATCGCTGCAGTCCAGGATGACGATGCCGTTCCGGCGATTGGACGCGCCTTCCCTCGAGATCACGCAGATGCGCCCGTCTTCGGAGACCTTCACGTCGTTCGTGGTGCGCGCGTCCACGACGATCGAATCGGTCATCATGGGGCTGGACGGGTTGGTCACGTCCCAGAAGTACGCGGCGCCGAACGCGCCCCAGGTCCCGGTGATCGCGTAGTCGCGGCCGTCCACGCCCTCCCACACCCACAGGTCGGAGGTGGGTACTGCGCGCACGGCACCCTGCCCCACGAACGTCACCTCCTCACTCACGTGACGGGGCTCGATCTGGAGCGTCTGGTGGGCACTGTGCCCGGGCACGGAAGCCATCACGGTGTAGATGCCCGGTTTGTAGGCCACGAAGCGGCCCTCTTGGTCGATCTCCGCAGCGGGGACATCCGCAGTGGCCTCGGGAGCCGGGTAGGAGACCACCGCGTAGGAGACGGGAATGTCCGTGACCGGCGTGCTTCCGGCCTGAGCCGTTGCCGTGAAGTGGATCACGTCCCCGGTCCGACCCACGGTCTGGGACCCCGTGAGGGCGAGCTCGGTCACGGGATTGGCCTGGACGGCGTAGGCGACCCGCCCTTCCACGCCGGCCGCGGTGGCGGTGAGCGTCACTCGACCCGGTCGGTGCGCGGTCAGTACTCCGAAGCGATCCACCGTGGCAATCGACGCGTCACTGGAGCTCCAGGTCACAGGGGTGTCGCCCCGAACGTCGCCAGCCTCGTCGAACACCGTGGACAGGTGCCGCACCGTGGCGCCGACGTAGAAGCGGCCGCCTGCTCCGGGTTCCACCACCACCCGTTCGATCGGCGGGTATTCTACGAGAATCGTCAGGTCCGCTCGAACGTTGCGGTCGCTCGCCACCATCACGATCACCGGATACTCACCCCCGTAGACGGCCTCCACGGCACCGGTGGTGCGGTTGACGTCCAGTCGGCCCCGACCACTGCGGGCCAGGTACATGAGGGGCTCGTCCAGGACGTTGCCGTTGGCATCGAGCACGCGGGCCTGGATCTGGGCGGTCTGGCCCGGGCGCAGCACCAGACGCTCCTGGGCCAGCTCCACCCGCAGCGGCGCGGTTTGGCCGCCGAGGCCAGGGGCGGTCAGCCCGAGAAGGACTGCGAGGGACGCGAAGATCGGGAACGCTCTCATGGGCACTCCGGGCGGAACGGGCCGGTCGGGGATGGGGACGGAGGAGGGACTGCCTCGAAAGTCGGGTCTGGGGAGCGCTCAGGCAACGATCACGGCTCCAGCCGATAGCCGATCTTACGCACGGTCACGATCCAGCGCGGCCGGGAGGGGTCCGGTTCCACCTTGGCCCGCACCGTTGCGATGTGCGTGTCGATGGTGCGTGTCCGGATACGATCGGGCTCCGGGAAGCCCCACACTTCCGCGAGCAACGTCTCGCGGGAGACCGCCCGGCCACGGTGGCGAATCAGACACGCCAGCAAGTCGAACTCCAGGGGGGCCATCTCCAGCTCCGCGCCCTCCCGGGTCACGGTGCGGGCGGCCAGATCGACCATGACCTCTCCCACGCGGTGGTGGCCGCCCGGGCGAGCGAGGGCGTCAGGGACAGCGCGCCGCAAGATCGCCCGGATGCGCAGCAACAGCTCGATCAAGCCCACCGGCTTGACGACATAGTCGTCTGCGCCGAAGCGGAACCCCTGCACCTTGTCCACATCCTCGCCTCGCGCCGAGAGGATGAGCACCGGCGTCGCTTGGTCGCGCTCCCGCAGGCGGCGCAGCACGGTCAGACCGTCGACTCCGGGCAGCATCAGGTCCAGCACGATGAGCTCGGGTTCCCAACCCATGGCGTGCTCGAGCGCTGCCTGTCCGTCGTGCACGACAGCAACGGTATGCCCGTCGCTCTCCAGACTCTGTCGAAGTGCGAGCGCCAACGTGGGGTTGTCCTCGACGACCAGGATCCGGCTCACCTTCACCCCGCCCGCTGCGGAGGATGCTGTGCTCGCGGAACCCGTACCGAGAAGCGCGCGCCTCCCTGCGCGCCACGCCCGACCTCGACACGCCCGCCCATGCCGCCGACGATCTGTCGCACGATGGAGAGCCCGATCCCGCTTCCCGCAGTCCCGCTCGTGCCCTCGCGCTCCAGGCGCACGAATGGATCCCAGATCCGGGAGCGCTGTGCCTCGGGAATGCCTGGCCCCCCGTCGCTGACCGCGACCTCGGCCCACCCGTCCACGTCCCTCACCTCCACCGCGATCGTCTGGCCCTCGGGACCGTACTTCAGGGCATTGTCCAGCAGATTGATCAAGACGCGCTTGAGCCCGTCCGCGTGCACTCGCGCGTACACGGGACCGTCGCTGGAGACCCGGATCTCGTCTTGTCGTCCGGCGGCGAGCGGTCGAAACGCCTCGACCGTCTCCTGGGTGAGCGCCGTCACATCGAGGTCGCCGGCAGGCGCCGGGGGAGGCTGGCGACTGGAGAACTGGAGCAGGTTCTCGGTGAGCGCGATGAGTCGCTGGGTCTCCGAATGCATGATGTCGAGGGCCTGTCGCGTCTGCGCGTCGCCCTGCAGCCGCCCCGTGCGCAACAGGTCCGAGAAGAGGAGGATCTGCTGCAAAGGCGTGCGTAGCTCATGCGAGGCGCTTTGAACGAAGCGGGCGCGCATGCTGATGAGCTCGTGACCTCGCCTGAGTTGCCGCAGCGCGATCCACAACAGAGCAGCGGTGAGCAGCAGAAGGCCCAGCGCCAGCGGCAGCCGTGATCGGGGGAGTCCCCCGCGGATGAGGCGCTCCGCAACGCGTGGAAGCAGCGAGACGCGCAGCTCCAACCCTGGATAGACCCGGGCAGGCTGCACCCGCACCGTGCCGTAGAAGGCCGTGCCGTCGTAGAGCTCCGCCGGGGGCCGTGCCCAGCTCTCGCCGAACACCAGCACGCTGTCGGCGCCCCGCACCGACAGACGGAACAGCGAGTCGCTGGGAGTGCTCCCCACCAAGCGGGGCGGCAACGCTTGGGTCGTGGCCAACGCCCGCTCGAACACGTTGCCCTGCCGGGTGCGCCAACAGCTCTCGAACCCATAGACCACCCGCTCGGCGCCGTCTCCCCAGGCGCGGTAGGTGATCAGCGTGCGCCGATCGCCGACCAGGCCGCTGCGGTGTCGTACGGTGCGGTCATCCAGCTCGGAGGAACCAGCGGGGCTCTCGTCTTCGGGGCGCGCGAGAAGGGACCGGATCCATCCCTCGAACTCCGGACTGGCGGGACCGGTCACCAGCAGTGCACCGCTCGCCGGCTGGAAACGGAAGTAGCGCCGCGAGGCGCCAGCACTCTCGGGCTCGCAACGCGATCGCTCGGGATCGACGCGAAGCACATCGGGATCCGGCAACGCGCCTCCTGCGCGGGCACGCGCCAGCTCGACCGGATAGAAGGTGTAGAGCAACTCCTCCTGCATGAGCCGGTGCACGGACGTGGCCAGCAGGTACGCGGCGAACTCCGCCTGCTCGCGGGCCGAGGAGCGAGCGGAAACCCGATGCTCGCGCCCGGCGTCCCAAGCCTGATAGGCCAGCGCCAGAGCCATCACGAATCCCAGGCCGAGCGGCACCAGGATGGACACCCAGCCGAAGCCCAGGGTGCCCGAGTCCTCCGGAGGAGGCCGGCGCCATCCCTCGGACGCAGTCCGCGACAAGAACGGTCTGTTCCAGGCCATGGACGGAAGTGAAGCCCACCTCGCTCCAAGGACCAGTCCCGGGCGCTCGGCACCCCACTGCGCTGCGGGGACTTTGCAGCTTCCTGACATACCCTTTGCCAGACGCCCACGCCGCCCGCTGTCCGCGCCCCAAGCCTGCCTCCACCTTCAAGAGATCCCGCGGCGCGCGCGGGAGGTCCCCACCGACGGAGGCCGGTCCGTGCATTCGACGCGAGTTCGTCCTGGAGTATGGAGCGCCGTCCCCATCACCGCCGTTTTGCTCGGTATGGGGGCCTCGGGGCTCGGCGCCCAGATCCCGCAGCGGTTCACCAACCTGCACTACTATCCCGAGGACATCTCACGCGGGGAACTGGTGGGCGCGATGCGGCAGTTCTCCTTCGCGTTGGGTGTCCGCTGTCAGTATTGCCACGTCGGGGGAGACGGAGAATCGTTCGACGGCGTCGACTTCGCCTCCGACGACAAGCTCGCCAAGCGTCGCGCCCGGGCCATGCTGGAGATGGCGGAGACCATCAACACCACGCTGCTGTCCGATCTCCCGGAACGGGCCACTCCCGCCGTGGACGTACAGTGTCGGACGTGCCACCGGGGCCTGGCGCGACCGCGAATGATCGACGATCTCCTGCGGGAGCGCATCACCGCCGAGGGCGTCGACGCTGCCGTGGCCTACTACCGGGAGCTGCGCGAACGCGAGTACGGCGGGTGGAGCTACGATTTCAGTGAGTGGGTGATCACAGATCTGGCGAACGACTACGTCCGCGCGGACGACCCACAGACCGCCGCCGCCCTCATGCGCATGAACGCAGAGTTCCACGCGGAATCGTTCAGCGTCTGGGCCGCACTGGGCGGGACGGAGGCGGCAGCGGGGAATCGCGACGCTGCCATTGCCGCCTATCGGCGCGGACTCGAACTCTCCCCCGACGATCCCCAGATCCTCCGCCTGCTGGAGCGGCTGGGCGTGTCGCGGTGAAGACGGCACCCACGGAAGACCGCGCGGTTGCGCCGACACGACCGGCGCCGACGGTGTGGACACGCCTCCGTCTGCTCCTGGCCTGGGTGGTGGGGCTCTATCTGCTCACGGTTTTCGTGCCGCAGGGCTGGCGCAAGTTCGACCCCGAAGGCTTCTGGAGCGCGCCCTTCCAGCGCTGGGGCTATCCCCCCTGGTTCCGCGTCCTGGTGGGAATCCTGGAGACCGGTGGCGGGATCGCACTCGTGGTCCCTTGGCTGGCGACCTACGGAGGTACCGCGCTGGCCCTGGTCATGGGCGGCGCGTTCTACACCCGGTGGGGCTCCGGCTATCCGATGGATCTGGCGTGGATCGCGGCCTGGGGCGCGGCGGCCCTGTGGGTGGCGTACGAATGGCGCAGCTGGCGCTGGCGACCCCGGAGCCCCCTCGGAACCAACGCCACAACCGACTCCACCACAGTGGGTTAGAGGGCCTCTCTCCCTGCGGGCCCTCGCGCCCTGTGACGCGATCCGCCCCCGGCTCGTCTTCGAGATGAACGTCGCTCGCACGACGGCCAAGCATCTCAACCGCCGGAGACGGAATCATGAACAGCAACCAACGACTTCTGACCCTCACGCTGGCGCTGGGCGCGCTGGCGCTCAGCGCCTGCGACCGGACGCCGTCCGATCCGGGGCTGGACGATGTGCTCTCTCCCGCCGGAGAACCGACGCTCGACGCGGAGCTGGTCCTCGCGGTCGATCCCGCGCTGGCCGAGGTGGCCCTGGAGAGCGCGGAAGCCCGCGTGCAGCGGGTGCGCTCCCCGCAGGTGGAAGAGCGACTGCGCCGGGCGCGGGAACACTTCGAGACGGCACGCCGCCGCTACGCTGCGGGTGACCACAGCGACGCCCGTCGCCGCGGCCAGCAGGCCCGCGAATCGATCGCCGATGCGCTCATCGCGGGGCTCGGTGCCACCTCCGTGGAGGGGATGATCCAGGAGACCGAGTCGCTGGTGGCCTCATTGGACGTGGACGGCAGCGCCTACGACGAGCCCGCGCAGCTCGGTGCCATGTTGGCGCAGCTCGTGGCCGCCGCCCAGGTGGACAAGGCCCAGGGCAACGACCGCGGCGCCGGCGAGAAGATGGTGCGCGCCCGCCAGCACGTGGACCAGGCCGGACGCCGGAAGGACCCGTCCGACCGCCGGCCCCACGACCTGTTCGGCCGTGACGACCGCGTACGACTGCAGGTGGCGATGGGGGGTGAGGCGGTGGCCACCGCGGGCCGGCTGATCCTCACGCCGACGGAGACGCAAACGCGGCTGTTGGACACCGCCGCCGAGTTGCAGCGGCTGGCCGAGGCCGCGCTGGCCCAGGGTGAATGGGGACGCGCGAACACGCTCTCTCGGGAAGCCGAGATCACCGCGCTACGCGCCGTGATCGACGTCGACGGTGTCGATCATGCGGAGGCCAACCAGATCGCGGACCTGGCCGAACAACTCCTCGCGGAGGCCCGTGAGGTGGTGGAGCGTGGCGCCGCCGCCGTGGATCCCGCGGAGGCGATCCTGGAGTTGGCGGAGCGACTCTTCACCGAGGGCTCTGCCCAGTTGGGCTCGGGCGAGGTGCGGGGTCTGGCGCTCTT
This sequence comes from Gemmatimonadota bacterium, assembly GCA_041390105.1. Classification (NCBI taxonomy): domain Bacteria; kingdom Pseudomonadati; phylum Gemmatimonadota; species Gemmatimonadota bacterium. The sequence continues at coordinate 420,110 of JAWKQO010000004.1, forward strand.
GTGGCACTCGGCCGCGGCCTCCTCGGTGCTGATCCCCTGAGGACCTCTGGGGGCCCGGTTCCGGGACGCTGGTGTCGGGCCCCGCGGGGCCCGGCGCCACGTCCGCGATCCGGTCCCCGGCCCGAAGCTTGCGACCCCAGCCCTCTATGAGCACCAAGAGGCCAACGCCCAGCACCGCGACGCCCAGCGACGGCGCCGTGGTGCGCGCCGTCCTGGCCGGCCAGCACGAGTTCTACCGACTGCTGGTACGACGCCATCAGGACGCGCTCTACCGGCATGCAGACCGCATGCTCGGCAGTGCGGACGAGGCGGCCGATGTGGTGCAGCGCGCGTTTGTGAACGGGTACCAGAAGCTGCCGCGCTGTGCGGAGCCCGAGAAGGTAGGTGGGTGGCTGTTTCGCATCTGCGCGAACCTGTGCAAGGATGTGCTTAAGAGTCGTCACCGCAAGGTGCTCTCCCTGGAAGCCGCCGAGGTCGTGGTGTCCGAGGACGAGAGCGCGTGGGAACGAGCCGAGCGCGCGCAGGTGCGGGCGCGGGTCAAAGACGCCCTGGTGCGATTGCCTCCCGACCAACGAGAGGCCTTCCTGCTCAAACACGTGGAAGGACACTCATACGACGAGATGGCCGAACTCCTGGGAGCCTCGGTCTCGGCGCTGAAGATGCGGGTGCTGCGCGCCCGCGAGGAGTTGCAGGAGATCCTGCGGGTATGCCGATGAATGAGAACGTGAGGAAGGTCCTGGACGGTGAGCTGCCCCGCAGCGCGCTGGACGATGCCGCACTGGAAGATCTCGCCCTTTGGGAACAGGCGCTGGATGAGCTGAAGGCAGACGCCCCCGCGCACGCACCGCTGGGTCTCGAGGACCGCATCATGGCCGAGGTCGGGTCGCTCGCGGAGGGCACAGCCTTGCCCGACCGTCAGCGGACTTGGCTGCTCAGGCCCCGCACGCTGCGAGTCACGCCCCTCACGGGACTCCTGGCCGCCGCCGCAGTGGCGGGCCTCATCCTCTGGCCACAAGAGCGGCCCGCTTCGTCACCGAGCACGGAGGTCTTCGTGCAGTTCTCGCTGGAGGCCCCGGGTGCCACCTCGGTCGCGGTGGCGGGTGACTTCAGCGAATGGGAAGGCCTCAATGCATTGACGGATGTGGACGGAGATGGCGTATGGACCGGCCGGATCCGGCTCGAGCCGGGCGTCCATCAGTACATGTTCGTGATCGACGGTTCCGACTGGGTGACCGATCCCCGGGCCGAGCGCTACAGCGACGACGGCTTCGGGAATCGCAATGCGGTGATCGCCGTGGAAGCGCCGACTCCGGACGCCATCGGCTGATGCCGAGCCCGACCTTTCCCGGCCGCGCTTTGTTGCTGGCGCTCCTGGTGTCACTGCCGAGCAGTGGCACCGCGCAGGAGGGCCGCATCGGATTCGAAGCGGGATGGGCGCGCCGCTTCCCGCCTTCGGGCACGGACGCGGTACAGGCCAGCTACGCGCTGGCGGGCCTCTCGGCGGACTACCGAACGGCCTTGGGAAGCGGGGCGTGGCTGTCCGTGGTGGGAGGCCGCGCTCTGGACGATGTGGGCAGCGATTGGGGTTCGGTCTCGTTCGGGAGCGAGGGGTGGTGGACGCCGGTAGGGCGGTTGGATCTGGGCACGACGCTCGACGGCTACGGGTTCGCAGTGGACGAGCCCTATACCTACCGCGCGTGGGCCGGCACCGTGCGACCGCGTCTTCGTGTGCGGGCAGGCCGCCTCCACCTGCTCGCGCACGTCGAGGCCGGCGGCGGTCACTCGCGGATCGAAGCGCGCATCACCGATACGGATCGCATCACGCGCAACCGCCTGGACCGCGCGGGCGACACGCCGCTCATCCGGCGTGCCGAGAACGATCTCTGGCACCGCGCCTGGGGCGGCGAGGTACGGCTGCTCAGCGGACCGGTGCTGTGGTCGGCGGGCGCGACCGGGTACGACACCAGAGCCGGGCGCTGGCGGCGGGCATCCGGGTCGGTCGCTGGCGCCCTGTTGGGAACGGTCTGGCAGGCGTTCGTGTCCTCTTGGTCCGGACCCGCGGGCGACGAGCTCACCGGTGGCTTGCTGTTCCAGGTGCCGCTCGGTGGCTCCTGGAGCGCGCGTGCCAGTGGCCTTCGGACCGAGCCGGATCCGTTGGTGCACACCAGCGGGGCGCCTCAGGGCGGACTCATCCTGCGCTGGGACGGCCTTCGCTTCGCGGCGCCGGCCACCCCGATCTACGCCGTAGAAGGCGAGCCGCACGGAGAACGCGCCGCCACCTTCCGGCTGGAAGCCGACGACGCTGCGACGGTGGAGCTGGTGGGTGACTTCAGCGACTGGTCGCCGGTCCCCATGCAGCGCGACGGAGACACCTGGACCGCGCGCGTTGGGGTGCGGCCGGGGTTGTACCACTTCGGATTCTTGGTGGATGGTGAGTGGTACCTGCCGGAGAAAGGCGTGCCCGGACGGGTATCGGACGAATGGGGTCGGGAGAACGGCACGCTGGTGGTGCCCGGTCGCGACGACGAGACGATGGAAGACGATGTGACGGACCGGGCCGCCCGGTCGTCTTCAGGACAGGAGAAGGGGCTGCCCGGTGCGGGCTGCCCGGGAGCGGACGCACGATGAGACGCACATACGCAACCCTCGGCACCTTGATCCTGGCCCTGCCCTGTGCGTTGGCCGGGCAGGATGCGGAGGCTCGCCTCGCCCAGGTGCTGCCCGCCGAGGCGGTGGCTCGGATCCAGGCGCTGGTGGCGGACGCCACACGAGCCGGAGCCCCCGCCGAGCCGCTCTACGACAAGGCATTGGAGGGAGCGGCCAAGCGGGTGCCCGCGGAGCGCATCCTGGCCGCGCTCCAGGCCTATTCCGGTCGACTGCAGGAGTCCCGCAGCCTGCTGGGTGGGGAGGCCACCGGGCCGGCCGTAGTGGCGGGCGCCGACGCACTGCAGCGCGGAGTGCCCGGAGAGGCGCTGCGCGCCGTGGGCCGGGAAGCGGGGGAGCGAACGCCAGTGGCGCTGGTCGTGCTCGGCGATCTGGCGGAGACGGGTGTGCCGGTGGACGGCGCCCTGGAGGTGGTGCGGCAGGCGCTGTCCCAGCGGGAGAACCCGGACGCGCTGCTCCACGTTCCGGCGGCGGTGCGCCGCTTACTGCGCGACGGCGTGGCTCCCGATCGCGCCGTGCGTGACGTGACGCGCCTCATGCGGGACGGCGTGCCACCGGACCGGATCCGGGGAAGGCGACCGGGCGGGTAGGGCTCCGCCGCGAGGGCGGGGTAGGCGCAGGATCGGATCTTGACAGGCCGCCGCACCCAATCTCATGGTGAAGCGAGCGTGACACCACGCGGTTGGGCTGCACCCCTTCCCCTGAGGAAACACCTTCCATGTGGCTGGCTCGCGCGTTCGTCGCCGGGGCAGTGACAGGGCTCCTCTTCTCCGCTTGCTCGAGCCCAAGCAATCCACCGAGCTGCACGGTGACCGGCGTAGCGGTTGCAGCGAATCCAGGAACCATCAACGTCGGCGGGACCTCGACCCTGACGGCCACGGTCGTCGGCACGGCATCTTGCCCGACGGGCGTCGTCTGGACCGGCTCACCGGGTGGAACGCTCTCGCCCAGCGGCAACACTGCCACCTTCACGTCGAACACTCCGGGCGTGTACAACGTCTTTGCGACCCATGTCGCCAGTCAATTCAGTGGCGGCGCCACGGTCACGGTGAACGCGCCGGCGGGGGTCGCCTGCGGCCAACCCAACGGTACGGTCGTGACCCACTCGGCCGACGTCACGGCGAACGAAAGCTGGGCAGGCAACGGCGTCACACACCGCGTGCCGAACAGCATCTCGATCAGGGGGACTGCGACGGTGACCGTCGAACCCTGCGCGATCGTGGCCTTGGGGCAGGGCGTATCCATCACGGTCCGGGACAATGCGAAGTTGGTGTCCGCCGGCACGAGCGCCACGAGCTCCGTCGTCTTCCGTCGCGACAACGCCAACCAGCCTTGGGGGGCGCTCCGGGGATTCACGCCGACGTCGCTCATCGACCTGACCTGGACTCGGCTGGAGGGTGGCGGAGCCTTTGGGGGGCTGAACGATCCCACGATCGCGGTCATCGGGGTCGGGTACGGGTCACCGACGGCGGCGGTGCTCCGGACGGACAACGTGACGATCCAGGGGTCGCAAGGCGTCGGCGTCAATCTCGATGCCAACGCCGCGTTCACGGCCGACTCCAGGCAACTGCAGATCACAGCTTCGGGCGGCCGGCCGGTCCACACGACCATGATGGCGCTCGGCTCGCTTCCTACTGGCAGCTACACCGGCAACGCGACCGACGAGATCCTCATCCACGGACCGAACGCCAATGTCTTCGCAGACATGACCGTGCAGGAAGTCGGGGTCCCCATTCGCATCCCCTTCACCAGTCTCTACATCGGGCCCACGCCACCCGCGACGGCACCGGTGACCCTCACGGTGCGCCCGGGTGTCACGTTCAGGTTCCCGCGGGTGGGTGGACAACCTGGAGCACGCATGACATTCGGCAGCAACGGGAACGCCCCCAACAACCTCGTCGGCGTGCTCAACGCCGTGGGGACCGCGGCGAAGCCGATCGTGTTCACTTCGGGCGAGGCCAACCCCGCCCCCGGGGATTGGGTGGGGATCTGGCTCAACACGGCCAACGGATCTCGCCTCGACTATGTGCAGATCACCTATGCCGGCGCACCCAACGGCATCCAGTCCAACAACTGCCGCCCCGCCAATACACAGGACCAAGCGGCTCTGCTCGTCGGTAGCTTCTCCAACCAGTACGTGCCACCGAGCAACCTGATCACGAACAGCCTCATCGCGAACAGCGCGTATTGCGGAATCAACGCCATGTGGCTGGCGGCGACACACAACGCGCCAGACCTGACCGCCACCAACCTCTTCCAGAACAACGCGCGCTGCAGGCAGACGTTCAACGGGCTGAACCCTCCTGGTGTCTGTCCAGCGGGCGGGGGATGCACGGCGAATTGATGGAATGACCCGTCTAATCGGAGACGGCGTGCCACCGGACCGGATCCGGGGAAGGCGACCGGGCGGGTGAGTGGGCGATGCGGGCGGGGAGCGTGTTCCCCGCCCGCCGGCGCTCTACCCTCCGAGCCTCGTGCGGAAGCTCAAGCCGAGCGTCACCATCAGGTCATTCTCCCACGCGTTGTCCACGGACTGGACACCCGACTCGAAGCGGGCGAAGCAGTCACGTGCCTCCAACCGGAGCCCGACCATGTCGGTCACCGACGCGTACAGGCCTCCCACGACGTTGCCCATGAGGTCGGTATGACCTTCGAGGCCCGACCGGTTGTAGGCGTAGGTCTCCGCGCCCGCGCCCAGGCCCACGAAGGGCTGGATGCGCCAGTCGACCGGGAGATAGTACAGCCCGGTCAGACCGTACATGTACGCGTTCAGGTCCTCGACTCCGGTCAGTCCACTGGTCGCCGAGAGGTTGGTCGGTAGCCAGGCGAACATGCCCTCGAGGGCCCATGCCTCACGGATCCGGAAGCCGGCGTTCAGGCCCAGCGTCCAGGCGTCGCCGAACTTGCCGTCGTGAACGATGAGGTCGCTCGCGCTCCCCCGGTGCAGCGAGAACTGATTGGGGAGGTCGGCCAGGTAGAAGGTGCCACCCGCGAAGGGCGTCACCTCGAACTCCACCTGAGCTCCCGCCGGCAGGGCCATGACACCAGCCACAACGGCGGCAAGGGTGAATAGACGTAGGATCTTCATGATCCCTCCTCGGACGTACCCGTCCTTTCGAGCAGGCCCGGCGCCCCGCTGGAGGCAGCGCCACGGATTTGGGACCGAAGAACACAATACCCGCCCCAACGGGGCGCGGGCCATCGATGAAGCTTCACCCCGCACGGCGCCGGGCCGCTGTCGGGAGTTCTCTGTCACGAGGTTAAGGGTCTCGACCCCACCGCGGGTCCCTCCCTGCCGCTCGCGGCAGGCTCCTGACGATCAGGGTCCGTCACTCGTGGTCCATCACGTTCCGACCGGTGGGGCTGCGACTCATCAGCGCATTGAACAGCAGCTTGAAGGTCCCGTGGGTCTGGGCCCGGTGCTGGGCGCGGAAACCGATCAGGATCACCTCTCCCTGGCCGTGCTTCACACCCACCATGGCGGCCTTGTCGGCGATCACGTCCTCACCCCAGAGCTGGCCGCTCTGCAACACGTCGCGGTCGGCGTAGGACGCGATGCGCCGGACGTCGGCGCTCCCGGCACCCGCCTCCACCTCGTAGACCTGGCTTGCGCCGAAGAACACCGCCAACGTCTCGTTCGGCATGCCGTAGGTGAGCGGATCGTCCGCCATGCGCACGCGCAGCGTGGAGCCCGGGGCCCAGAACTCCTTGCCGGGCAAACCGTCGACGATATCCCGCACCGGCAGATCGAACTTGTCGATGGCCAGCGCGCCCGCCTCGGCGAACGTCACCAGCGTGCCGCCACCACGCACGAACTGGTGGAGTGCCTCAGCGCCCTCCTCCCCGAACCCGCTGCGGAATTCGGGTGGGTATTCGTCGGCACGCTCGGCTGTGGCCTCTCCGGTCATCATGCCGGGACTGTCGTCGGGCAGGAGGATCACGTCGAAGCGCCGATTCAGGTTTCCGGCGCGGATGTCCGCGTCCATGACGGTCTCGTACGGAAACTCGAAGTCCTCGAGCAGCCAACGCGTCCATCCTTCGTCGATGTTGCCCCCGTAGTAGCGCTGGTACATGGCCACCCGTTGGCGTCGCAGCGGGTCAGTCACGGAGCCCGGATCCTGTTGCTGCGGAAGGAAGTCCACCCCGGTCGCCGCCGCGACACGGCGTGCGACGTCGGCGGAAAGGTTGGCCGGCACCACGAAGTCGCCGGATCGCAGCCCCTGTCCGCTCTCCCGGGCACGCCGCACCTCCACTCCTTCGTTCCAGAGAAGGTTGACGGCCTTGAAGCTGGCGTTGAGGGCACCGGCCAGCACGTAGCCGTACGGACCCACCTGCACCGCTCCCACCGGAGTGGGCGCTTCAGAGAGCACGGTGGTGGGAGCGCTCACCGCCGTCTCCACCGGATCCACTCGCACGCCCATGAACTCGGCCATCACGTCGCCCGACATATCGTACGGCCGGATGGGATTGCCCTCAGGGTCGATGGTATACGAGTTCTGTGGATAGAACGTGCGTCCCAGCAGCCAACGGATCACGCCGCGCTTGGGCTGGGACATGGTGACCACGTAGGTCCCCGCCTCGTACACCCGGCCTTCGTGCGTGAACCCCTGATCGGCACGCCGGACCTCGATGCCTTGCAGCATCAGCTTCTTCACCATGAGCTGCATGGTGAGCGGATCGTGCTGATCCGCCGGGATCACGTACGCGGCGGGAGTGCCCTCACTGCCACGCTCGATCTGGCGGCTGGCCTTCAGGTAGGCGTTGCGCAGAACGGTTTCCCGGTTGCGGGCCGCCATGTCCAGCGTGGCCATGAACGCCACCTTCTGACGGTCCACGATGTCGCGCACGCGCCACCACCCGCCCTTCCAGGGACTCGGGAAGGTGGTCTGCGCTTCGTACTCGGGGAGTTGGCGCGATCCGCCCAGCTGTTCGGGGTGCACGTACAGCGGGCTGGCCATGCGCGGGCTGGCCGATTCGGTCAGCATGCCGGCGATGTTGTGGAAAGGCGTGATCCAGTGGAAGCCGAAATGGCCCCACCCCGAATAGATGGCCGCATTGACGGCGCCATCCAACCCCGCCTCGTCCATCTTGTACGCCATGTGGGCGCCGTACCATGCCATCTCACGCCACACCAGCGGATCGCCCTCGGGCCGGATGGGCTCGGCGTAGGGCGGTAGGTAGATGCGCGCGGTGTAGCCACCCATCTGGTGGTGGTCCACGTAGGCCTGTGGAATCCACTCGCGGAAGAGGATCTGTGCGCCGTATCGCGACTCGGCCGTGTTCTGCATGAACGCGTCACGGTTGTTGTCGTGTCCGATGTAGTGGTGATAGAGGTTGGGAAGTCCCACGCCCTCGTATTCGGTGCCGGTGGTCCGGGTCACCCAATCCGCCACCATGATCTGCCCGTCTGGATTGAAGCAGGGGATCATGATGCCGATGGTCTCGTCCAGGATGCGTCGCATCTCGTCGTCTTCGCGCGTGACGAGGTCGTAGGCCAGCTCCACTGCGGTCTGCCCGGCCGCCACTTCGGTCGAGTGCAGGCAAAGCGACTGCACCACGACCGCCCTCCCCGTCCGAATGGCAGCCTCGATCTGGGCCTCGGACGCTGCCCGTGGATCCGCCAGCAGCGCGTTCAGACGCTGGTACTCGTCCAAGCGGGCATGGTTGGCCGGTGAAGTGACGATCAGCGCCAGGAAGGGATTCCCCAGCGTGGTGGGCCCCATCTCCCACACCGCCATGCGGTCGGACGCCTCGCCCAACATCCGGTAGTACTCCACCATCTTGTCCCAGCGCGCCAACCTGCCGTCGCTACCCATGCGGAAGCCGAAGTAGGCTTCGGGCGTGGGTACCTGAGCGGCCTGCGCGGACAACCCGGCGGGCGTCAGCACGCCGACCGCGGTGAGCAGGGCAAACACGGTCGAACGGATGGACCTGGGGCGGTTCATGGCGGACTCCTGCGGCACGGCGGTACACAGCGACGAACGGCCACCGGGGGCCATCAGGGCCCACTGGCGTGCCTCCCGCAGTGTCCGGCGTGCAACGGGCTCGGTCAAGTCGAGGGGAGGCGGCCAGCGCGCAGGGCGGGCGCTCCCGCTGATCCCTTGCTCTCTTCAAGTGGGCTCCGGACCTTGAGGCGGTGCCCCGACCCGTCGAGCGGGTCCGCGGGTCGCCTCGGCCACGAACCCGACGGAGCGAATCGCATGACTGCCGTTGCTCGTCTCGGTCTCCTGCTCGGGCTGCTCGCAGCGGCCTGCGGCTCGCCCTCCACCCTTCCCCCTACCCCACCTCCGGACATGGGGCGCCGCATCATCGCCGAGCATGGCGCGGTGTCGTCGGCGAGCCCGTTCGCGAGTGAGGCCGGCGTGTCGATGCTGCGCGCCGGAGGCAACGCGGTCGACGCTGCCGTAGCCGCAGCGTTCGCGGTGGGAGTAGCCGAGCCGCAGATGTCGGGCGTCGGTGGGAGCGGCGCCATGACGCTTTGGCTGCAGCACGAGGGTCGCGCCGAGTACCTCGACTTCTACGCTGCGCAGAACGCGGACACCTGGGCGGCAGCCTTCGCGTCCGGGCGCGTTCCCGCCGAACGACAGGGCCCCGCGGATCTACGGGTGGTGGGGATTCCAGGAGATGTGGCCGGGCTCCTCGCGGTCCACCAGCGCTTCGGACGGCTTTCGCGTCAACAGGTGTTGGAGCCGGCGATCCGACTCGCCGAGGAGGGCTTTCCGGTAAATCAGGTGCTGGCCGAGTTCATTCTCTCCTCCGAGGAGAAGATCAGCCGCTTCGAAGCCTCCAAGGCTCTACTGATGCCAGGCGGGAAGGCGCTCGCACCTGGAGACCGCTTCCGGAACCCGGAGCTGGCCGCCGTCCTCCGGCGCATCGCCGAGGCGGGCGTCGACGGATTCTATCGAGGTGAGACAGCGCGCCGGATCGTGGAGGCCTTGAACGCGCACGGGAATCCGGCGACGCTGGACGACCTGGCCAGCTACCCGGTCCAATGGGAGCGGCCGGTGTGCGCCACCTACCGGGGCCGAGTGCTGCTCTCGGCACCGCCGCCCCAAAGCGGGGCCAACGTCCTTGAGGTCCTCAAACTGGTGGAGCCCTACGACCTTCCGACCCTGGGGCTCCCCACCCACTCGGCGCCGGCGCTGGACGTGCTCGCCTCCGCGTTGCGGGTGGGAACGGCGGACAACCGCGGCAACGGCGACCCCAATTGGTCACCGATGTCCGCGGCAGGCCGGGTTTCCGAGGCCTACACGCGCGAGCGCGCGGACCTGGTGGGCAAGGGCCGGGTGGTGTCGCCGGTGCCGGACGGCGACGCCCTACGCTATGAGGCGTCGGCACCGCCCGCGGCCTGCGCGGCCTTCGACCCGTATGGACCGACACCCGCGCTCCCTGGAGTGACCGGGCCCGGAGAAGCAGAGGACGATGCCGCACACGGTGAGACGACGCACCTGTCCGTCGTCGACGCCGAGGGCAACGCGGTCTCGCTCACCCAGACCAACAGCACCGTGTTCGGCTCTGGCGCGAGCGTGCTCGGGTTCTTTCTCAACGACTCGGGGTTCCAGTTCACACCCGAGACGGCCAGCGCGTCCTCGCTCTCCCGCTGGCGCACGCGCTCCACAACCATCTCGCCGACGGTGGTTCTGCGCGACGGTCGGGTCGAGATGGTGGTCGGTGCGCCGGGAGGCGGGCTCATCCAGCCGACCATCGCCCAGACGATGGTCTACGTGCTGGACTACGGCATGGACCCGTTGGATGCCGTGCGCATGCCGCGGCTCTTCGCGAACCCGGGTTCCGCAGAGGTCCAGATGGAGACCGGGTTCACCGCCGGCGCGCTCGAGGGAGCCCGCGCGATGGGCTGGGAGCCCACTGCGCTGCCCCCGGGCTACGCTCGGATCTACATGATCGTGCGGCGCGGGGATCGGTGGGTCGCCGTCGCGGATCCGCGCCACAATGGGGAACCGAGGGGCTACTGAGCGCGCCGCTCAATCCGCCGACGGGCGCGCCGGCTTGAGGTACGTCTCCCACCACTCCAACTCGCTCATCGCACGGTGCACTTCATTCCAGTGCCCCCGGATCGCGTGCGCCATGCCCTCATAGATGAGCAGCTTCGCCGGCACGCGCTGCTTCTTGAGTGACGTGTAGAGCTGGATGGCGCCTTCCAGCGGAACCCGGTAGTCCTGGTCCCCGTGCACGAACAACGTGGGGGTGCGCACGCCGGCCGAGTTGAGGAAGGCGGACTGGCGGATCATGATCTCCCGCGCTCGCGGCTCCCAGGGCCGCCCGAAGAACTCGGTTTCCTTGGTGCGGGCCACGTCCGAGTGGGCATAGTTGCTGGTCCAGTTCGATGCGCCCGCTCCACTCACGGCCGCGGCGAAGCGGTCCGGATAGCGCGTGATGAGCCAGTTGGTGAGGATGCCCCCGTAGGAATGTCCGGTGGTGCCGACTCGTGAGCGGTCGATCGGGTACCGCTCGATCAGGTGGTCGACGCCGGAGAGGACGTCCTCTCCATCGCGCGTGCCCCAGGCGCCCCAGGTGGCCCACTTGAAGGCGTCCCCGTAGCCCGTCGAGCTCCGGAAGTTGGGCAGGAAGACGAAGTAGCCGCTGGCGGCGAAGAGCTGGCTCTTGAAGTCGAAGCCATAGCCGGACGCCGAGTGCGGCCCCCCGTGGTTGACCACGATCAGCGGGTAGGGTCCACCCTCCGGATCGTACCCGAACGGGGACAGCAGGAAGCCCTCGATCTCGGTGCCGTCGTAGCTCTGCCAGGTGATCCGTTCGCCGGGACTGGTCGCCACCCCATCCAGGAAGTCCCGGTGAACGTCGGTGAGCTTCCGCTCGTCGCTCCCATCGATGTCGGCACTCCACACGTCGTCGGGTCGGTCGAAGGTGCCCACCGTGTAGGTCATGCGCCGGAAAGCGGCATCGATGTCGAGATCTCGGATGCGGCGCTCTCCCGTGGTGACCTGCTCCACCGGTCCACCGGTGGGCGCGACCCGGAAGAGGTGGGTCGCGCCGCCGATGCCGGCTGTGAAGTAGAGCCAGCGGCCGTCGGGCGACCACATCGGCCGGCCGGCGTCCAGATCCCACTCCGCCGTCAGGTTGAGCGGCTCACCGCCGTCGGCCGGGCGCACATACAGATCGGTAGGCCCCCCGTGGTCGAGCGCGCGGTCGATGATGAAGTCGGTCCCGTAGGCGCGCACGTAGGAGATCCAGCGCCCATCCGGCGAGTAGCCCACGCCGGAATAGGTGTAGCCGTCGTCGGTGAGGCGGGTCAGCGCTCCGTCGGTCGTCACAAGGAAGAGATCGGGCCGCCCATACGCCAGTTCGTCAAGCACCGATTCGTCCGCAGTGAACAACAGCGTGCGCCCGTCCGCCCGCCACGACAGTTGCTCCGGCTGCAGCCCGAGGCGGGTAAGCTGAACGGCCGGCCCACCGCCTACCGGCTCCAGGAAGATCTCCCTGGGCGCGTCGTCGCGGCGATCCGGTAGCGGAAACGGCTGACCGTCGCGCACGAAGGGATACCAGTCCACCTGAGCGCCTTTGAATCGCGCCTCATGGCGTCGTTCGAACTCAGACCCTTCGGCCTCGGCGGGCGAGGGCATGGGCAGGGCTCGCACCACTGCGCGCCAGCGGCCGTCCGGGCTGGGTAGCCCTTCCGGATCCGACTCGAAGGCCTGGGCCGCCCCATCGGGCGCGCTGGGGTCCACGGTCCAGAGGGCCCCCTCGTCCGTGGTGAAGCGCAGGCGCCCTGCGCGCGTCCAGGTGGGGTCACGCACGTCCGCGCCCGCATGTGTGATCCGCAAAGGAGCGCGTGCTCCGTCGGCGCGGACCAGCCAGGTGGCCACATCGTCCGTGTTGGTCTCCTCCACCGGAGTCGAGACGGTATAGGTGACCCAGCGTCCGTCGGGAGAGATGCGCGGTGCCCCCACGTCGAGCAGGCGGTAGTGGTCTTCGAGGCGGAGCGGGCGAGGCTCGTCCGTGCGAGCGACCGTCTGCCCGACGGCGGGACGCGTCGCATGGAGAAGCAGGACCGTGACGAGCGCGAGGGCACGGCGCATCGGATACCTCCCAGGAAGCGGGCCGGAACGGCCAACCTACGGGAGGAGCCGAGCGATTCACAACGCAGGGCCGACGTGGCGTTGAGCAGGGGCGCGCCGCACCTTTCGCTGAGCGCCCCGAGGCGCGGCGGAGGAGGCCGGGTCATGGCCTCCCCCGCACTCGCGTCCGGGGGACACCTCGTCCCGTTGCGGAACTAGGCCCGATTCGGCGGCGGCTGCACCAACACCGGCCGAGCGCTGCCGCGGATCACCTTGTCCGCCACGCTGCCCAGGATGAAGCGGTTGACCGCACCATACCCGTGCGTTCCCAACGCGATCAGGTCGGCATCCAATTTTTCGGCAGCTGCGAGGATCGTCGCGGCCACCGGATGCCCGATCTCCACGCGCGTGCCCACCTCGTAGCCCGCTCGCCTCAGCTCATCCGCCACACCCTCGAGGTACTCCTTGGCGTCCTCGACGGCGTCGACCCCGTTCTCCTTCGGGATCAGGGTGGTCCAGGGGCCGAAGGTGACTTCGGAAGCCAGAACGTGCAGCAGCGTGATCCGCGCGCCCATGGTACGCGCCAGCTTGGTGACGGGGAGGAGCGCGTGCTCTCCCACGTCACCGCGATCGAGGGCCACCAGGATGTGCTGGAGACGAGTCGGCTCTGGCCGGGTCTCCCCTTCCTTCCCCGGCACGAGCAGCATGGGGTGATACGTGTGCCGAAGCAGGGCTTCGGCGCGACTCCCCAGCCAGAGTCGACTCAAGCCGGTGCGCCCGTGGGTCGTCAGGACGATGAGGTCGGTGTGCTCCTCTTCCGCATGCGCGTCGATCGCGTTGGGAACGTCCCCTTCCAGCAGCGTCCAACGGGCAGGCGCCATCAGATCGGACCGCACGTGGCGCGCCACGTTGCCGAGGTAGTCGGCTTCCTTGGCGCGGTCATGGCGATCGTACTCATCCAGGTCGATGCCCTGGAACTGATACTGTGTGCCCCCCAGGAGGTCGATCGGCGGATGAGGCACATGCACGTGCACGACCTCCACCCCATCCGGGTCCGAGGCAGCGATCGCCGCCCCCAACGGCAGAGCCCGCTCACTCAGCTTGGACCCATCCAACGGAATCATCACCCGGACTGACATGGCTCCCCCCTCCTTCCGGACGGGGCCGCGGCCAAGGGATGCACCGGACGCCGATCCGGCTCGCGCAAACCACACCCACTCTGATCCAAGCTGGCCGGGTGGGCTCGGCCGGCGCAGCCGGGAGGGGAGCCCGATCCCCCGTCGGGAAGATCCCGCGACGGGCACCCGGCCGGTCGAGGCCGGGTCCGAGGTCCCCGTGAGGGTGACACCCCCCCGACGGCGCCCTCCAGGATGAGCCACCGACACGTGGAATCGAGAAAACCCTGGAGGATACCATGTTCGCACCCCGCACCCGCACCGCCCCGCAAGGACGGGCCCGGCGTCTGCTGCCTGGCCTCCTCGCGGTGGGCGTGGCCCTGAGCGCCTGCGCCGACGACCTCGACCCGCTCGGGCCGTCGATCTCGGAGCCCAGCGTCACGACTCCCCCGACGCAGCCGCCGCCACCCCCTCCCCCTCCGCCCACCACCAGCACAGGCGCGGGCTCCAGCCAGAACAGCTTCGGCAAGGAAGGCGTGAAGGCGACGGGCGACGTCACCGAGACGGCGGAGGGTCTCTCGGTCAACGGTGGACTCTCGCTGACCACCCAAGGCCACACGGTCGAGTTCGTCGACGCCAGCATGAGCCTGCGCTACGACGAGGCCGGTCGGGTGGTCGCCGTCTCGGGAACGGCCAAGGTCCCGCCGCCCAGCGACCGGATCGAGTTCGCCGAGCCACTGGAGGCGGACATCGGGCTCTTCTCGGGCGCCTTCCTCAACCAGAATCGCGAGCTCCCCATCCGACTCAAGGACGACACCGACTACTTCGTCTACCGGATCAAGGCCGCCTTCGAGATGCGGATCGCGACGGGCGAGACCGGTGCCAACGCCACCAAGCCGCTGGTGGTGCGGGCGCCCATCGGCGGTGAGATCCTGATGATCGTCGACTACACCGACCCGATGTACTACGTGTACGGCGCCCAGGACCTGATCGGTAACGCCGGCATCGGTCGTTCCTTCAACGGCCGCATCCCCTTCGTGCCTGACCTGCCGGTCAACGGTTTGGGGACGTTCGACGGCCAGAACACGCGCACCGGCAGCTTCACCATCTACAAGGTGATCGCGGTGTCGGGGCAGATGGTCGACAACGAGACCAACGAAGTCCACCTGTCGCTGACCGATCCGTTCGCGACCGACGTGAGCCACAGCTATCAGGCGGGCTACAACGGAGAAGCCCAGCTGGACCTGTTCTTCAAGGACTTCGTCGGCATGGAGATCCCGCTGGCCCGGGCCAGTGGCGGCGTGTTCGGCTCGGCCAGCCTGCAGAACGGTCTGGGGGCCCACGCCTACGTCCGCGGCGAGACGGCCGACTTCTCCTGGTGGCCCACGTTCCTGCCGGTCAAGCCGGCCAGCCGCCTGGACGTCGAGGGGTTCGTGCAGTCGACCGGCGCCTTCGGGCTCAGCCTGGAGGGTCAGTACGGGTGGGAGTTCCCCTTCGGTACGGCAGCCTACACGGGACGCTTCAGCATGTCGCCGGATTCGATCGGGCTGACCGGGGGCCTGGTGGCCGGCAGTCAGAGCTTCGAGGTCTCGGGTGGCATCACCAACCGGGCCACCTCGCTGGACATCAAGCCGCCGACGGCGCTGGTGGACCTGGTGACGGCTGACGTGCAGGCCCGCATCTCGGACGAGATCGCGAGCGCCGAGAAGGCCTGGAACGACCTGCAGAAGGCCACCGGCGACTACGAGGTCGAGCTCAGCCTGCGCGGCCTACGTACGCAGATCCCTGGCATGATCGATTACGCCAAGGCGGAGATCAATCGCCAGATCTCCAGCCGCCTGGCATCGCACCGCGGCACGGTCTACTACTCGACGCTCAGCAGCGCTGTGTACGCGGAGCGCAACAAGTACTTCCGCGAGCTGGATGCGCTCAAGGCCGCGGCCCAGCAGATCCAGGACAACGACGCCACCCGCAAGGCCATCGAGAACACCCTGCGCCGCGTGGCGGCGCGCAAGATCATGACCTTCACCTACCGCTACAAGGTGCTGGGCATCACGGTCAAGACCGTCACGGTGTCGGTGCGCGTGCTCACCGACGCGCAGGCCGCCCAACTGGTGTGGGCCGCGGACCATGTGAAGTACATCAAGGAGACGTCGGATCTGAAGCTCAAGATGCAGCAGATCTACGACACGGTCCCTGGCAAGGAGCTCTTCGAGAAGGCGAAGGCCGGGCTGGTGAACGCTCCCTTGGTGCAGTCCGTCGGAATGGAGATCCTGCACCAGAGCGGGAACTTCTCGGTCTACGTGATCATGGGGGGGCAGCGCCACAGCCTGGGTCAGGTCAACCCCTTCGACCTGCCGACCATGGCGGCGAATTTGGCAGAGCTGGCCTGGAACCAGATCTTCTGATCGGAAGCAGATCGGACAGGCAGGGTCAACAACGAGCGGGGGCCGGTGCCACGTGGTGGCCCGGCCCCCGTTTCACGTCAGGCGGGCCGAGCCCCTGCCCTTACGCGCACTTCGCGCAGACCGTCGTGGTGGGCAGGACATCCAGGCGCTCGGGCTCGATGGGCCCTCCGCACCTGGCGCAGGTCATATAGATGCCCTCGTCGATGCGCTCGATGGCCCGGGCCATGGCGTCGACGCGCTCCCGCGTGCGCTCTTCCAGCGCCTCCAATACCTCGTCGTTCTCCATGAACTGGGCCATCTCGGTCCAGTCGGACGGGATGTCCCGGTCCTCGTTACGCAGGTGGCTGGTCAACCGCGTGTGGCGGGACAGGAGACCCCGGAGGTCTGTTTCCAGGCGCTTGCGCACGGCGTCGAGGTCCATCGGGGGCCACTGGAATGAGGATGAGGCTCGCGAGTCCCCGGCCTCCGGGGCGAGCGAGAGGAGGGCCACCATACCCCACAGGCTCGGTCGGGGTCAACGGAACTCCCACGGACGGGGGAGGTTGGAGCCGCGGCCCGCGGGCACGACCCGCCCCTTGACTAACTTAACGTCGTTAGGTACGATATTGTCGTTAGGATAAGGAGGACTCGATGGGAAGTGCCGAACGGAGACAGCGAGAGGCGGCGGAAACCCGGCAACGCATCCTCGATGCGGCGCGGGATCTGTTCGTCCGCGACGGCTACGAGGCGACCTCGATGCGAGCCATCGCGGACCGCATCGAGTACACGCCCACGGCGATCTACCACCACTTCCAGAACAAGGAAGCCCTGCTCAACGAGCTATGCCAGCAGGACTTCCGGGCCCTGGCCGCGGCGTTCCAGCGCATTGGGCGGGTGGAGGATCCGGTGGAGCGCCTGGAGCGGATCGGAGCCGCCTACGTGGACTTCGCGCTCGACCATCCCATGCACTACCAGCTCATGTTCATGACTCCTCGCCCCGGCCCCGACCACCCCAAGGGTATCGAGAAGGGAGATCCCAGCGAGGACGCCTACGCGTTCCTGTTGGGGACGGTGCGGGAGGCCATGGAGCAGGGTCGGTTCCGCGAGGAGCTCACGGACGCGGAGGAGGTGGCCCAGGTCCTCTGGGGGATGTGCCACGGACTCGTGTCGCTGCGCATTGCCAAGGCACACGACCCGTGGGTGGAATTCCGGGACATGCGGGAGACCGCGACGCACGGACGACAGGCCCTGCTGAGGGGTCTGCTGCGCTGACCGGCGGCGGGGAATCCGCTTTTTTTTTCACTCTAAACTTAACGGTGTTACATATGCTGACGCAGTTAAGATCACCGACGGAGCCTGGTCGGGGGGAACGCATCCGAAGACCAGCTGTGCTGATCGCCACGCTGCTGCTCGCGTGGGCGCGTCCGGCGGAAGGTCAGTGGCACGGCACGCTCGAGCCCGATCGCTCCGCACTCGATCGCGTGGTCGAGGACGCGCTGGCGAACAACCTGGGGCTCGCCCAGGCGAGCGCCTCGCTGGCCCGCGCCGAAGCAGAGGTGCGCGAGGCTCGTGCTCGCTACTTCCCCGCCCTCACGCTCAGCAGCCGCTACAGCGAGCAGTCGGGCACGCTCAATCTCGGCGACCTGGTCAACCCGGTGTACGGCACGCTCAACCAGCTGACCGGCACCACGCAGTTTCCGACCGACCTGGACCTGAGGTTCCCCTTCAACCACGAGTCGCGGCTGCGGCTGGTACAACCGGTCTTCAACGCCCAGATCCGCGCCGCCCACGCCGCCAGCACGCATGGCTACGCCGCTCGGACGGCCGAGCGGCGGGCTAGCGCGCGAACGTTGGCAGCCGGGGCACAGACTGCCTTCCTGCAGGTGGGGGCAGCACGGGCCGTCGCGCACATCTGGGCCAACACGCTCCCGCTCGTCACCGAAGCAGAGCGGGTGGCGCAGCGTCTGGTCGACGCCGGGAGCGCCACTCCGGATGCAGTGCTCCGGGCCCGGGCCGAACGATCCGATGTGGAGCAGAGCCTGCAGGAGGCTGAGGCGCAGGCGGACGCCGCCGAGCGCGCCTTCAATCGGTTGCTCGACCGCGCGCTCGACACTCCAGTCGACTCGATCGCGGAGCTGGCGCTGCGAATCCCGGTTGCGCTGTCGCTCGACGAGACGGTGGCGCACGCCCTGGCGCATCGGGAGGAGCTCAGCGCCCTGGACGAAGGCGTGGGAGCAGCGGAGGCGAGCGTGCGGCTGGCGACCTCGTCCCTGCTGCCCGATCTGGCCGTGGCAGTCGACTATGGCTTCCAAGGTCGGGACCTGCGTTTCAAAGGCGACAACGACTTCTGGGTCGCGTCGCTGGCGCTGTCCTGGAACGTCTTCAGTGGAGGCCAGACGCTGGCACGCCGCGACGCCGCCCAGGCCGACGTGCGGCGCGCGCGCCTGCGGCGCGAGGAGGTCGAGGGTCTGATCCGGCTGGAGGCCCATCAAGCCTGGGAGGCTGCCACCGTCGCCTTCGCAGCGATCACCACGGCCGAAGACCGTCTCGAGGCCGCCGCGCGCACCTTCCGCTTGGTCCGCCGCCGTTACGACGAGGGCCTCGCCACCCCCATCGAGTTCCTGGATGCCCGCACGGCCTTCACCACTGCGGAGCTGAACAAGGTCCTCACCGTCTACCGCTACGCCATTCACTGCATCGAGCTCGAGCGCGCCGCCGCGCTGCGCGACATCGCACCTCTGGGAGATTCGTCATGGAACTGAGGAATGCATTCCGAGCCCTGCGCCAGGCGCGGGGTCCGCTGGGGGCCCTGGCTCCCCTCGTGATCGCGAGCGCGTGTCACGCCGGCTCGGCGCAGGAGCCCGTTGTGCAGCAGGCAGCGGTCTCGGTGGGCACCGCGCCGGTGGAGCGACGCACGCTCGAGCGGCCCATCGTGGCCACGGGGACCTACGGACCCAAGGACGCGGTGGCGCTGAGCTTCAAGGTGGGGGGCGTCATCGCTTCCATCGCCGTCGACGAGGGCGCCCGGGTCGCCGCCGGCCAGGTGCTGGCCCGCCTGGAGCAGCGGGAAGTGGAGGCCGGCCTTCAGAAAGCCCGCGGCGTGCTGACCAAGGCGGAGCGCGATCTGGAACGGGCGCGCCGCCTGTACGAGGACAGCGTCGCCACCCTCTCGCAGCTGCAGGACGCGGAGACGGCTGCCCAGATCGCCCGTGCCGACGTCGACGCTGCGGAGTTCAACCGCCGCTACGCCACCATCGTCGCTCCGGCTGGCGGCGGCGTGCTGCGCCGCGACGCCGAAGCGGGCGAGACGGTGAGCCCGGGAACCGTGGTCCTCACGCTGGGAAGCGCGCAGCGCGGCGCCGTGGTGCGCGTGGGGCTCGCGGACCGGGACGTCCTGCGCGTCGAGCGTGGTGATTCGGCCACCATCACCTTCAGCGCTCTTCCGGGACGCAAGTTCACGGGACGCGTCACCGAAGTGGCCGGTGCCGCCACCCCCGGAACGGGCACGTTCGCCGTCGAGGTAACCCTGGACGGAGCGCCCCGGCTGGTCGCCGGCATGGTGGGGCGCGTGTCGATCCGACCTGCCGAGGCGTTGGTGCGTGACGTGGTTCCGCTGGAGGCGGTGCTGGAGGCGGACGGTCACTCTGCCGCAGTGTTCACGCTCAGCGCGGACGGCCAACGGGCCGAGCGGCGCACGGTGACGGTCGGGTTCATCGACGGAGCGCACGTGGCCATCGATGGAGGCTTGGATGGTGTGCGTACGGTGATCACGGAAGGCGCGTCCTGGTTGAGCGATGGAGCGTTGGTGAGGGTGAGCCGATGAAGATCCTCGAATTCCCGATCCGGAACTATCAGTTCACGGTGATCCTGTTCGCGATGCTGGCCGCGCTCGGACTCAGCTCCTGGAGTGCCATCCCGCGCGGGGAAGATCCTCCCCTGGACTTTCCCACGTACACCGTGGTGGCGGTGCTGCCGGGGGCGAGCCCCAAGGACCTGGAACGGCTCGTCATCCGTGAGGTGGAGGAGCGGCTGGATGCGCTCGAGAAGGTCGATCGCATCACCTCGCTGGTGAAGGACGGAGTGGCAACCGTGGTGGTCGAGTTCGAAGAGACGGAGGACCCGGAGAAGCGCTACGAAGAGGTGCTGCGCGAGATGAACGCCTTGAGGCCGGAGCTGCCGGCCGAGCTGGTGCGCTTCTCGGTGGAGAAGGCCACCACGCTGAACGTGGCCATCGCCCAACTGGCACTCGTGAGCGAGGACGCGCCCTACAGCGAGCTCGATCGCCTGTCGGAGGCGCTGGAAGATCGGTTGAGCGCGGTCGCCGGCGTGCGGACCGTGGACCGCTGGGGCGTGCCCGAGCGGCGCGTAGAGGTCACCCTGGACCTGGGGCGGCTCGCCCGACTCGAGGTGCCGCCCAGTCAGGTGCTGCAAGCCATCGGCAGCGAGAGCGCCGATCTGCCCGCCGGGACGGTGGAGGCCGGAGCGCGCTCGTTCAACGTGCGCGGAAGCGGCTCCTACGAGACGCTGGAGCAGATCCGCAGCACCGTGGTCAGGAGCGCGGACGGACAACTGCTGACCGTGGGCGACCTGGGCGAGGTGACCTGGGGCTACGCGGACTCGACCTACCAGGCCCGTCACAACGGCACGCGCGCCGTCTTCGTCACCGTCACTCAACAGGACGGGCAGAACATCGCCGCCGTGCGCGACCGGATCTGGGACGCCCTCGACGCCTTCGAGCAGGGCTACCTTCCCGACGGCGTGCGCCTGGAGCGCGGGTTCGATCAGTCTGCCAACGTGTCGCACCGCCTGTCGCGCTTGGGAGAGGACTTCCTGATCGCCATCGGGTTGGTGCTGGTCACCTTGCTGCCCCTGGGACTGCGGGCTGCAGGCATCGTGATGATCGCCATCCCGCTGTCGCTGGCCATGGGCGTGAGCCTGCTCTACTTCACGGGCTTCACCATCAATCAGCTCTCCATCGTAGGAGCCGTCATCGCGTTGGGACTGCTGGTGGACGACTCCATCGTGGTGGTGGAGAACATCACCCGCTTCCTCCGGGAAGGCCGTACGCGCACCGAGGCAGCCATCGAGGCCACTCGGCAGATCGCCGTCGCCGTGATCGGATCGACGGCTACGTTGGTGTTCGCGTTCGTCCCGCTTCTGTTCCTTCCCGGTGGCGCCGGGATGTACATCCGCTCGCTCCCGTTGGCCGTGGTCTACACCGTGGTGGCATCCCTGCTGGTGTCACTCACCATCATCCCCTGGCTGGCCAGCCGCGTGCTGAGGCAATCGGAGCCCGAGGGTGGCAACCGAGTGCTGCAGCTGTTCGAGCGTGTGATCCACCGGACCTACGCGCCGGTGCTGGAGCGGGCTCTGCGACGCCCCGGCCTCGCCCTGGGCGCCACGGCGGTGTTCGTGGTGGCCGTGTTGGCGCTCATCCCCGCCGTGGGATTCTCCCTCTTCCCCAAGGCGGAGACTCCGCAATTCTACGTCAACGTGACCTCGGCCAACGGCGCGTCGCTGGAAGCGACCGAACAGGCGGCCCGGTTCGCGGAAGGGGTGCTGCTGGAGCGCCCCGAGATCCGCTCCGTGTTCACCTCCGTGGGCCGCGACAACCCCACCGTCTACTACAACATCTTCCCCAGGAGGGAGAACCCGGCGGTCGGCCAGCTGTTCGTGGTGATGGACGAGTACTCTCCCGGGCGTACGCCGGCCTTGCTCGATTCGCTGCGGACGCGGCTAGCGGCGTATCCGGGCGCGCGCCTGGAGCTACGGGAGTTCGAGAACGGCCCCCCTATCGACGCGCCCATCGCGCTCCGCGTTCAGGGCCCGTCCCTGGATACCCTGCGGACCATTGCCGCGGAGGTGGAACAGGTGCTCACGGCCACTCCGGGCACCCAGTACGTGAACAATCCGCTCCGTCTGCAGCGCACCGATCTGCGCGTGGAGGTGGATCGCGAGAAGGCCGGGCTACTGGGCATCCCCACCGTGGAAGTGGACCGCATGCTGAGGCTGGGCCTGGAGGGCCTGCAGGCAGGTGTGTTGCGCGAGCCGTCCGGCGACGCGCGCCCGGTGGTGGTGCGGTTGGACCGCGAGCATCGCGCCCAGCCCACCGATCTGGACCGCATCCATGTGGCCTCGCTCGCCGGCCTGCTCACGCCCCTCCGGCAGATCGCCGACGTGCGCTTCGAGGCGGACGTTCCGGAGATCCAGCGCGTGGATCGAGAGCGCTCGGTCACGGTGACCAGCTTCGTCCGCACCGGTTTCGTGACGGACCGCGTGACGCGGGGCGCGCTCGAACAGCTGGAGTCCCTGGCTCTGCCGGCCGGATACCGCCTGGTCGCGGCCGGGGAGATCGAGAGCCGCGAGGAGAGCTTCGGCGGCGTGGGCAGCGCGATCATCGTCGCGACGTTCGCGATCCTGGCCATTCTGGTGTTGGAGTTCGGCACGTTCCGCAGCACGCTGATCGTGGCCTCCGTCATCCCGCTCGGCGCGGTGGGCGGCATCCTGGCGCTCTTCCTGGTGGGGCAGACGCTGTCGTTCACGGCGACCATCGGCTTCGTGGCCTTGATCGGCATCGAGATCAAGACGTCGATTCTGTTGGTCGATCTCACCAACCAGCTGCGTCGCGAAGGGATGGACCTGGAGGAGGCGATCCGACGGGCGGGCGAAATCCGCTTTCTGCCGATCCTGCTGACCGCCATGACGGCGATCGGCGGCCTGCTGCCGCTGGCACTCCAGGGTCAGGGGCTCTACGCCCCGCTCGCCTGGGTGATCATCGGCGGGCTGATCACGTCCACGCTGCTGGGCCGGGTGCTCACGCCTGTGTTGTACAAGCTCCTTCCGCCTGCGCTCGACGTCGCCGCTCAGCGCGCCTGAGCGCTGGCCTGCCCCACCACCAAAGCGGAGCGAGAAGCCATGTCCCGGTAGTAGCGGACGAAGCGTTGGGTCTCGAAGGTCTCGTAGTCGGCCAGGTTCATGGCCCAGCGGTAGGCAACGGGCTGGAACCACAGCTCAGCCTCGACCGTGAACGGTCCCCGCGCGGGATCCACGTCCAGCGTATAGCGCACGCGGTCACCACCGGCGCCGAAGTCGGCGTCTTCGACCGCCGCGCCGCGGGTGGCCACGCGCGAACCGCCCGCCGCCGCATCGAAGCCTTCCGGCTGCAGCCGGTTGTCCTTCAGCCAGCGCTCGGCGCTCATCAGGCCCGTGGTGACCGCCCCCGATCCATCCGCCATCACCGCCTCGTAGATCTGTACCTGCTCCGGTGTCGTGATCTGCGTGTAGTGCGGCTCGTAGCGCGCCGGGTCCGCGTCGTTGTCATTGCCGTCAATGCGACCGTCCGCCTGGAAGGCCCCCGACTCGAAGGCCAGCGAGCCGCCGCGATCGCGCACCGTCAAATGGATCCAGGCCCGCCGCGATGGATAGGCCGTGGGGAACTTGTGTCCGGCCAGGTTGTGGATGCGCACGTCCGCGTGGAGCTGCTGCCCCAACACCATCGCGTTCTCCACCGCGACTTCGACGGTGCTGGTGCGCAGATGTGCCTCCGTCCGGTCCGCAGACAGCGCCAGTTCCTGGGGGAGTGCCGTCACACCCAATTCCGCCCGGTAGCGACCCAGCATCCTCAGCATGAAGAAGTTGCCACCGCGGAAGACGTGTCTGGACACGTTGGGGCGTGCCCGCCCCAAGACCGCCGTCACCGGAACGTCCTGGCCCACCTCGGGCATGTGGCAGTCCTGACAACTCTGCCCGTCCTCGGCGTAGCGGCTGACCTTCCATTCCAGGTACGGCGCCTGCTCCGGGAACTCGGGTCCCGTGACCTGGCCGCCCTGCACTGCATGCGTGAACAGCGTGTGACAGCTCGCGCACAATTCCGAGGACTGGATGTGCCGCCCCTCGGTAGGCCGGAATCCTGTGGCCGAATGCATGATGCCGACGCCGCCCGCGTCGGGTTCGAAGGGACCGTACATCGGCCGGCCTTCGGCCGGCGTCGCCTCCGTGATCCGAAAGCCTCCCGTGAAGCTGGCGTCGGTACCGAGACCGTCCGGGACGATCTGGTGACAGGCGCTGCAGGAGACACCATCGGCAGCCAGCACCGCGGTGGGGCTGTCCGAGCCACCGATCGGCAGGTTCTCGAACACGCCGGGCGAACGACCCGCGCGGGTGGCCACTTCGTTGGCCATGGGCATGTGGCAGCGGCTGCACTTGGCTTCGATGGCCTCCTGTGCTTCGGGGTAGTCCGTGATCTCCCGGCGCACGGCCGCCTGCCAATACGGGTCGCGCCCGCTGTTGGCCATCATGGAGGCGCGCCAATCGTAGCCGATGGAGACGTCGACGCCTTCGGTGGTGGACACACCCTTGTGACAGGCCAGGCAGCGGTCGGACGTCTTGAAGATCTCGGGATCGTCGAACAGGGGTGCAGGCAGCAGCGCCGCATCGCTCGCGCCATTGTCGGCCGCACCCGCAGGCCGGCCCGAAACCGCCGCCACCCCGTCCGGACGCTGCGCGGCGGACGTGGCCGCTACCACCATGACCGCACCCACCAGGCTCGAACCCACCAGAAGCCAGCGCGTCATCTCGTTCACCATCCTTCGAAGAAGCCGCCGTCGAACCAGTCGAGCAGCAGGTAGACCAACAGCTGCATCGAACGGCCGCTGGTGTTGGTGGCCGGCACGCGCAGCCCCACGTTGGCCAGCACATGCTGACGCGTGTTCAAGGAGGCTTGGATCTGTGGGATCACGTCCAGATCGGTGGAGACGCCGCCTTCCAGCTCACGGACCGCAGCCACCTCCACCATCGGGGTCCAAGCGCGACCCCAAGGTCCCGACGTCCAGGTCCGCCCCAGCGCCAGCCGACCGAAGCCCTCGGTCTCGCCCCCGTCGTAGAACGGCACTTCCGCACCGACCTGCGCCTGGAGGAACGCATCTCCGAAGGCCTGTCCGAACGACGCGTACGCTTCCCCCTTGGCGCCGTCCGCGCCGAGCCCTTTGGTCTCCTCACCAGTGGGGAGCGCCACCTCGGCACCCAGCGAGAAGATGCGCCCTGCTTCGAAGCTGTGATAAGCAGCGTGCTTGACGCCCAGCACCACGTCGCCCAACCCACCAACCCAGTCGAGCTCAGCGCTTCCCTCCACCGGCATCTGCCGCCATCCGTAGGGGATCACCACCTCGACCATGCTGCGCGCACCGAAGCGCTTCTCATAGACGAACGCGCTGGAGATGTCGCCGTCCCCCTCGAGCGCGCCGTCCGCCTCGATGACCCATTCGTCCTCGGGAAAGGCCTTCTCGGTCACGAGGGCCCTCGGGAGGTTCAGCTCACCGCGAGGCCACTCGTCGTCGCCACACAGCGTGCGGATGTAGGTGACCACGCGGCCGAGTTGCTCGGGGTCGAGGGCGCCCTTGAAGGCCGGCATCATCTGGCTGAAGCCGCGCACCGGCCCTCCTTCATGCGCGATGGCGACCCAGTCGGCATCGGGCTCGCGCGACGCGAAGCGGCAGTCGGTGAAGTCGGGAAGCTCCTCTTCGAACCCAAGGAGCGAGCGGTCCAGACCCGTGCCCAGGGGGCCGTGGCAATTCGCGCACGACGCCTGGTAGATGGCTTCCCCGGAGGCGGCGGCCAGATCCGTGGGGGTCTGCCCGGTGACGAAGCCGGGTCCGAGGAGCCAAAGGACCGCGGAGCCCGTGAGGGCACGAGCGAAGGGGTGGCCTGCCTGCATGGAGATCCTGCTCGGGGATTCGTGGATGCGCCCGGCGAACGTACGGGTGACGGCATCCATCTGTCACGAGCGGACTTGCAGGCGAGGGGCCCGGGGCGACCCGCCGGCCGCGGGCGTGGCCCATTACTCTTGTGTAGATATATCTTGATAAGATATAATGATCGCGTCGGCCCCTGCGTAGTCCGTCCAGGCCCGGATATGAGGCAACGAATGACAGCCCAACGCACCCGCACAGGACTAACCCCCCTGACCTATCAGATCCTGCTGGCCCTCTCCGCTGGGGAGCGCCACGGATACGCCATCTTGAAGGAGATGGAGGATCGAGGCGGCGCGGAGGCAGTTCCAAGCACCGGCGCGCTCTACATGGCCATCTCCCGGCTCGAAGACGAGGGCCTGGTGGAGGCCGCTCGCGCACCGGCCGAGGAGGCCGATTCGCGGCGTCGCTACTACCGCATCACCCGCAACGGGCGTGCGGTGGCCGCCGCCGAATCCCAGCGCCTCGCAGACCTGCTCGCGGACGCCCGCGCGCGGCACCTGCTTCCCGGTGCGGTCACGGAGGGTGCCGAGCCGTGAGCAGGGCGCGCCCCTCCCTCGCGGCCCTCTCCACCTCGGTCTTCACCGCCATCCTCCGACGCCTTCCCACCGGCTTCGCCGATCGCTATGCGGCCGAGTTGCTGGACGTCCACCACCGACGGATGGACGAGGCCAGCGCGAGGGGCCGCGCCCGGCTGGTGCGGCTGGCGGTCCGGGAAATCGGCGGCGTCACGCTGCTCCTGCTGCGGCTGCACGCGCGCCGTGCCTCCCGCTTCCTCACCTCGGCCTGGAGACTGTCCACCATGTTCGCCACGCTGTCCACCGACACACGACAGGCGATCCGCTCGCTGCGCCGCAACCCCCTCTTCGCAGCGACCGTCGTCACGGTAGTAGCGCTGGGCGTCGGCGCGGTGACGGCGATCTTCTCCGCGGTCAACGCGTACTTCTTCCGGCCGCTGCCGTTTCAGGACGAGGCCCGCGTGGTGGCGCTTTATGAGACCAATCCCGAATTCAACTGGGACGACGCGCAGTCGGCACCCGCCAACGCGATGGACTGGCGAGAGCAAGTCGCGGCCTTCGAAGACCTGGCGATGTACTCCGACTTCATCAACCGGGTCACCTACATCGAGGACGGCGAACCGCGCCTCCTCAATGCCTCGGCCGTCACCGGCAACTTCTTCTCCGTGCTGGGCGTCGAGCCTCTGCTCGGTCGGCAGCTGACCTGGGAGGACACCTGGGAAGGAGCCGAGGAGGTGGTGGCGCTGAGCCATCGCCTCTGGTCCACCGTGTTCGGCGCCGACGAGACGCTGGTGGGTGGGACCATCGAATTGTCCGGCCGTACGTTCCGCCTGGCAGCGGTGATGCCGGAGGGCTTCCGCTTCCCGTCCGACGACACGGAGCTGTGGGGCACGATGGGGTGGTCCCCCGAGAACCGGCAGGAGGTCTGGTTCCGGCGCGCCCACTTCGTGCGGCCCCTCGCCCGTGTGGCAGCGGGCGTCACGGTAGCCGAGGCCGCCGCAGAGCTGCAGGTGGTGGTAGAGCGGCTCCAGCGCGACTTCCCCGAGACGAATCGCGTCATGGGCGCCGGACTGATGCCCGCACGGGACTTCTTCATCCGCGAAGTGCGGGTCCCGCTGCTCATCCTGAGCGCGGCGGTGCTGCTTCTGCTCGCACTCGCTTCCGTCAACGTGGCCAATCTGATGTTCGTGCGGGCCGGGGAGCGCGCGCGTGACGTCGCGGTGCGGGTGGCACTGGGAGCCGGCCGGGGGCGGGTGGTACGCCAGGCCCTCACCGAGAGCGGTCTCCTGGCGCTCGCGGGCGGCGCCGTGGGATTGGTGCTGGGCTGGGCGGGCATCCGCGGGTTGGCCCGCGTCAATCCGCTGGGCATCAGCGGCGCCACCGAGCTGGCGCTCGACCACCGTGTGGTCCTGCTGACACTCATCGCAGCGTGTCTGGCGGGGCTGCTCTTCGGGCTGGCTCCTGCGCTGCGCAGTGCGAGCACCATGGTGGGCGAGACGCTGAAGGACGGAGGGCGCGGCACCTCGGTGGGCCGCCGCGGGCTGCGTGCGGCCAATGTGATGGTGGGCACCGAGGTGGCCCTGGCCCTCCTGCTGGTCCTGGGCGCTGGCCTGGTGCTGCGCAGCTTCCTGTTGTTGCGCTCCGTCGACCCGGGTTTCCAGGTGGACGGCGTGCTCGGCGTGCAGATCACAGTGCCCGGTGCACGCTATCCTGAACGGGACGACGTACTCGCATTCTGGGATCGTCTGGAAGCATCGCTGGAAGGCCGACCGGGCATCGAGCGCGCTGGCGTAGTGGGCAGGCTTCCCCTCGATGGCACAAGCTGGTCCAGCCAGGCCAAAGGCGAAGGGTGGCCCGAGGAGCGCGTGGCGCTCGAGGTCCTGCATCGGCGAGCCGACCGAGGCTACTTCGAAGCCCTGCAGATCCCGCTGATCCGGGGGAGGCTCTTCGAGCCGTCCGACGGCCCTGACTCGCCCCCCGTGGTGGTCATCAACGAGCAGTTCGCTCGGGAGCACTTCCCTGGAGAGGACCCGATCGGCCAGCGTATGGCGTATGACCGCGTGCCCGATGAGAACTCCATCTGGTACGAGATCGTGGGCATCGTGGGCGATCAGAATCAGGTCAGCCCTGGACAGCCCGCACGCGCGGAGGCCTTCGAACACCGCGACCAGGACTGGGCCCGTACGGTGGAAGTGGTGCTCCGCACGTCCGGTGAGCCCTTGGACGCGCTTCCCACCGTTCGCTCGGTGCTGTCGGAATTGGATCCTTTGATTCCCTTGGGCAGCGCACGCCCGCTACGTCAGGTCTGGCGACACTCCATCGCGCAGGAAGAGCGCCTGCTCACACTGCTCGGGATCTTCGGAGTGGTGGCGCTGTTGCTCGCTACGGTAGGCGTCTACGGCGTCACGGCGCAGGCAGCTCGCCTGCGCACCCACGAGATCGGCGTCCGCATGGCGTTGGGCGCCACGTCCTCCGATATCCTGAGACTCATCCTGAGGCAGGGATTGGTCGTGGTGGCGGTCGGCGTCGGGTTGGGGCTGGCCGCCGCGGTTCTGACCACGCGTGGCCTCAGGTCTCAACTCTACGGCGTCACGCCCACCGATCCGGCGACCTTGATCGCCGTGGTGACCCTGCTCGGGAGCGCGGCGCTGCTGGCCAGCTATCTGCCGGCCCGCCGCTCCACCCGCGTCGACCCGCGGGAATCCCTGCAAGCGGAGTGACCTCTCAGATCCGGAACTCGCCCAGCAGCCGCGTCTCGGTATCCCCCTCGATCCCGGCCACCACCTCGACATAGGACTCGAGGCCGCTACCGCTCAGCTTGTCGCGGAGCAGCTTGTCGAGCTGGAAGACGCCCGCCGAGTTGAGAAGGTCGATGCGGATACACACCGGCTTGTCGGTGCCGGGCTCGATCGAGACACGGTCCACCGCGGCGGCCGAGATGGAATGGATGCTGACCGAGCCCGCCTCGAAGGGGACGCGCGACCTACCCTTGGCCATGTCCAGCGCGTCGGCCAGGCGCACGACGCCCGCCTCCAGCGTCAGCGGCGAACCGCCCGAGCGATGCGCGATGATCGCGTGCAGCACCTCGGAGCGCATGAGCGTCGCCACCGGCGCCGGATAGAGGAGCGGCAGCACCTCACGCAGCTTGTCCTGCGCGATGAAGAGGGAGAAGCTCTCGTGGTCGGCCCGGTGCACCGACATGCCCAGGTCGTGGAACAGCGACGCCAGGGCCACGACGACCTCCGCATCGTCCCGATCGAGGCGGTACGTACCCACCACGGACGGCTCCACGCCGTGGTCCATCAGCAGGCGCAGAAGGCGCACCGCGATGTTCATCACGATCTTCACGTGCACGGGGCCGTGGTCCGTCATGCCCAGGCGCTCCATGGCGGTCACGTTCGAGGCCGTCCACAGCGCGTAGAGGTCGTCGTCCTGGTTGGCCCACTCGATCACGCGACGCAGCTTCGCGTTGTGGCGATCGGGCACGGTCATCGTCACCCGCCGCTCGAAGCGGGCCTCGACCGTCCGCGCCTCCTCGGTGGAGCCGGCCTCCTCGGCGTGGGGCATGGACCCCGGTTCTTCGAACGTCACTTCGGGCACCTCCCTTTTCGACCGAATGTCGTCGTGTGCCTCGGGCCCCGGAAGGTGGCCCATACCCCGGCCAGGCGCGGCTTTTCCTGACACGCGTGGCTGCTGCCTCCCTACATTTCTTACCTTGTCATGAGATTATCGTAATTGCTGAAGGCGGCCGGGACCTCCCTCCGGCCCGACGAGCGACCTGCCGCGTCGGAACCCGGCCCACCCCCCCACGCGGAGGAGGACCATGGCGCAGCACCGCCCCTTCTTCACCCTCTTGGCACTGGCCGCCCTTGGCCTGGTCACGCTGTCCTGCGCGCGAGCGGAGGCCCCGGCCGCGCAGGCCGAGACCTTCGACGCAGCCTCCAACCGAGGCCAGGCGTACGTGGTGGACAAGTCGTCCAAACCCAACATCCTGCAGATCGCAGTGGGCTCGCCGGACCACACCACCCTCGTCGCCGCAGTCCAGGCTGCCCAGCTCGAGAACGTCCTGGTCAACGCCGGGCCACTCACGGTGTTCGCACCCAACAATGCCGCCTTTGCGGGATTGCCGGCCGGTGTCCTCGATGACCTGCTCAAGCCCGAGAACAAGCAGACCTTGGCCAACATCGTGACCTCGCACGCGGCGCCAGGGAAGTTCATGCCCGAGCAACTGGCTCGGGAAACGCAACTCTACATGGCGACGGGGCACTACGTGAGCGTGGAGCAGAAGGACGGTGCCACCTACGTGAACGGGGCCCGTATTCTCGGCACCGTGGAGGCCACCAACGGCGTCGTGCACGTGGTGGACAAGGTCTTCCTGATCGCGGCTCCCGCGGCGAACTAGGCGGGTCGCTGGCTCGCGACCAGGGACGGGTGAGGACCCTGCCGCCCAGACACACGAACGCCCGAGCCGAGATCGTAGAGAAGCTCGATCCCGGCCCGGGCGCCCCGCGCTTGCGCTACGGAAGGATCTCGAGCAACTCCACCTCGAAGATCAGCGTGGCGTTGGGCCCGATGTCGGCGCCGGCGCCACCCGGACCGTAGGCGATGTCACCCGGCAGCACGAAGCGATACTGACTGCCGGTCTCCATCAACTGCAGCCCCTCGGCGAAGCCCGGGATCACCTGGCCGACCGCGAACACCGCCGGCTCGCCCCGTGCGTACGAGCTGTCGAACTCCTTGCCGTCGAGCAGCGTACCGCGGTAGTGGACGCGAACCTGATTCTCGGGCCCCGGCTTGGGGCCGCTGCCCGCGCGGAGGACCTCGTATTGGAGGCCGCTGGCCGTGATGAGCACGCCCTCCTTCTGTCCGTTCTCGGCGAGGTACGCTTGCCCCTCTTCCTGGTTCTTCGTCGCAGCCGTTTCGCGCTTGCTGGCTTCGGCCTCATCCACCTCGCGACCGAACTGCTCCATCACGCCCTGGATGTCGGCATCTGCGATCGCCGGATCCAACTCGCCGATGCCGTCCCGGATCCCGGCTCGGAGGGACGCCAGGTCGATCTTGTCCGAGACCTGAAGGAGCTGCCGGCCCCAGTTGAGGCCGATGGCGTAGCTGGCCTTCTGGTCGTTGGTCTGGAGGGAAGGCGTCCCTTCGTCACCGCCGCTCTGGCACGCCGCCACGGCTAGGGCCAGCCCAAGGGCAGCACCCGAAAGTCGAATCCGCATGGTCCATCCTGTCTGAGGGAAGGCCAGCGGTACACCGCTCCGGAAACGGAGTGCCTCGCGGTACCGGACCGGAAGCCTCGCCGGGGCGGCTCGCGGCGCCGCCCGCACGGTGAGCGTTCGGTCCTCGAAACGAGCAAGCCCGGCCCCCTTTCGGAGACCGGGCTTGAGACTGCGCGTCGGGGCCGGGCGTCGGGACCCGGACCCGGACCCGTTACGAGCGGCTGCTGCCGCCCGAGCTGCCCCCCTTCGGGGGACGGGTGGGCCACCACCACCAATGCAGGTGATGCCCCCCGGTTTGGGTCAGCTCACGGAAGGATCCAAGGACCCTCACGCGCGGAGCCTCGTACTGCATGACTCCTCCTGAGCACAGCCACGCGCCACTGGCTCCGGGATGTCCGGGCGAACGGGGCGCGCAGCACCGCAGCGCTGCAAATCCCGCCGCAGGAGGTACGCGAGATCTCGCGCGGGCGAAGATGGCGGATCGGCGCCACCGGACCCGTCCCCTCCCCTGAGGGCTGTGGCACCCCCGCCTCCACGAACGCTGCACAGGGGCCGCAGCGGGCAGCCCATCCCGGCGCCCAGCAGCACCCCTGGCACGCGCCCCCCCCCGAGCGCCCGGGCCACCACGCCCCATCCCCAAACCAATCCGCTCCGCCTCCCGTCCAACCGGGAAACAGATCGCCAAGGAGGTCGCCGTGCTCACGGCCCTGCTTGCCGGCTTGGTCTTCTGGCAGACGCCGGCGCCGCCACCCCGCTACACGCTCGAGGATCTGGTCCTGGAGGCCACCCCGGACTTCGAGTCCGGGCGATTGGAGGCGAGCGCCACCCTCACGCTCCGCCTGGAGGAGCCCACGCCTTCCACGCGCGTCCCGCTGGACGTGAATCGGTGGCTACGGGTCCGACAGGTTCGCGATGAGCAGGGACGCGAGCTTTCCTTTCTGCAGGAGGTCACCGGGCTGCCGGAGTTCGAGAAGCTGCAGCTCAATCGGATCGAGGTCTCTCTGCCCACCCCGCTGCCGCCGGGCGGCACGATTCGGCTGAGTGTGGACTACGAAGGGTGGATCGCACCGTACACGGAGACCGGCATGTTGTACGTGCGCGACCACGTCGATGAGGAGTTCACCGTGCTGCGCGCGGATGCCTGGGCCTTCCCCCTGCCCCCGGGTCGCGGAGGCGCGTTCACCTTCCAGACGCGCGTCTGGGTGCCGCCCACCTGGGTGGTCGCCACCGGAGGTCGCCCGACCGGCACGCAGCAGGAGGGTCCGCGCGTCCGCTGGGACTCGGAATCGCTGGGACCGGCACCGTTCCTGTTGGTGACCATCGCGCGCTACCACGTCGAGGAGCGCGAATCCGTGCGCGTCTACGCGTTTCCAGCGGACACCGCAGGAGCGCGCCACCTGTCCGATCGGGTGGAGGCCGCGATGGCCACGCTGCGGGCATGGTACGGTCCGCTGCCCAGTCGGCAGACCCTTTCGATCATGGAGATCCCCGACGGATGGGGGTCACAGGCCAGCTTGACGGGGGGCATCGTCCAGACGGCCGCCGCCTTCCGGGACACGAGTCGCTTGGTCGAGGTCTACCACGAGCTCACCCACCTGTGGAACGCCACCGACGCGGAGTCACCCTCTCCTCGTTGGAACGAAGGCTTCGCAACCTACCAGCAATACCGCATGGCGGCGGAGCTGGACGGAATGGACCTCGCGGCCGCGCGCGAGTCGTTGCTGGAGCGACTCCGCCAGACGGTTCAGGGGACGCCCTCCCTGCGGGAGACGCCGTTTCGCGACTACGGATCCGCCCGGCTGACGGACGCGTCCTATCGGGTGGGAGGAGTCATGTTCGCGCTCCTGCACGCCCACCTCGGGTCGGATGCGTTCGACGCCGCCTATCGACGGCTCTGGTCCGAGCATGCGACGACCGCCGTCACGGTGGAGGACCTTCAGGGCGCGTTTCAGGATGCCGATCCCCACGGCGACCTGGGGCCATTCCTGCGGGAGTGGATCGACACGGCGGAATGGTCCGCACGCCTGGAGGCGGCCTCCGACTTCCAGGGTCTGCTCGACGCGAGCTTCCCGGCCGTCTAGCACCCTCGAAGAGGCCGCCTGGCGCCGGCCGCACGTCGGGCGCCCGGCCCGCGAGCGGTTGCCTCAACCACCCGGGCCGCGGGCCCGACACTCCAGGGTGGATCCCTCCGGCCGGAGGGGCGCATCCTCCTATTGTCCTGGAGTGCGGGTCGCGTGAGTAGGACGCTTCGGAGAGAACGCGGTGGGCGCCAGTTCGGCGCCTGGTTGCTTCCCGTGGGCCGCACCCACCCCAGGTCCCCGTGATGCAGACCCACGCGGAGGACGCCCACCTGGAGGGCGGGACCCCCGGGGCCGGGCGCCCGCTGGTCCGGGAAGCAGTAGTGGTGGCTCCCCTGGCGCTGGTCCTGCTCGTGCTGGCCACCCAGGTGGGCCTCTTCGACCGGCTCGTGGAGTTCACTCGGAGGCACGAGGCCTGGGGACTGGCCGAAGCGTTCTCCGCGCTGATCGTCGCCTCCGTCTTCCTGCTCGGTTTCCTGGTGCGCCGGACCCTGCAGCTGCATCGCGCTCTGCAGGCGCAGCGGAGCGCCGAGGAGCGGATCCGCGACCTCGCGTTCTTCGACCCGCTCACGGGCCTTCCCAACCGGGTGCTGGCAAGCAGCCGCTTGCAGGAGCGCATGGCCGAGTCGCGGCGCAGCGGCACAGCCATGGCGGTGCTCTATCTCGATCTCGACGACTTCAAGCTCGTCAACGACTCCCTGGGTCATCACGCGGGGGATCAGTTGCTGGCGGAGGTGGGGAGACGCCTGCGGGTGGTCACGAGGGAGACGGACACCCTCGCCCGCCTGGGCGGGGACGAGTTCGTGGTGGTGCTCGCTCACTTGACCAACCCCGAGCAAGCCATGCTGGCGGCAGAACGCATCGTGGAGCACTTGGCCGAGCCCCTGCTGCTGGGAGACCAACAGCTCTACCTGAGCGCCAGCATCGGCATCGCTACCTTCCCCGACAACGGGGACGATGCGGAAGCGCTCCTGCAGCACGCCGATCAGGCCATGTACCACGTGAAGCAGACGGGCAAGGGCGGATTCCAGTTCTTCTCTCCGGAGATCAACGCGACCGCGCATCGTCGGCTGGCGGTTCGCAGCGGGCTGCGTCACGCGATCGAGCGCGACGAGCTCACTCTCCACTACCAGCTTCAACGCAACGCGGCTTCCAAGGGACTCGATGGCGTCGAAGCGCTGCTGCGGTGGAACTCGGCCGAGCTGGGGGCGGTGAGCCCCTTGGAGTTCATCCCGATCGCGGAGGAAACCGGACTGATCGTTCCCATCGGCGACTGGGTGCTCACCACCGCCTGCCGACAGGCCCGCGCATGGCAGTCGGCTGGATTCCCCGCCTTCCGCATCGCAGTCAACGTCTCCAATCGACAGCTCTGGGACGAGGCGTTCGTGCAGCGCGTGGAGCAGATCCTGGAGGAGGCGCAGCTGGAGCCGCGTTACCTGGAGCTGGAGATCACCGAGAGCGCGGTCATCGGCGACGTTGATCGCGCCACCCGTCGGGTTCGCTCGCTGCAGCAGCTCGGCGTGTCGATCTCCCTGGACGATTTCGGCACCGGCTACTCGTCGATGGGCTACCTGCGGCGCTTGGGGGTGGACGCCCTCAAGATCGATCGGAGCTTCGTGCGAGGGCTGCCCAGCCGCTCGGAGGACGCGGCCATCGCCCAGGCGATCATTGCCGTGGCCCGAGCCCTCGAGCTCTCCGTGATCGCGGAGGGGGTGGAGACCCAGGAGCAGGCCGATTTCCTGGTGGCCAACGCCTGCGACGGGCTCCAAGGGTTCCTGCTGGGACATCCGGTCCCGGCGGAGGAGTTCACCCGCCTGCTGCAGGCGGAGGGCGTCCGCGTCGGCTAGACGAGCCCTCTCCCGACAGATACCCGTGGCGGGACGGCGCCCTGAGCGGGCTCCCGCTCCGCGGTCGCGCGACCCGAGGCGTCCCCCCTACCTTCCCGGGGCCCGCCAGGCCACGGCGGGCGCGATCGGTCCACCCGCCCGGAGCCCACGCATGTCCAACGTCACCCGTGGTGAGTTCCTCGGTCTCGGCGCCGCCTTCGCGGCGGCCCTGGGCACCAATGCGTGTGCCCCCGGGGAGGACGCCTCCGCCCATCCCGGGCGACCGGAGCTCATCGTCGTGAATGGAACCGTCTACACGGTCGACGATGCCCAGCCGGTGGCCGAAGCATTCGCAGTGCGGGGCGGCCGCGTTCTGGCCGTGGGCTCCAGCGCCGACGTCCGGGCTCTCGCCGGCCCCGACACCGAGGTGATCGACGCGGCCGGGATGACCGTCACGCCCGGATTCATCGACGCACACTCGCATCCGTCGGGGGGTGGCCTCTCTGCACTCAAGAACGTCGACACGAATGTGGGCAGCATCGCCAGGATCAAGGACGCCCTCCGCGCCCGCGCGGCTCAGACGCCACCGGGAGAGTGGATCAACGGCTACATGTACGACGACACGAAGCTGGAAGAGGGGCGGCCCCTCAGTCGTCGGGACATCGACGAGGCGGTCCCGGACCATCCCGTCCGCGTAGGTCACCGGGGCGGGCACACCTCCGTCTACAATTCCGCCGCCTTCCGACTGGCTGGGATCACGGCCAGCACGCCCGACCCGTTCGGCGGGCACTTCTACCGCGAAGACGGCCAGCTTACGGGAAAGGTGGCGGAGCGTGCCAACGCGATGATCACGAGGCTCATCCCTTCCGGCTCCACTCGCGAGGAGCGACAGGCAGGGGTGAAGAAGATCGGTGAGATGATGAACGCCGCTGGCCTCACGTCTGTACACCAGACCGGGACCAGCGTCGACGACTATATCGCGTACCAGGACGCACGTGCCGCGGGCGAGTTGAC
The DNA here is from genome assembly GCA_041390105.1 of Gemmatimonadota bacterium. NCBI lineage: Bacteria > Pseudomonadati > Gemmatimonadota > Gemmatimonadota bacterium. The sequence continues at coordinate 456,714 of JAWKQO010000004.1, forward strand.
CTACCGCGCCTACCTGCTGGCTCGTGGCGACGCCTACACGCACTTGTTGGCCTCGGGCCTCCGCACCGGGGTGGGCGATGAGCTTCTGCGGATCGGCGCCGTCAAGTTCGCCGCGGACGGCTCGGCCTCGGAGCGCACCATGCGCATGAGCACACCGTACGTAGGCCGCCCCAACGATTTCGGCATCCTCACCATGACGCAGGAAGAGATCCACGAGGCCGTTGAGCAAGCACACCGCAACGGGTGGCAGATCGGGATCCACGCAAACGGCGACGTGACCATCGAGTATGTGCTCAACGCGTACGAGCGTGTGCAGAAGTCATGGCCACGGGCGGACGTGCGGCACCGGATCGAGCACTGCACGCTGGTCAACCCCGATCTGGTGCGTCGGATCGCGGAGGGCGGTTTCATCCCCACGCCCTTCTACACCTACGTGCACTACCATGGAGAGAAGTGGGACGAGTACGGTGAGGAGAAGATGCGCACCATGTTCGCCCACCGGTCTTTTCTGGACGCCGGCATCCCGGTGCCCGGTGCATCCGACTACACCCCGGGCCCCTTCGAGCCCCTGATGGCCATCCAGTCGATGGTGACCCGCAAGGACTTCCGCGGGCGGGTCTGGGGGGAGAACCAGAAGGTCACCGTGGATGAGGCCCTGCGCATCTGCACGCGGAACGGTGCCTACGCGTCCTTCGAGGAAGACCTGAAGGGCACCATCACCCCGGGCAAGCTCGCCGACTTCGTGATCCTGGCCGAGGATCCGCACACTGCGGATCCGGATCGCATCAAGGAAATCCGCGTCGCCCGGACGGTCCTGGGCGGACGCACCGTGTACGAAAGCTGAGGCGATGCCTGTTCCGCTCGACGACGTGCGCGCCGTGATCGAAAGCGCCAAGGCCCGGGAGACCGGTGGCTTCCTCGCGCTCATCCGCTCTCGTTTCCCCGATGCCTCCGACGCTCACCAGCAGGAGCTGGCCGAGCGTGCCCTCGGCATCATCGAGGAGATCCCGCTCCTGATGGAGCAGGCGCACCGGACCGCCCGGGGTCGGGACGTGGAGGCGCTGGTGGAGCCGGTGCTGGCCCACGCGGCTCGGTACTTCCTGGCGCCCATCGATGCGATTCCGGAGATGACGCAGGGGCTCGCCGGTCTGATCGACGATGCCTACTTCGTGCTGCACATCCTGGAGCTGATCGACGGCGGACCGACCCGCCTTTCCGCGGTCGACCTGGCCGGTCGCGCCGCCTTCTTGCGCGAGCTTCTGGGCCCGCGCATGACCGAGCAACTGAACCGCACCACCGAGCACGCCGTGGAGGCCGTCTCCGAGAGCGTGACCCAGGTATGGAACGCGCTGGCCCGTCCGGCGTAGGGAACCCACTCCACACGCGTGTTCCGCCTTTCCCGGGTTCCATGATGAAGACTGCCCCGTACCTCCTGCTGGCGGCTTTGCCCCTGGCGCTGGCCTCGACCCTGTCCGCGCAGAGCCCCAGGGAGATCATCGAGCGCTCGCTGGAGTTGCAGGACGCCCGCATGCGAGGCGTCGAGAACTTCACGATCGTCCAGGAGCTGAACGGCCAGGAGATGCAGCAGTACTACGAACCACGCGACGTGGGGAGCCACCGCGTCTTCATTCCTACCCGCACCCTGCTGGGGGGACGCACGCTCGACCTCCCCGAAGAACAGAGCAACGACCCCTTCTACAACTACGAGCAGTGGGTCGGGAATGCGCGCGTGATCCGCAGCGAGAGCGTAGAGGGGCACGAGGCCTGGGTCATCGAAACCGATGCCCTCGAAGCGATGGGAGGCGCCGCCATGCCTCCCGAGGCCCAGCTCCGTGAGGGTCGCGTGCGGATGTTCGTGGACAAGGAGGAGTACGTGGTGCGGCGGATGGAGTTCGAAGGGACCGCCGACATCCAGGGCCAGCCGCGTGAGATGTCCATGACCGCCGAACTCGGCGACTTCCGCAACGTCGAGGGCGTGCTGCAGCCCTTCACGGTATTGATGACCGTCCATGGAGCCATGAGCGACGACGAGAGCGCTCAGATGCGGGACGCGCTGGCCGAGATGGAGAAGCGGCTCGCGGAGCTGCCCGAGTCGGTGCGCGCCCAGGTCGAGGGCCAGATGCGCGCCCAGATCGAGGCGATGCGCGGCGCCTCGGGGGGAGAGGGCATGCAGATCCGCATGCAGACCAAGGAGATCCGCGTAAACCAGGGACCCCCGGGCGCCTGAGCCTCGAAGCCGGATCGCTGGGGCCTTCGCGCTCGCTCAGCGGGGCGGCCTGGGGCCGATGCGGATGAACCGCCCCTGCCCGGCAGGGACCCGCACCTGGGAGAGGGCCACCTCCGCCTCATCCTGTAGTCCCAGGACCGCGGGCGCCCAGCTCGGCTGGGCCCCGAAGCGCGCGGACAGATCCCGATCGAGGGACAGCGCGACGTCCACATCGCGGTCCGCCCAGGACGCCAGCACCACCAGGAGTCCCTCCGGACGCTCGTAGGTGGTGGCCAGCACACGCGGGTGGTCCGTCCGCACCGGTGCGTCCTCCATCCAGTAGCCGCGCATGCGGCTGCCGTCGATGCCGAAGTCGTCCATCATGCGCCAGACCGGACGTGGATCCACGTCCCCGTAGAGCCGCGCCGTCATCCCGTAGAGGAGTCCCCGATAGGGGTGCCCACCGTCCTGCAGCATCTCCCCCATCAGCCCGAACGGCAGGCCGGAGACCTCGGTGATCCAGTAGTCCTCGTCGCGCTCGTACTCGAAGTACTCGCCGAACCAGAGCCGCGAGATGTAGGGGAAGTGCTCCATGTAGAGCATGGCGCTGTTGATCCAGCCGTCGCGCGGGTTGAACTGGTTGGCCGAGTGCAGATCGATGATGACCGTGTCCCGCTCCGCGTGGAGCACCGAGACGATGCGCTTGACCGTCTCACGGCTGAAGGCGATGTCGTCCAGGTAGAGCCCGTCGATCTGCTGGTTGGCCGCCAGCCAGGACAGGCCTTCGATGTAGTAGTTGGTCCAGCGCGACGTGCCTTTGTCCAGCACGGCAGCGTCGTCGACGCTCCACGCGTGCCAACCGGCATGGTAGTCGTCCTCCAGGTGCTCCTGCAGCCAGGAATGCCCGCCGCCCTCGCCGTCGTTCAGGATCTCGTCTCCCAGGCTGCGCAGGGCGAACAGCTCCCAGGCCTTGTACGTGAGCTCGCGGATGGTGTCGTACAACTTGACGCGAATCCCCTTGGCGTGCGCCTCTTCGATATAGGCGCTCTGCGCCGCCAGATTGAAGAAGGGATAGTTGATGTACGGGTTGATCTCGTTGGCGTGGTGGATGTTGACCACCGTTCCCCCCCAGGCGCGCACCGAGTCCACGGGAACGTACTTGTGGACGAAGCGCGTCCGAAAATGCCGGGCCGGGTCCAAGGGCTTGAACGGGGTGAGCAGGAAGCGGACGTTGAACTGGAGGGAGTCCCCCGCCACCAGGTGACGCGCACCCGACGTGTTGTCCACGCGCACGACGCCGGGCTCGGTGCGGAGGTGGATCCCCCCCTTCCCCCCGTTCACCCACGATTCGGGGAGGCGCAGCGGCTGGTTCTGGTAAAAGTTCGTGTTCAGCGGCCGCACGTAGTGGTCATCGCGGAGCACGTACTGCAGCCCCTTCTGCATCCCTCCCAACCACAGCCCTTCCTGGTGGTTCTCCACCGCCCAGCGCCAATCCAGTCGCTCGGGGCGCCGACCCCCCCGGCGCCCCAGGCCGAGCATCCAGGTGGCCGCATCCGGCTGGAGCGCCAGCGGCAGGTGGATGTCCTCCACATCCAGGTCGGCGCGGGCACGAACCGTGATGCGGTAGTCGAGCATCCCGTCGTACTCGAGCGCTCCCTCTACCCGCATCTCCATCGCCTCGGATCGGCTGGTGGCGGCCCAGGTAGCGCGCCCGCGAGCGACCTGCGAGACCTCGAAGGGCTCGGGGTCGAGCCTGAGGGGCGCACCCGCAACACGGACCTCGAGGCGCACGGGCTCGACCAGGACCGGAGACGGAGTCTCCACCAACGAGGTGAGGTCGGGGCCGAAGAAGCTGAGGAGCTGCTCGGGCAGACCATCGGCCCCCAGCTCCACCGCACGCCCCAGGATCGAGAGTCGCCGGCCCGTGACGGCAACCGGCTCGAACGGAGCGATGATGAAGTCCGGATCGGTGCCGGCGGTGGAGTTGAGCCAAGCCAGGCGCCCCATGCGCTCGGGGTGCGCATCGCCGTGATCGGCCAACTGGCCGTCGCGCACGTCGATGGCCACCGCGATCTCCTTGCCGCGTCCTCCAGCTGCGGATACACGCACGCGCCCGCTGACGCGTCCTGGAGGGGTGTCGTCGGGCACCCGCAGTCCCAACCACAGGGGCTGTACTTCCCCGGCAGGGACGTCGACGCTCTTCGAGAAGGGCCGTCCGTTCTCGTCCACACCGCCACAGTTGAAGCAGGTCAGCCGCTCCATCCATGCGGGCGGGAATCCAGCGAACTCCACCTGGACCCCGGTCAGGGCGTCCTCGCCCGCCACCAGGCCGAGTTGGAAGACGAACGACTCGTTCCTCAGCGCCGCGCTCGCGAAGGTCTCCGCAGGGCCTTGCCGCACCCAATGCAGAGGGAGGAAGCGACGCATGCGGATCGGGCGATCCCGGTGCTCGGGCACCACCGCCCACCCCCCCTGAGCGGCCAGGAAGGCCGCCGCCTCGCCGGGCGTGGCGATGACCTCCATCGGGAAGAACGAATGGAATTCGTCGACCGACTGGAGGGCGGTGACCTGCGCACGCGGAAGCTCGTCGGCTTCGGCGCGCGCACGTCGCTCCCACGCCGGATCCGGCTCCCCCCAACGCTGCAGATAGGTCACGCGGGGGTAGTAGCCGCCATTCGTCTCCCACGGCAGGTAGTAGACGTGGTAGGTCGTCGCGCCCGGCGTGGCCTCGAAGACTACATCGCCGGCCGCGTTGTCCGCGGAGAGGAGCACCGCGTGCGCCACCGGCGTCCCATCGGTCGCGTTCACCACGGCGACGCCTTTGCGCTCCGGGTCGGCATCGCGCCGGCGCCAGGGGATGCGCACTCGAACCAGCCCGCCCGGAGCGGAGTCGACGACGACCACCGCTCGGTGGTTCCCACGCGAACGTCCGGCCTGCCCGGCCGGAAGATCCGGCTCCCAGGCTCCCACCTCGAAACGCACGCCATCGACCGTGTCCGGTAGGGCGGGTGCGGCGTAGGGCTGCGCCGCGGGCGCGGAGGGTTCGCACGACACCAGCGCCCAGACGAGCGCAGGCCAACCGCGGGTCCACCGTTTCATCGGCTCTCCATCAACGCCCACAAGACCAGGCGGCCCTCCAGATCGCCAAACAACGGATCGGACCCGGCCTGTCCATCAAGCAGGGTCCGATCCAGCGACACGCCCCGCGCCAGCGCCGCCAGAAGGCGACCCGCCCAGCGTCCGGCTGTCGTATCGGTGTCGTTTTGAACGGCGGCCGGGCCGGGCGGCTCACCCAGCGCCCGACGTGCCGGAATAGCCAGCAGATCGAGGCGCCCCATGCGCGAGCCCGCGCCCGTGGACGCGTCCACGACGGCCTGGAAGGCGGCGCGCGCCGCGGAGCGGTTGCCCGCGCGCGCCTCGGCTACGCCGAGGACGTAGCGAGCGAGCCGCTCCTCCGGCAGATACGGCCGCCCCTGCCCCAGGTGCTCCGGCCACTCCAATGCCCGCACCGCATGATCGCGCGCGTCGCGCGCCCGCCCCTCCTCGAGAGCGCCGAGCGCCTCCAGCAGGTGGGCCTGTTCGAAGAGCGCGTGGCTTTCACGCGCGTTCTCCGAAGGCAGCACCTGCACATGATCCAGCACCTCCACCGACTTGGCACTCTGCCCCAACTCGTTCAGGGACCTCGCCTGCAACAACTGGAGGTTGAAGTCGGAGGGAAAGCGCGGCCGCGCCGCTTCCGCCGCGGCCAGCGCCTCGGGCCACCGCCCGCGCCCCAGCAGATACCGGACGAGCTGCACGTGGAACACGCGTTCAGCCGGAGCCAGCTCGAGCGCGCGGCGCAGGTCCGCTTCCTCCCCGGCAGCGGCACGCCCAGGCAGGTGGGCCCGGGCCACGTAGAAGGGAGCGAAGTCCGGACGCTCGCCCAGGCTCATCCACACCGAGCCGGCCTCGGCCGTCCGGTCCCGAGCCCAGAGGTTCAGCCCGTACAGGTAGTCCCAGCCCCAGTGCGCACGCTGTTCGGCTGCCCAACGCAGCACCTCCAGCGTCTCCGTACGGAAGGGGAACACGAACGCCAGGTCGGGTGGCACGTCCAGCGCCGACGCATCCTGCAGCAGCCAGGCTGTCCATGCGCGCAGGAGCGTGCCTCGGGGGAGATCCGCTCCCTGAGCGAGCAGATCGAGCGCTTCCTCGGCGAAGCCGCGCCGATGGTAGGAGAGTGCCACCTCCAGCAAGGTCTGCTCCGGGTACTCTCCGCGCAGCACGTCCTCGAGCGCGACACCGGCGTCCGCGCCAGCAAGCAGCCGGCGCTCGTTCCGAGCGAGCGCGCTCAGTGGATCGAGGCGCAGCAACTCTTCGATCCGCACCTGCGCTTCGGCCCGGTCCTGACGCCGACGCGCCACCAGCACCTGCAGTTCCAACGCCCCCAAGTTGCCGCGGTCGTAGTCGCGGGCAAGCGCAGCGTAGCGCTCGGCCTCGGTGAGGTCGCGATCGCGCAAGGCCAGTTCCGCCAATTGCAGGTTGGCCACGGATCGGTAGGTCATGGAGCGTGCCGCCCACCCGAACGCGTCCCGTGCGTCCGCTACCCGCCTCAGGGAGCGATGGAGGGTCCCCGCGACGAAGTTGGCCTTCGCATCGTAGGCGTCCAGCTCCAGCGCACGCCGCGCCAATGCGAGGCCCTCCTCCGCGCGACCACGCCGCCCCTCCAGCTCCGCCTGCCCCAGCAGCGCTTCGCGGTTCCAGGGCTCGCGCACGAGCGCCGAATCGTAGACCATGCGGGCCTCGCGGAGTCGACGCTCCCGCGCCAATGCTCGTCCCTCCGCTACCCAACGATCCGCCACGGGAAGGGCGGGCCGCGCGCTCGCATCGGTCACGAAGGGGCGGTCCAGCACGCGCTCCCCGCCCTCCGACTCCCACGACAGACCCAACCCGGCGCTGGACACCCGAATGCGGCGCATCCCGGTGGACAGCGGAACGGACAGCTCGCGTGCCACCAGTGCCGGCAGATCCAGGGCGACCCTCCGCAGCTCCCGGTCATCGGCCCACACGACCAGGGTGTCCTGGGTGTCACGGAACGCGTGCAAGCGCACGCGCAGCGCGCCGTCGCTGCGCTCGACGTGCAGGGCACCCTCGCTGGAGGCGTCGCTCAGTCCTCCGAGCTCTTCCACCGGGAACCACACCTCCGTCCAGCGATCGGTGACTCCCGGGTCGAAACCCACCTCGGCGATGGGATTGACGTCGGCGCCCCGCGAATACTGCACGAACAGCCGGCCCGCCTGGTACTCGACGTACTGGCCGTCCGTATCGGTGAGGAGGTCCTCCCAGATGCCGCCTTCCCGTGACAGAGCCCACAACCACAGCTTCTGGCCGGGCATCTCCTCGTAGCGGGCCCAGTGTCCGAACCCGTAGTCGTCGTCCCGGTAATATCCGCCGAAGTAGTCGTTCAGCTCACCCACCACATGGTAGGACTTGTGGCCGGCGAAGGTGTTCTGCGCATAGGCCGGGAGCCAGCGCCCGGCGGCGTTCAGCGGCCAACTGCGCACGGTGCCGGAATGCTCGAGGAACGCGTTGCCGGGGATGCTCATCTCGAGATCCGGGCGTGCGAACGCGGCTGCGGTCATCCAGTTGTAGTACGGCTGCTCCCAGGGCGTCGGATTGGTCCAGGTCGCTCGGGTCTCGAAGGCCGCCCGACCCGGCTCCAGGCGGATCTCCACGCGCCAGGCGGTGCGGGAGGGAAGGTCCAGAGCCCCCACCACGCAGCTCACGCTGCCGTCTTCGTGTTCGAGCAACCTGTAGTCGACGGGCGTCGCCGTGGAGGGTGTATGGCCGATGACGCCGAAGTTGAACTCGATGCCCCCCGACGTCCACGGGCCGCGCAAGGCGATGTTCCGAAACTTCAGGACCTCGTTGCGATAGATGAACTCGTGCCCGTTCTTCTTCACGACGGCGCCCCACACCTTGCCGCCCACCTCCGGCAGCACGAACACCTCCACCAGGTCGTTCTCCAGCGTCACCACCGTCCATTCGCGCGGCTCCGCTGTGTGCGCGTAGCCCTCGAAGGTGTGGTAGGGATAGAGCCGCTCGTCACGCACCAGCAGCGGGGTGGGGTCGGGCTCGGAGAACGGATAGGTGGGAATGACCCTCCGTTCCTCGTGGATGCGCGCGCGTTGCGCAGAGAGCGCCCCTGGAGCCCAGAGCAGACCCAGGGCGAGACCGACCAGAATGCCGCGAGGTCCCAGCATGACCGACCCTGTGGAAGGAGCCGCCGCCCCGGCCCCGGGACGGACGGCCCAACCTAGCAGGTCGACACCTGGCGTGCTGGCCGACTCAGCGGGTGGGCTGGAAGCAGGCCAGCGCGGCAGCGGGGTCGGTCACGACGGCTGCCGGTTCGCCTCTCCGGGTGGTGATGACCAGCACGCCGTTGCCCGCCCGCGGGCCGTAGCGAGCGCTGGCCGCGGCACCGCGTACCACCTCGAGCCGATCGATGTCGGCCGGGTTCAGGTCGGCAAGACGAGAGAGCACGTCCAGCTCGGCCTCCGTTCCGCCCGTCACGGCGTCCGCACCCCCACCGATCCGCACCGTCGACAGCACCACTCCATCGAGGACCACCAGGGGCTCGGAGCTTCCCAACAGACTGTGCACACCACGGAGGTCGATAGCGACGCTGCCCCCGGGGGCTCCGGACGTGCTACGCACCCCCCCGACCCGCCCCTGCAGCGCCTGGGGGAGTGTGGCCGGAGCCCGGGCAAGGTCGGCGCCGTCTGTTCGGCTCACGGCCCACGCCTCGCCCGTGGAGGGGCGAAGCGCCATCCCCACCACGGTCAGGCCGTCCAACTCCACCAAGTGGTCGCCGAGCGGTAGGCTCACAGTGTCCGCGCCGATTCGAACCGTCAGCTCGTACGGCGAGAACCCGAGCGGTTCGATGCGAACGGTAACGTCCTGGTCAGCGGGGAGCGCGAGCGCGAAGCGGCCCGCAGGCGTGGCGCACACGATCTGACCCAGTTCCGGCAGGTGCACGGCAGCCCCTGCGAAGGGGACGCCGGCGCGGACGGGACGCACCCGCCCCTGCGCGCGCGTGGTCTGCGAAAGCAGGGACGCCGGCTGCCCGAAGGCAGCGAATCCAGACATCAACAGGAGAAGCGCGGCGGCGCGACCCATGGAACCCCCTCGATCCGCCGACGCGTAGGCGGTCGGACCGGATCACCACGTGGAAAGGGGAGGAACCCGCCTCGGGCCCCTCCCCTCTCTACCTACGGACCGCTGGTGTCGATCCTTGCAGCAGCCCCTCCCCTACTGGGCGAAGAACGTGGCACACTCCGGCTGGCCCATGATGTCCCGGGCCAGACACTCGTTCTGCGGATAGGGGAAGCCTGGGTACACACCGTGGTTGGGACGAGCCCGCGGCAGCTCGTCGAGCCTCCCGTACTGACGCATGTCGAGGTAGTGGAACCCGCCCTCCCACAGCAAGGACAGGAGCCTGTTGTAGAGGATCTCATCCAAGGGATCCCCCGCGAAGGCGCTCAGGTCCGCCAGGCCACCCGAGCCCGAGCGAACGGCATTGACGTCTGCCAGCGCATCCGCCGTGTTGCCGAGCGCTACGTTGGCCTCGGCCCGCATCAGGAGCAGCTCGTCGTTGGTGATCCAGGGGAAGGACGACGTCAGGCTCTTGTAGACGTCCATGTCCTCGGTCACGGTGATCTCGTAGAGCGTGAAGGCCGGAATCACCCTGGTCTTGTCGAGCACCCGCTGATCCAGATCCCCGTTGGGCTGCTGCTGCGCGTCCGCCCGCAGCCTGGGGTGGGCGAAGTGCGACACCGTCGAGAAGAAGCCGTTGGGCGCATCGCCCGAGATCGTGCTGTGGTTGAAGTACACGCCAGCCTTCATGTTCCCGTTCCGATCTATGAAGGACTGGCCCAGCGCGCTCAACACGTCGTTCCACTGACCCTGATACTTGAGCGCCCGCGCCTTGAGGGCGCGGTTGACCGCGACGAACGACGACGGCGTGTTGAAGCCATCGAAGCCGGAGGGCAGCTGGAAGGGGAAGGCCCCGCCGCCGCTCTGCAGATCGCTCAGCGCCTCGTCATAGAGGCTGTAGATGTACTGATGGACCTCGGCGGCACCCGAGATCGGCGTCAACTCTCCGCTCGGATCCGGGTTGGGATCCAGAGGAATGCCCAGTCCGATGGGGCGGTTGATGATCATCTGCCAGAAGGCATCCGCCTTGATCGTTTTCACGAAGCCCCGGATCGCGTTCTTCTCCGCGTCCGTGAGCACGCTGGCATTGTCCACCGCTGTCAGTACCGTGTTGATGCCGGCGATCTGCGTGTACTGCCCGCCGAAGAAGAGACCGCCGTTGACTGGATCGATCGGATCTACCAGCGCGTCGGTCGTGGTGCGAGGCTCTTCGGGCCGGAGGTCGTATCCCTCGCGACCCCAGACGCCCAGGCGGCCCACCATTCCTTCCTTGAGTCCGCGATGGGTGGCGACGATGCCTTGGACCGCCGCCGCCAAGGTGCCTCGCGTGGGGGTACCGGTGAGGTCCTCCCGCGCCGGGTTGTTGAAGTTGGGCACCGTCAGGTCTTCGGTGCACCCGGTTGCCCAGGCGAGCGCGAGGAAAGCCGCCCCGACGCCCAGTCCTCTACGTATGGCGTTCATGGTTGCCTCCTCAGAACGAAAGGTCCACCGAGAACCAGAAACTCCGGCTCGGTGGGTAGGGGGCGACGTCGATGTTCCGCGCGATGGCTTGCGCACCGAAGTTCGACACTTCGGGATCGAGCCCGCTGTAGCTGGTGAAGCGCAGGAGGTTCCGGCCCGAGAGGCTGATGCGCATGCTCTCCACGCCGTCCCAGAACCGCAACGCGTTGCCAGCCGGCACGTCGTAGGTGAGCGTGAGCTCACGGAGCTTCACGAAGGAGCCGTCCTCGACCCAGATCTTGGACGTGCGCCCGGGATAGAGGCGCAGGCGCTGCTCGCCCAGCGTCTCGCTGCCGACGCAGTCGGTGACACAGGGATCGTTGAAATCCCCAGACGTGCGGCTCAGGTCGAACAGCCAGGCGGTCAGGTTGACCACGTCGCCACCGTGCTGCCAGTCCCAGAGCGAGTACAGGTTGAAGTTTCCGAAGCTGAAGTCGTTCGAGAAGCCCATGCGGAAGTCTGGGTTGGCATCCCCGATGCCCGTCACGATGCGCGTCCCCACCGCCGTGCCCGGATCGCAGGGGCCACCCGTCACGCAGCGCGGGTCGTTGGCCACCACGGTGTCACGTCCCACGATCTGGGTGGGCGACTTGCCCTCCTCGATCTGGAATCCGCCCAGGGCGGTTCCGAATCCGCCGGCCGCGAAGGGCGGAACCGGCAGCTCCTTCACCTCGGACCGGTCCGTGGAGAAGGTCGTGGTCGAGGACCACTGGAAGTTGTCCGTCTGTACGGGGACGACTCTCAGCGAGGACTCGATGCCGCGCGTCTCCAGCACGCCGCCGTTGAAGATGGCGGTGGCGTATCCGGTGGACGGAGGCAGCGCCCGCCGGAGCAGCAGCTCCGTGATCCGGCGCTCGTAGGCGGTGAACTCCCACTGTGCCACCCGGTCCAGCAGGGTGGCGTCGAAGCCCAGCTCCACCTCACGCTGGCGCTCGGGGTGCAGGTCTTCAGAGACCGTCGTGGTGGAGATGTTGAGCGTCTGCAAGCCAGCGATGTTGCCCGAGTTCAGCACGGAGAACTTGTCCCCATAGCGCGGCTGGTTGCCGGTCTGGCCCCAGGCGCCGCGCAGCTTGAACTCGTCGACCAGGCCGGGCGCCAGGTCCACGAAGCGGTAGGCCGCCGCGAACTTCGGATAATAGAAGAACTCACCGGGGTCGGCGTTGTTCGAGCTCTTGTCGGCGCGGATGCCCGCGACCAGCGTCAGGCGCTCGTCCAACAGCAGCAACTCTTCCTGCCCGAAGAACCCGAGGTCCTTCGTGCGCTGCCGGCGCTGGAACACGCCCGGGTTGGTGCCCTGATCGATGTTGGACTGACCCACGATCAGGTCCTCGTTCAGGATGCGGGCGATATCCAGATCGACGTCCTCGTACTGGATGCCCAGTGAGGTGGTCGCCGAGAGGCCCGACCCGAGTCCGTAGCGATGCACCAGGTTGGTGCTGAGGTTCAGGTTGCGATTGGTGGTGTTCCCCAGGAAGGTGGTGCCCGCCTTGCCGTCATCCAGCTCGTATTGCAGGTCAGGCGGCGAGAACACGTTGTTCTTGAGGCTGAAGAAGTCCACGCCGCCGGTGGCGATCAACTGCATGGACTGGTTCTCACGGCTCCAGAGGTCGGCCGTGAGATCCGCCGAGGCGATCATGCGCCACACCTCTTCGTCGTTGAGAGCCCTGCTGGCGGTCTCCAGCGGATTGGAGTTGGCGAAGGGATTGTCCGGAAACTCTCCGTCCGCCCCGGCCTGGATGTCCACGAAGGTGGGCGTTTGCGGGAACGTCATCCAGTAGCTGATGGACCGGTTGTCGTTGTTCGTGAAGCCCCGGCCCGTCTTGGAGCGCACCAGATTGGTGTTCAGGCCCAGTGTGGCGAACGAGCCCAGGTTCTGGTCCAGGTTCAGACGGAGGGACTGCTTGTCGTAGTAGGTGCCGGTGATGATGCCTCCGTCATGCTTCACCAGACCGGACGCGAAGTAGCGCGTGTTGGCGCTGCCACCACTTACGCTGGCAGCGGTCTCGAACGACAGCGGGTTGTTCCCCGCGATCTCCTCCTCGTGGTCGTAGACCCGTCCGGCCACGAAGTAGTCGGCGGCGCGGGGGCCGAAGGCCTCCACCGCCTCATCGAGGTTCTCGAAGACGCGTAGGCCCAACTTGTTGGCCAGATCGAACGTGCCGAAGCGCTGCGTGAAGCTGTAGCGAGGCGCGCCTTCGCGACCCTGCTTGGTGGTGATGATGATCACGCCGTTGGACGCTTTGGAGCCGTAGATGGCCGCCGCCGATCCGCCCTTCAAGACCTCGATGCTCTCGATGTCGTTGGGGTTCAGGTCGGCGATGCGGTTGGGCGCGTTGTCCTGGTTGCTGGCGAACCCGTTGTTGAAGGAGCCGCCGCTGGCACGGGTGATCACGTTGGTACCGCCGTCGACGGACACGTCGGAGACGATGACGCCGTCGATGACGTAGAGCGGGGTGGCCGCTCCGATGATCGAGGTGACCCCACGCAGGTTGATCTGCATGCCACCACCGGGAGCGCCGGAGTTGGCCTGGATGTCCGCGCCCGCGATCTTACCCGCAAGCTGCTGCTCCACGGTGGCGGCGGGCACCTGCGTCAGCTCCGCCGCGTTCACCGTGGCAACGGCATTCGCCAGGTTGCGACGGGCCACGCTGGTGACCTGCCCGGTGACCACCAGCTCGTCGAGACGCAGCACGTCCTGGGTGAGCTGGACCATGACGCTGGACTGGTTCTCGCCCACCTCGACGACCTCGGTGCGCCAGCCCAGCAGACTCACCTGCAGGCGGACGGGACCAGTGGGCACGGCGAGGACGAAACGGCCTTCACGGTCGGTGAAGGTGCCGACGCGCGTTCCCACCAACTGGATCGCGACGTCGTTCAGGGGTTGGGCTCCGGACTCGGCGACGACCTGACCCCTCACCTCCCGCTGCTGTGCGACCAGCGGCATCGGTAGGGCCAACGCCAAGAGGAGTCCCAGGCGGACAGGGACTCGCAACATTGTGACCTCCAGAAAAGAGGGCGTCGGGGAAGGGAACCCCGACCTGGGGGATACATGGACATTCTGGGTGGGCGTCGGCCGCTCGAACAAGAGCACGCGGCGTGGGCGGGGCGTCTTGCGGCGAACGGATCGGGCCGAGGCTGACGCTCAGAGGCGCTTCGCTCGCACCCGCCGGGCGCAGGCCGAGCGTTCCTATCTCGTCCGCAGCGACGACTGCGCCAGGTTGTTCTGCAGGGTCCAGACGATGACGATTCCCGCTTCGATGCGTACGGAGGGACTGCGATAGACCTCCGAGCTACCCACCGGATCGGCCAGCAGCGCGATGGTCTCGCCCGCCGGGGCAACCTCGGCGGGAATGCGGAAGCGACGCTCGGAAAGCGCCGACGACAGACCCAACCGGTGGCGCACGCCCCCCCGCTCCACCAGAACAGTGATGTCGGTCCAGCCTTTGTTCGAGACCTCGAGCACGACGGCGGATGGGCTCCCGCCGAACCGGGGCCGTACACAACCCTCGGCACCGGCCAGGAGCAGCACCAGTGCGAGAAGCGCCCGGCACAAGGCCGGCCCGAAGAGGCGTATGGCCACGTTGGAAGGTACGGGAGCAACGAGAGACTCCGCCATCGGGACGGCGGCGATTGCCTCAAGTGCGGTCGGCGTCTCATTGTGGGTCGCGGCAGGACCGTCCCGGCCCGCTCGCCGGGCCCGCCCCTCGCTGGAGTGCGCATGTCCGACTTCCCCCCGGGCTCCTCGTACGGCCCGCTCGGCTCAGCGGCGGAGCTGGAGGCCTTCGAACGGCTCAAGCTGCGCCTGCCCGACACCGCCCGGGCCATCCTGCACCAGCCGGGGTTCCAGCACACCACGGTCGTGGTCCCGTCCATCAGCGTGAACCAGGAGGAGCTCCGGAAGATCAGCGGAGCCGCGTTCTACGAGGAGCGTCTGCTCTTCACGCTGATCCGCCTGGCCAACCCCGCGGCCCGCCTGGTGTATGTGACCAGCCAGCCCGTACACCCCGACATCCTGGAGTACTATCTCCAGCATCTTCCCGGGGTCCCGATGCGGCACGCCCTGCGGCGGCTTCTGATCCTCCGACTCTACGACGCCTCTCCCCGCCCGCTGACCGAGAAGATCCTGGAGCGGCCGCGCGTGATCCGCCGGATCCGCGACTGGGTGGGAGATGTGGACCGCGCCTACCTCACCGTCTTCAACTCGACGCCGCTGGAGCGCAGGCTCGCGGTCGAATTGGGGGTCCCGCTCAACGCCGTGGACCCTGCCCTGCTGTGGCTCGGGACCAAGTCCGGCGCCAAGCTCGTGTTCGAGGAGGCCGGGGTGCCCTTCCCGGCGGGTCGGACCGGTGTACGCTCCGAGACCGACGTGACGCAGGCCCTGGTCGAGCTGGCCGGCAAGCGACCCGGTCTTCGCCAGGCGATTGTCAAACTCAACGACAGCTTCGCAGGCGAGGGCAACGCCATCTATACGTACCCGGACGCGTTGCCCGAGGCACCGGAGCAGCGCAGCACCGAGATCCAGGGCGCCTTGCCCTCCCTCGCCTTCGCGGGTCAAGGCGAGCAGTACGGCCCGTTCATGCGGAAGCTCACCGAAATGGGAGGGATCGTCGAAGAACGGATCGAGGGAAAGGAGTTCTTCTCGCCCAGTGTGCAGCTCCGCATCCACCCCGACGGCGAGCTGGCGCTGGTCTCCACGCACGACCAGGTCCTGGGCGGCGAATCCGCGCAAGCATACGTCGGGTGCCGGTTTCCAGCCGCCGACGGCTACCGGGCCCTCATCCAGGAAGCCGGACTGAAGATCGGCCGGGTGCTCGCGGAGCGAGGCGTGCTGGGTCGCTTCGGGATCGACTTCGTGTTGTCCCGTGATCCCGGTGGGCCGTGGCAGGCCCACGCGATCGAGATCAACCTGCGCATGGGGGGCACCACCCCACCGTTCATGGCCCTCGAGTTCCTGACGGGTGGAAAGCTGGACCTCGATACGGGCCTGTATCACACCGCCAACGGGGCACGGAAGTACTACACGGCCACGGATCACCTGCGCTCGCCGGCCTATCGCGGGCTGCTCCCGGAGGACCTGGTCGAGCTTCTGGTGTCGCACCGCCTCCACTTCAATCACAGCACCAACTCCGGCGTCCTCTTCTACATGATCGGAGCCCTGTCCCAGTACGGGAAGCTCGGCCTGACCTCCATCGGAAACAGCCACGACGAGGCGGACGAGCTCTACCGGACCACGGTGGGCATCCTGGACCGGGAGACCGGGGCGGAAGGCCCCGTTGGAATCGACCTGCCGCGGGCTCTCTTCTCGGAGGCCTCACCGACCCGGCTGGAGTAGCGCCCGGCGGCGAGCCGCGCGCGTGGGGCTCCATAGGTGGCGGGACGAGGGGGGTTTGCGGGCCGCCCCGCTCTCGGGGCTTCACCCGCGGGGGGTCGTCGACCAGATTTCCGGGCTTGTTTCCTGCACCGATCGGTACCCAGGGACCGCCCGGTGGCCCCACAGAGTTGTTTTGAGCGCATGACCGACCAATCCAAGATCCCCTACCTGCCGGAGCCCATCCGGGGCCTGTCCGACCTCGCCATGAACCTGTGGTGGTCCTGGCACCGCGAGGCTCGGGATCTGTTCGCCTCGATCGACCCCACGCTCTGGAGCCAGTGCCGCCACAACCCGATCGCCCTGCTGCGGCAGGCCGACCCGGCCCGGCTGGCCGAGTGCGCCCACGATCCCCGGTTCCTGGAGCGCTACGCGGAGGTCATGACGGCGATGCGGGCGGACCTGGAGGGCCCGGACACCTGGTTCTCCACACGCCACCCGGACCTCGGGCAAGGCCGCCCTATCGCATACTTCTGTGCAGAGTTCGCGCTGCACAACTCGGTGCCGATCTATTCGGGAGGCCTGGGCGTCCTCGCGGGAGACCATTGCAAGGCCGTCTCCGACCTGGGCGTGCCGTTGGTGGGCGTGGGCCTGCTTTACCGGAAGGGCTACTTCGACCAGAAGCTCACGCCGGACGGCTGGCAGGTGGACGCAGACGAGCCGTTCGACACCGACGTCATGCCGCTCAGGCGGCTGCGGGCCGGTGACGGCTCCTATGTGCTCGCCTCGGTCAAGACCGGAGAGCGCACCGTGCAGCTGGGTGCCTGGGAGATCCACGTGGGCCGGACTCGGCTCATCCTCCTCGATGCGGACCTGGAAGGCAATGCCAACGAGGACCGCGAGCTGACCAGCAAGCTCTACGGGGGTGGACGCGAGCTCCGCTTGAAGCAGGAGTGGATCCTGGGCGTGGGCGGTGTGCGCGTCCTACGCGCGCTCGGGATCGCGCCCGGCGCCTGGCACGCCAACGAAGGCCACGCCGCCTTCATGCTCGTGGAACGGATCCGCGAGCACGTGGCCAAGGGCCGGCCACTCGACGAGGCCGTGGCGCGCGTCCGTGCCCACAGTGTCTTCACCACGCACACGCCGGTCCCGGCTGGGCACGACAGCTTCACGCCCGAGCAGATCGAGGCGTGCGTCGGCAACGCGTGGGAGGACCTCGGGATTTCCGAAGAGGCGTTCCAGGGGCTGGGGCGCCATCCCGAGATCGATCACGGCACCTTCCACATGACGGCCGCCGCGATCCGCTTGAGCCACGGCGTCAACGGAGTCTCGGCTCGGCACGGTCAGGAAACCCGGAAGATCTGGCAGTCTCTTTGGCCGGGCCGGACACCTGAGCAGATCCCGATCGGGCACGTGACCAACGGAGTGCACCGCCCCACCTGGATGGCTGCCGAGATCCGCCATCTCCTGGACCGACATCTGGGTGTCGCCTGGCGCCAGCCCGGAGCGGCACCGGATACGTGGGAAGCGGTCCACGGCATCGATGACGGTGCGCTGTGGGAGACGCACGTGCGGCTCAAGGAGCGCCTCTTCCACTTCATCCGCGAGCAGTCGCGACATCGCTGGACGGAGCACTGGCAGGCGCCAGCCCACCTGGCGGCGTCCGGCACGCTTCTCGATCCCGAAGCCCTTACGCTGGGGTTCGCACGCCGCTTCGCCACCTACAAGCGCGCCGACCTGCTGCTGCGCAACGAAGGGCGGCTGCTGCGTCTGCTGACCAACGCCAAGCGACCGGTGCAGATCGTCTTCGCGGGGAAGGCCCACCCCGCTGATGACGAAGGGAAGCGGGTGCTGCAGCGCGTGTTCCAATTGGCGCTCGACGCGCGCCTGGAGGGGCGTATCGCGTTCCTGGAGGACTACGAGATGCACCTCGCGCACCGACTGTACGAGGGCGTGGACGTCTGGCTCAACCTGCCCCGGGTACCGCTGGAGGCCTGCGGCACCAGTGGGATGAAAGCCGCGCTCAACGGCGTGCCGCAGCTCGCCACCCTGGACGGCTGGTGGGCGGAAGGGTTCAACGGCAGCAACGGTTGGGCGGTGCCCCTCACGCTCGAAGGGGAGGACATCGACCACGCCGACTGGGATCACTTGTTCACGCTGCTCGAAGACGAGGTGGTGCCCCTCTACCACGAGCGCGGTGCGGACGGCGTCCCCCACGGTTGGGTGGCGCGGATGAAGCACGCCATCGTGGAGGCTGGCCGTCACTTCACGGCCGGGAGCATGATCGAACGATACGTGGCCCAGTACTACGCCAACGCGTGTCGCGGAATCGCCGAGGGAGACATCCCACCCAGCGTCTGACGCCCGGGGCCGTACTCACCGGTGCTCGGTCCGGCTCAGGGCACGACCAGGCGTCGGTACGGTTGCCCCAGGAAGCCACCCAGATTGTCGGCGGCCTCGGCGCCAGCCAACGTCGAGAAGACCTCATCCTTCAAGGCGCTGCGTGGGAAGTGCCGGGACGGGTTGAACGAGTTCGCCGCGACGAGCGCGGGGAAATCCAGGTCCACCAGACTGCCGTTGAAGACCTCGAAGGCGCGCACGACCCGTTGGTCGCGCAGGAGGGCCTTCGCCAGCGCGGCGGCGGTCTCGTGGGAGCCGAGCTCGCCCAGCGGAAACCAGGGTGCCACGATGTCCATCTCGGCGAGCAGGTCATCGGGCAGACTCGTCACCCGACCCGTCAAGCGCTTGGTCCAGTAGCCGATGGCATGGCTGTGGGTCCAACCCATGGCCATCTCGATCCGCAACGTCTCCGCAAAGCGGAACATGGAAGAGGGTTGCGTGCCCAAGGTGCAGCCGTCGAACACGATGCTGGAGAACTTGCCGCGGACGCGCAGCAGATCCTGAGCGAGATCGTCCAAGGGGACCGTTTCTCCCGACTCCGGGAAGCTGATCTGATCTCCCTGTGAGTGTACCATCAGGATCAGCCGCTTCGCCGGCGCAGCCGCCAGGATCATCGCCACCAAGCCCTTGCGCGAGTTGATGAACCGAACCGAGGTGCGCGGCACGAAGTAGACCTGTTCGAAGTACCACCCCGAGTAGTCCATCGTCGACTTGTCTGCAATGCAGGCGATGTCGGGTGGCGCCCCGTTGAGGGCCGACTCCTGGAGCACGCGCGGATCCTGCGCGGTGGCATCCTCTCTGGCCGGGGCGCTGGACGTCGCCGGAACCTGCGTCGGGGTCGTCGGTGTGGCCGGCTCCGGGCTCATGCGGTCCCGGCCTCGACGTCGTTGACGACGAACAGCTGCGCGTACAAAGCCGCCGCGTCCACGTCCCGGTCCGCGACAATGCGTTGCGCCAACGCTTCCCGTTCGTTCGCGAGCTGCTTCTCGCGGATCGCCTCGTCCTGCAGGTCCTTCGAGTAGCCATCCAACGCGTCGCTTTGCCCCAACAGCGCTTCGACGACGACGCTGTCGGTCGCCATCACCACGCTACGTTCCTTGAGCAGCACCCCATCCACAGGATGCTCCTCTTCCGGGGCCTGCCCCAGGGGACCCCGCCGGAAACGGTAGTAGAGCGTCCCGTCCGCCGTGGGGGCCTTGTACGCGCAATCGGCGTCGGGCACGGCGACCCGTACCTGCGTGCGGCCACCACAGCCGTCGAGCTCGACCCGCTCCAGTACGTGCACGGGGTCCCCGTGAAGATCGAACACCACGGAGATCGCACGAACGAGGTCCTGACACACCTCGTCCACGTGCGCCGGCTTGATCACCTCGGCCACCAGCTTGCGTAGGGAGGAGATGGGCTCCTCTCGCCAGCTGCCGCTTTGGCCGTTGCTGAAGGCGACACGCACCTCCTTGAGGTGGGTCTTCGTCAGATAGACCTGGTTGAGCTCCCGGAACGTGAAATTCAAGACCCTGCCTACGTTGATGTTCGAGATCGTGCGCTCCACCACCTCCTCGTCCTCGGTGGACGCCGAGCGCTCCGAGTTGGAGGTCACCGTGTTCTCGCGGTGCGAGGACGATTCAGCCGCATGCTCGCTCACGGCTTCGTCGACGGCCTTCGCGAACTCCTCCGTGGAAGACGAGTATTCGCCTCCCCCACCCCCCGAGACGGAAGCGGAGCCGAAACCGAAGGAACCCTTCACCTCGGCCTCTGCGTGCCAGTTCTCGGTCTTTTCCTGCGTGGCGGAGTCGGTCGTCTCGGTCATGACCGTCTCCGCGAAGCGATCGCTCGCGCTGTCTGTGTAGGAGTCGATGATGGAGGACGCCGCCGCCACGGTTTCCTCGGTGGCACGCCAGGTGCGGGTGCTGATGGTGGCCGTCTCGCCCGGAAGTAGGGTGAAGGTCTTCACCGTTCGTCCCAATCCGTAGTCTCCCAGGTAGGAGCTGATCCCTAGCACCTGAATGAGGAACAGCATCGGTTGCGGAGGCTCTTCCACATCCACCGGCACGGTCGTGACTCCGCCACCCCATGTCGAAGAGGGAAGATGGACGACGCCCTCGTCCATACTGGAGATCGAGTTCACGAAGTCGGGAACCAGGCCGTCGTCCCCGCCGCCCCCTGCGCCCGAGTCGTGCCCGCCGCCTCCCGACCCCGAGGGAGGTGTGATGTCGGGCCCGCTCTGGTCGGGGGTGGTGCTGCCGGTGTCGTCGTCGACCTCGAACATGCGGGCTGCAGTGGACCCGCGCCCCCAGTTACGCAGTGATCCCTGTTGCTGCAGGACTTCCTGCGCGTCCAGGTTGACGCGAGTCTGCACAAGCGACAGCCCACGGCGTGATCCGCCACGCGGGACGCGGAGGCGTCGCGTGAACCACACGTCCGTGAGTCGCTCGGGCTTGACCACTTCCCACAGCCCCGGCGTCTTGCTTTCCAGGCCCAGCACGTCCGCCCAGGGCACGCCCGCCTGGCTCGCTTCCGTCTTCCACCAGGTCTTGGGCGTGTCGGTGATCTGGATGATGCGTCGACCGGTGTATTGACCCGGCTGCGGCAGGTATTGGTTGATGACAGCGCCGGGACCGGTCTCCCCGACGAATTCCACAGCGGTCGGCTGCGACGGCATGGCACCTCCAGCGTAGAAGAGAGGGTCTGTCTACGTGGCGGCAAAGGCGCCTCGGCCTGGACATGCCCCTCGGGGAGGCGCCGCTGTCGCTAGATCCCTCCCACCAAGCGCCATACCTGGGCAACCAGGAAGCACACCACGAACCCCATGACGAGGGGGAGCAGCGTGGCCACGGCCGTCCATTTGGTGCTGCCCGTCTCCTTGTAGATCGTGTAGATCGTGGTGGAGCAGGGGTTGTGCAGCAGGCTGAACAGCATCAGACACAGCGCGGTCAGCAGCGTCCAGCCACCGGCACGCAGCACCTCTCCCATCGCGTCCGCCGATTCCATCTCGAACATCACGCCGGCGCCGGCGCCCACACCGACCAGCCCCGTGGTCAGAACGGTCAACATCAGCACCGTGGGGATCACGATCTCGTTGGCCGGAATGGCGACCACATAGGCGAGCAGGATCACTCCGTTCAGTCCCAGCAGCACACCGAACGGGTTCAACCATCCGATCAGGTGTTCCGCCACACTGACCCCACTGACGTGGATGTTCGAGACCAACCAGATGACGGCTCCCGCCGGAAGCGCGAACACCACCGCTCGCCACAGCACGATGAGGGTGCGATCGATGAGCGACGTGTACAGCGTCTGGAGCACGCGCGGGGGCCGGTACGGGGGCAGCTCGAGGCTGAACGCGGTCGCCTCTCCGCGCAGCACAGTGCGAGAGAGCCCCCAGGAGGCCAGCAGCATGGAGGCGATGCCCAGCATCGCCACCCCGACCACGGCCGCTGCCGCTACCAGCCCGGCGAGGGCCGGGGGGGCCAAGGCACCGATGAACAGAGACGCGATCAGGATCTGTGTGGGCCAGCGCCCGTTGCACAGCGAGAAGTTGTTGGTCAGGATGGCGATCAGGCGCTCGCGCGGGCTGTCGATGATGCGTGTGGCCACCACGCCGGCGGCGTTGCAGCCGAAGCCCATGCTCATGGTCAAGGCCTGTTTCCCGTGGGCGCCCACCCGGCGAAACAGACCGTCCAGGTTGAACGCCACCCGTGGCAGATAGCCGAAGTCCTCGAGCAGCGTGAACAACGGGAAGAAGATGGCCATCGGAGGCAGCATCACGCTGACGACCCACGCGGTCGACAGGTACATGCCGTCGAACAGGAGGCCACTTGCCCACCATGGCATGCCCACATTGGCGCCGATGCCCTTCAGCCAGGGGTGCACACCGTCGATGAGAACGCGCGACAGGAATGCCGAGGGAACGTTTGCGCCCGCCACGGTCAACCAGAAGACAGCAGCCAACATGGCCAACATGGTGGGAAAGCCCAGCCAGCGGCTCGTGAGCAGTCGGTCCAGCGTGCGATCGAGGTCGAAGCCAACCTTCTTGAGGCCGCGTGTCTGCGCCCGATTGGCGATCTCCTGCGCAGCGCCGTAGATGCGCTCCATGAGCGCGTCATGGAAGTCATGTGGCAGCTCCCAACGCAGCTCGCGGGCCCGTTCCAGAACCGCGGACCGGTCCTCCTCCGAGGCGGGCGCGCCGACCGGAGCGTCCTGGAAGAGGCGAGCCAGCTCGCCCGATCGGACGGCCTCCTCCACGGCCTCGTCGGCGTTGAGAAGGCGCAGCGCGACCCAGCGCGTGTTGGGAAGCGACGGAAAGGCGCGCTTCAGGGTGTCGGCCAGCGAGGAGATGGCGTTCTCGACCACAGGCTGATGGCGTGCGATCCGGTAGGGCGTCGTCTGGATGGTGCCGCGAGCCACGTTGACCGCAGTAGCGATCACATCGTCGATGCCTCGGTTCTCGCGCGCCACCGCCTCCACCACCGGCACACCCAGCGCGTCGGACAAGCGCTGCACGTCGATGGCGATGCCGTGCCGGCGCGCCTCGTCCATGAGGTTGAGGCAGACCACGACCCGGTCCGTGATCTCCAGGATCTGGAGCACGAGGTTGAGATTGCGCTCGAGGCGGGTCGCGTCGACCACCACGACCGTGACATCCGGCCGACCGAAGAGGATGAAGTCGCGCGCGACCTCTTCGTCCACGCTGCCCGCCTGTAGCGAGTAGGTCCCGGGCAGATCGACCACCTTGACGCGCTGGCCATCGTGCAGGAAGGCACCTTCTGCGCGCACCACCGTCTTGCCCGGCCAGTTGCCGGTATGCTGACGAAGACCCGTCAGCGCATTGAAGACGGTGGTCTTGCCCGTGTTGGGGTTGCCGGCCAGCGCCACCAGGACGTCCCAGCGGTCCGGCTTCAACCCGAGCCGCACCAGGCTGCGCTCGCGATGCGGGTCGTGGCGCACCGGCAGGTCGGGGACCAAGACGCTCACGCGGCACCTCGTCCAGCGGCGCCGGCAGCTGCGGGCGTGTCCTCCACCTCGATCCAGGCGGCCTGATCCCGACGGAGCGCGATGAGGGCACCGCGGATGCGGTAGGCTACGGGATCCCCACCGGCACTCTCCAACTCCGGCAGGATCTCGGTGCCCGCCACCACCCCCAGGTCCAGGAGGCGACGACGCTGCGTCCCCTGACAGAGGGGAGAGATCCCCACCACTCGGGCGACCTCACCGCGGGGAACCTCCGCCAGCGTGCGGAGCGAGCGCCGGACGCCTTCCCCCTCGACCAATGGACGCACGGTGACCTGACCGGCCGCCACCCGTGGCACCACCCGCTCCTGACCGTCCAGGCGGACCTTCACACCATGGGTGCCGCGCGCCAGAACCTCCACACGGGCGGAAGGCACCAGGCCCATCGCCGTCAACGTGCGGAACACTTCGGGCGGCTCGTCCTCGATGTGCGTGATCGCCACCGAGCTTCCTTCAGGCGCGCTGTTCAGGGTGGTGGCCCGGAACGGAGGCAGCGACCCGTCACCCCGGGGGATCGGGTCGCCGTGGGGGTCGTACAGAGGATGCCCCAGACGCTGGGAAAGGGTCTCCACCTCCCGGTGGGACAGGGTGTGCTCCGCCTCCTCCGCCTCCGCGTGCCATTCCTCGGGTCGGACGCCCGTGCGATCCGCCAGATACCGTTCCCAGAGGCGGTGCGTGCGGACGACCCGCAGCGCGTATTCGCGCCCGTCGGCCGTCAACGCGGGCGCGGGATCATCCAACGAGACCAGATCACGCTCGGAGAGGTGCTGAAGCGTGTTCGCCGCCAGCGCGCGCGAGATGCCCAGGGCGCCCGCCAGGCCGTCGACGGTGAGGCGGGTATCGCGACGCTCCGCCGCCAGCAGTTGCTTGAGCGCGTCCTCCATGCGGACGCGCTCGGAGGAGCGGAAGGCTCGGCGCAGCCGGGCCACGACTCCCTTGCCCGGCCAGAACAGCACGGCCAAGAGCAGCGCCCCGGCCGTGAACCAGAGAAGGGCTTCGCCAGGGGAAACCGGTGGATGTGACTGCATGCTGGTGCTACACCCTTTCTTCAGGCGGACCCCGCGCGCGCGAATGCTCCCGTGGGATCCGATATATTTAGGATAACCTAAATATAGAGCAGGTCAACTCCGCCTTCGTCCGCCTTCGGTCAGGCACAACGGGCGGCCTCGCCGGCCCGGACGGTCACGACGGCGATGTATTGACCAGCGCAGCGGTTACCGCAATTACCAGGGCAAAGCCCACCCACCACTCCAGCACCATGGAACGCCGCGCCGCCCTGGCGTCTGCGGCCGTGCCCCCAAGACGCGGCGTCGCGCACCGCCAGTTCCACCAGCCCAGGCTCATGGTCAGGGCGACGAGGGTGAGCTTGAGGATCAGCCACCGTCCGTACGGCGACCTTGGTAGGGCACTCAAATCCGCTACGTGAAGCCAGACGGCGAACCCGCCTGTCACCACCAACACAAGCGCGCCAGCTCGGGCCCAGGGAGAGAACGCGCGAACGAGCGTTACAGCCCTCGGCGCCGGTTCGTGGAGCGCGCGCGTCCGCCACAGCACCCACGCGAGGCCACCCATCCACACCCCAGCGGCCAGAACATGGAGCCCATCGGCTGTCACCGCGATCCATTGTAGGTCTTCGGACGCCACCGCATGACCGGAGAGGGCCGGGAACGCAGCGAGCGGGACGACACTCGCGGCTCCGATGAACCACGCGCGCGAGCGGCCGGCCGATGCCATCCAGAAGGAAGCGCAGGCCACCCCCGCACCAACACCCGCGGCCAGCCAGGTTCGGCCCCAGGAGGTGCCGAGGAGGATCCTGGCTTCGCCAGCCAGCGGAGCCAGAGGATCCCTGAACTCGAGTAGCTGGCTCGCAAAGAGAGCGGCCAGGCCGAGGAGTAGGACCCCCGCGCCCAGCCGGCCCAGGCGCTCGCCCGAGCGGCTGTCCGGGTCCTCATCCGTTCCGAGGCGCGAAGGCAGGAGCCGTCCGAACACGGCTCCCACGCACAGGACGATGCCATAGAACACCACGGTCCGTCCCAGGAGCGTCGCGTCCACGGCGCGCGCTCCGACCGTTCAGCGCGCCGCGGCGACGCTGAATCCGTATTCTCCCCGCACCACGTGTCCGTCCGCCGACATGGTGCGCCAGGCCACCGTGTAGGTACCCGCGGGCACCGCCGCGTCGGCCGTGGCCACTTGCACCTTGCCGTCCGTCGCGTCGGCGGCCACCTCCCCCAGCGGAATCACGCTGCCCGCCCCATCCAGGAGTCGAATCGACGTGGCCTTTTTCTGAGGAACCTGGCTGAAGACGAGGCGGATCTCCGAGACGGACTCGACGCGGGCGTCCTTCTCGGGAACGGACTTGACCAGCGCCAGATGCCAGGTGGACTCCATGGGCCGAATGGCGCCCACGTTGGCTACGGCGACCACTCCGCAGAACGCGAGGGCGCCGAAGATCCGATTCCCTTTCATTGGTCAACTCCGGTGGTGTGCTCCGCGTCGGACACGGCGATCGCCGAGGCCGTTGCAGCAGCGGTCAATGGGTTCCAACCCGCACGCGTGCGCTGAGGCTGCGCGGGGCGCCCGGGGTCACGAAGCCAGAGGAGCGGAGCTCCACGTAGCGCACGTCGGCCACGTTTGAGAGTTCCATCTCCAACGTCACGCCAGGGCGCCACTCCCACTCAGTGCCGACGTCCAGCAGCGAGTAGGCCCGCGTCTCCACCTCGGGCTCCCCCACCGGCGTGTGCGGTCCGACCAAGCGCCACGACATGCGCATCGGCAGCCCCCACGGCAGAGGCAGTTGGGCACCGGCGCGCATCAGATAGCGCGAGACCCCCGGCACCGGATCGTCACCGGTGTTGGGGCCGTCGGCCGGCGCCTCCTCATGGCCGTGGTCCTCGTGGGGATCGACGTACCCGCCGTGCAGGTGGGCGTCGTTCAACGTCACGCCCAGATCGAGCCGCACCTCTTCGGAAAGGCTCCAGCCCACCTGTGCCTCGATCCCCTGCCGGGTGCTGCCGCCCGAGTCCGTGACCTCCAGGGTCACCGGGTCGAGGAGCCGCTCGTTGCTCACGTCGATGCGGAAGAGGGACATACCCGCGTCGAAGCGGTCTCCTCGCAGCTCGGCGCCCACTTCATGGGACCAGGCGATGTAGGGCTCCCGAGCCGGGTCGCCGATGATGCCCACCGGGCTGCGGAAGCCCCGGCTGCTGCCCGCTTTCAACGTGAGTTGCGGAGTCCAGGCCCAGCGGAGCCCCAGCTTGGGACTCACGATCGCTCGTGTGGAGGACTCCAGAGCGGCGGCGGCATCGAGGTTGGAGCGCGACGTGTGGGTGAAGCGATCCACGCGCGCCCCCAGGTCCACGCCCAGCCGCTGGGCGATCGTGCGCCGCCACCTCGTGTAAAGCGCGGCGGTACGGTACGTGGCGTCCAGGTCCGTCTCGGTCAGGGCGATGGCCCGCTGGACCGTGGACGCATGACGGTACCCTACCGACTCCGCCCGGCCCGACGCACCCACCACCAGATCGCCCCTCGCACCGGTCCAACCCAGCTCTACCTGTCCTCCGCCGCCCACGCGCTCGTCGAACTCGCCCGACTGCAGCACAGTCCCGGCGTCTCCGCCGTGATCGTGGCCGGGAATGTGGAGATACAGTGAGTAGTCCGAAGCCTGGGCCCAGGCCGTGGCCTGCATCACCCGCGCTCCCCCCACGGGGCGGGACCAGCGACCGTGGAGGATGATCCGTCGCGAATCACCACCATCGCTGGGATCGACGGCGGAGCGAACGTCCTCGGCGTTATAGGCGGGGACGGTCACGAATCCCGGAGAGTTCCAGGTGGTCCCGTAGAGAGAAAGCCCGCCCTCCAAGCGGCCCGTACCCAGCGCCCGCCAGCCACGCGCCAAGGCGTTCGCCAACCGGTAGTCCATGTTCGCGCGCCAGCCGTCTTCCCGTTGGACGCTTCCTCCCACCAGGAACCCCCCGTCCTCGTGGCGACGGCCCACCAGAGCGCTCCCCTGGACGTCACCGAACGACGTGGTCTCGAGCGACGCCTCCGTCCCCTCCGCATCCGCGCGGGTGAACACCTCCACCACGCCGGCCAATGCGAAGTCCCCATATAAGGGGCTCGCTCCGCCGTGGATCAACCGCATCGAGCTGACCGCCTGGGGGAAGAGCAGGTTCCAGTCGGCAAACCCCTCCACGTGTCCATGCGCGGGCAGGTTGATCGGTACCCCGTCGACGACCAACAACACGTCGGACGAGTGATCCGAGGTGAACCCCCGGAGGACGACGTTCGAAGCGAACCCGGGTCCCTGCCCCTGGTCGTGGACATCCACGCTGGAGATGCGACGCAGCAACTGATAGGGGTTGCGGGCCAGCGTGCCCCGCACGCGCTCAGGAGCGATCACCGTCGCCGCCACCGGAGGCGGTGCGGAACGCTCCCTTTCCACGGTCACCCGGAGGGGATCGATCAGGTAGACGGTCGTGTCTCGGGTGGCGGCGGTGTCCGGTACCTGACCCGTGAGCCCGGTCGGGCAGAGCACCGCCACTCCCAAGCCACACAGGAGCACGCGCCAGGGCACGCCGGTTCGGGTCCTGCTCATCGCCCCACCCCTCCCCGCGCCGCCCACGGATCCGAGAACCGGGGATCGCTCACGAAGTCCTCATCCGTGAGCGCCCGCAGATACGCCTTGAGGCCCGCCCGCTCCTCCGGCGTTAGCGTGAACCCGTTGACGAAGCCGCTCTTGTGCGGGTTGGCGCTTCCCACCCCCACGTAGGGACCGGACGAGATCGTGCGCCCGCCCGCCGCATAGTGATCGATCACCTCGTCCAGTGTGGCGATGCTCCCGTCGTGCATGTAGGGCGCGGTCAGCTCGACGTTGCGCAGCGAAGGAGCCTTGAAGCGTCCCATGTCCTCGGGACGCCCCGTGAAGTTGAAGAGCCCGGTATTGGGCTCGGGGTAGGCTCCGTTGCCGTCCAGGTTGTAGAGGCCAGTGTTGTGGAACTCGATCTCCGGCGAGCTCTTTCCCTCGAAATCCGAGGTTCCCGTGAAGAACAGTCCCCCATGGCAGTGAAAGCACTCCAGCCGCTCACTGAAGAACAGCGCCTGTCCCACCTGGGCCTCGGCGGATAGGGCAGTGGCGTCGCCGCGCCGGGCTCGATCCACGGGCGCGTTCCCCGAGATGAGCGTCCGTTGGAACGACGCGATCGCACGCGTGATCGCGGCCAGTGTGAACGGATCCGCGTCTTCCGGATAGGAGGCCGCAAACAGCCGTTGGTAGACGGTGTCGGCGCGCAATCGAGCGAACAGCTCGGCCTCCCGCCCGCTCATCCCCAACTCGACCGGATCGTCGCCGAACATCGGCACGAGGGCCTGGGCGGCCAGGTCGTGCAGCAGGGGATTGGCCCAGGTGAGTACGGGCTGATACCCGACATTCCCCAGTGCCATCGAATTCCGTGGATGCGCCTGCCCAGTGGACCCGAGCGCTACCGAGCGGGGATCGGCGAACGCCCGTGCCTGCTCGTGGCACGACGCGCAGCTCTGGGTCTGGTTCCCGGACAGGCGTGTGTCGTAGAAGAGGTGGCGACCCAGCTCGACCTTGCCGGCGGACATGGGATTGTCCGCCGGCACCCGCGGGGCCGGAAACCCCTCCGGCAGATCCCACTCGAACGCAACGTCCGGACCAGGCTCCGCGAACAGCGGCCCCAGCGTCTCGTCGCCCCCGCACGCTCCGAAGGCGGCGGACGCGAGGGCCGCAGTCAAGGCCACGACCCTCCCGCTCCGCTCGCACTTCAGGGCGTGAAAGGCGCTAGCGGACACTGAACAGACGCTGCGGCTGCGCCGCCGTGCCCTCATAGGCGAGTCCCAGTGCAGGAAGAACCGCATGGCACTCCGGATCTCCGGGGAAGGACATGCACCCCTTGGCCGCGCTGTTCTGGGTCAGGTCACTCTGCGACAGGATCGCGCCCAAGTCAGCAACGACCTGGTTGCTGGTCCAGTCGAACCCGTTGAAGGTCACCGTGAGGCGATGCTCGTTGCTGCAGGCCGTCGCCGGGGTGGTGGGTGTCCCCGCTGGCGAGCAGCCGGTGCTGCCCAGGTGCACGAACCAGCCATCCGGCTGGGCCGCGGAGGTGTGATCCATGCGCGCGAACTTGTATCCGCCGTTCCATGACCAGAACAGCGCGGTCAGATCGAGGGGCGCCTGGGCTGTGGTCTGGTCCTGGTGGTTCATGGAGAAAGGAACGCCGAGCGTGAACCGCACGCCGCTGTAATCACCGGCAGGTACCTCGCCGCGCACAGTGGTGTTGGTGGCTGCCGTGCCGTTCACGCAGGGTCCGCTCCCGTTCTCGAAGTCCAGCAAAGCGAGGTTCTCGCGCTGCCAGAGTCCATCCTGCTCCAGGGTGAGGGGCACGGCTGCCCCGTTGCTGTCCAGCAGGGCCACGTCATGCACGTAGAAGCGGAAGTCGACGGGCGTGATGGTGGTCTGGGAGGCACCCACGTTGGTAAAGCTGGCCCCGCAGTTGAACGATTGGCCGTTGACCGCCGCGGCGAACTGCAGCGAAACGTCGATCGGTCCGGCGGGAGTGGAAGGCTCGTCGGAGCATGCGGCTACCACGGCGAAGGCCGCGAAAAGCGTGGCGGGGAGCAGGCGCGCCCGGGTTCGGATCATCATCGTATCAGGTCTCTAGGGATTGTTGTTCACGTGCCGGGAGGGGCCCCCCGGGTGTCTGAGTGCATGCGAGGGCGCCGGGGTGCAACGAGGATGCAAGTCGACCCGGACACGCCCTGGGGCGCGCCGGCAAGCCGCATTGCTCAGGAGCTGTGGGCGCCGCGACTCAGGCGGGAGGAGCGGTCGCGAACGGGAGACCGAGGTGGTCGAGGCGAGAGACGTCTGCGCGCCGAGGCGCCGACACCGCCCACGCGGTGGCCACACGCTGGGATACACCCAGCTGCGTGGCTTGAGCGGGCATCCCCGTGGCAAGGTCGCAGCAGCACAGGCCGGAACAGCACCCGGACTGGCCTTCGTCTTCGGTGCCCATGCCCGCGTGGAGCGCATGTCCGGACGCTTCGGTCGGAGGCAGGTGTCCGCCGTGGGCGGACGCCGGAGCCTCCGCCGGCATGGGCGCACCCTGCATGGCACGACCCGCTGCCGAGTGCCCCAGGCACTCGGGGAAGAGGCCGGGTCCCAGCGGGCCGAACTGAGCCAGCAAGCCCAGCATCACCCAGGCCAACCAACGGCGAAGCGTCAGATCTCGCACATGGAAACGCTACCACCCCGCCCGGTGGCCCGGCAAGCGCCCTACGCCTGTCCGGCGGAAGGAACCGCCGGGATCAGCTCGTCCACGTAGCGGCGCAGCATGTTGCGCCAGGTGGGCCAATCGTGGTCCCACTCGGCCCCCCAGGAGTCCACGCGGTTGGGGACCCCCTTCTGGCCCAACGCGTCGGCCACGCGCCAGGACTCCCCGATGTCTTCCGCTTTGCCTTCGCCGGAGGCCAGCAGCACGAAGCGGGAGCGGAGCCGCTCCAGGATGGGGCCCTCCAGGCCCGGCAGATAATGCAGCGGCGAGGCGTAGTAGAAATTCTCGTTGGGTCGTCCGTCGAGGAAACGGCGAAGATCATAGGTCCCGCTCATGCAGAGCGCCGAGCGAAAGACCTCGGGAAACCGGCACACCGTGGCCAAGGCGTTGAACGCTCCGATCGAGGCGCCGGTGGCAACCACCTCGATCTCGGGATCCTGACAATCGGCGCGGATGGCGGGCACCAGTTCCCAGCGCACGAACTGCTGGAACAGGTCGAGCGCACGCATCTGGTCGGACGGGCTCCCTTCCCTTCCCAGCATCATGCGGCCGGCCACGCTGTCGCAGGAGTAGATCTTGATGCGGCCCTCGGCCAGGAAGTCGGCCAAAGTGTCGATGATCAGAAAGCGTTCGATCTCCTCCGCGTCCCCACCCGCGGTCGGGAACACCAGCAGCGGCGTGCCCACCGCTCCCCAGCGCGTCACCGCGACCTTCTGCCGCAGCCGGTCTGAGATCCACTCGGTCTTGAGCTTCATGGGTCAGCCAGGCTCAGGCGCGGCCAGGAACGGGGTTGTCGCTCCGCCACCGCTGGATGCGGGCGAAGAACAACTCGGTGAACTCTTCGACTTCATGCTCGGGGAACAGGGCCCGCACCTTCTTGCGCACCGCCTCTTTCGCCACGTCCGTGCCGAAGAAACCGTGCAGAACCTCGTCGAGGTGGCTCAGGTGCCGGGCGCAGAACTCGGCGAACCGGTCGGTGTCGAACCGCTGATGGGCCAGCGCGACGTAGCGATCGAGCTTCTCGCGGAAGGTCATCTCCGGCTCCGCTGCGATCGTGAACCTCTCCCAGGTGAGTGGCTTGAGTCGTCGCGCAGTGGTGGCGGCGAAGATCGACCAGCGGATGTTGGCACCGATCAGCCAGGGGAAGTGGTAGTGCAGGGACGTCACCTGGGAGTCGGGACACGGGTTGGCGAAGTCGATCGGGAACCACTGGCCGTCTTTGCGGAGCACTTCGCAGGAGTTGAAGTCCCAGCCGAAATAGGCATTGATGACCAGGGTCATGTCCTGGATGAGGCTGGCTTCCTCCTCGGAGACGAACCCCTGCTCGCTGGTGTAGCGGTCGTGCAGGGGCGCCGCGGGATCATACAGGATGAGCCGGGTCTGCGGCCCCAGCCCCACACAACGCACGAACCGGTCGAAGGGTTCGATGGCCTCCTGGAGGTTCATGACCAGCGTGCCGCTCTCCTCGTAGGCGGCGCGCAGGGCCTCCTCGTCGTCGATCTTGGAAACCCCCCGCCAGGCGCCGCCATCGTACGGCTTCATGAAGAGCGGATAGCCCAGGTCCTCCCCGATCGAGCCCAGGTCGAAATAGCGGGCATACCGTTCCAGGGTGACCTGGAGGTCGTCCGCGTGCTCGTACGACTTGGGCGGCACCAACCAGGTCTTGGGGATGGGGAACCCGAGGCGGATCATGGCGCAATACGTGGTCAACTTCTCCATGGATTGCACACTCCACGGATTGTTGAACACGTAGACATCGTCGAGGAGGATCGCCTTCTTGATCCACTCGCGCCGGACCCGGTACCAGTGGGTCAGTCGGTCGATCACGACGTCGTAGGGCGCCGGTTGCCGCAGATCGAAGGGCTCGATGGTCATGCGCTCGACCTCGAAGCGCACGGTGTCGCCGTGATAAGGGATCGCGAGCTGGAGCTGCTTCACGATCTCCTGGTAGGCGATCGGCCAACAGATGTCGGCCCCGAGGGAAAGTCCGATGCGGCGCACTACCTCGGCCATCGTTTCCTCGTCTTCCGGCGTCTCGAAGGCGCAGCCGCCTTCCCCGCTCCGTCACTCATAGACCAGCCACAGGGGCCCAGGAAAGAGGACCGAGAGGCCCTCGCGCAGACGATCCCGCCAGTTCTCCCAGTTGTGCCCGTCCCGCGCCTCGGCCCAACGGACATCCATGCCGCTGCGCTGCAGAACAGGAACCAGCGAACGGTTCTCGTAGATCAGCGACTCGTAGATTCCGCAGGTCATGTACACCTTCTCGGCCACGGGCTGCGGATCCGCGCGGTAGGCGTTCACGAAGTCGGCGATGGGGTCGAACACCGGCCCCCGGTCGTGCTCGCCGATGTCCGAGAAGGCGAAGGAACCGGATTGCAGCAGAAGACGGCTGAATACCCCCGGGAACGCCGCCGCGGTCGAGAGCGTCGCCACCGCACCCAGGCTGGCGCCCATCAAGCCCCTGCCTTCCGGCGTTCCGATCAAGGGCAGGTCGGCCTCCAGCTGTGGCACCAGCTCATCGGCGATGAAACGGCTCTGGCGCTCGTCGGCGCGGTATTCCGCCATACGGTCCCCAGGGTCGGTGAGCGCCACGATCAGCGCGGGGATCTCGAGCCGGTGGATGAGATTGTCGAGCACCACCTTCAGCGACGCGAACCGCACATAGTCCGATCCGTCGTGCACCACCAACAAGGGATAGCGCCGCGAACGGCGAAAGCTGGCGGGATAGTACACGGTCACCGCCCGCTCTCCGCCGAGGGAGTGGCTGAGGAAGCGGCGCTCCTCCAAGGTCCCCGCCGGTGCGGACGGGTCCAATTGGGTCCACTCGGGCACCTCGTAGCCCTGCGCCTGGCAGACGGAGTTCGCTCCGAACGGATCGTGGGCCAGATTCGGGTTGAGGGGATCGCGGATGAGATGCGTGCGCCCGTGCTCCGTGACCTCGAGCTTGTACTCGACGCGCGAGCCGGCCGGTAGTTCCAACGTATAGAACCACAGGTCGCTGCCTGGGACCCGTGCGAACGGCTGCGAGGTCGGCAGCCCGAAGATCCAGTGGCGGAGGCGCACGTCCTCGGCCGCTCCCCGGTAGACGAAGGTGCAGTAGGCTCCCTCCACCAGCGGGAACTCCCGACCTGCCAGGAAACCGTCCACATCGGGACGCCCATGGCGAGCCGCGTCCACCAGCCCGGTGATGGCCAGTCCGGGAATGGGAGCGATGCGGCTCACGTCCGCTCCTCCCAGTTCTGCACGCTGCCGTCCTCCAGCAGGCGTCGCGCGCCGTTGGGAGCCCACCAGCGGCCGTCCCACTCCGCGTGCGTGTCCTCGTCCAGCAGCACACACACCGACGGCGCGAAGCGGCGCGCGATGCGCTGCACCCGGTCGGCATCCCCGAGGCGGATGCGCCGGCCTGCGTGCGGCAGGGCCACCACGCCGGGAAACAGCCCCAGTCCGGCTTCGGAGAGTTCCGGATGGCCCAGCCCCTGCGGCGGCGAATCGTGGAAGAGCACGATCTCCGAAGACAGCGCCATGGCGCCGCCCGAGGCGGCCAGGATCAGCTTCCCCGCGAGCAGTTCCTCCATCCCGAACAAGCGCAGGCGATTGAGCAGGATGGGAACGTGACCGCCTTCGACCAGGACGGCTCCCACGCCATCCAGGATGCGGGCCAGATCCGCCACCTCGCGCCGCACGCTCACGCGATGGAGCGGCTGGAAGCGCGCATTGTACTCCGCGCGGATCTCCGCGACCCTGTCCGCGTTGTGACGGTCCAACTCGCGCACCTGCGCCAGGGCGTGATCGCGTTCCCCAGCCAGCACCACTTCGTCCCCGGTGAGAGTGCGGATCTGGATCCAGGCATCCATGACCCGGGCCAGGCGCACGTTGTAGGCGCGGCGCAGGAAGCGCACGCGGAACTGCATCTCGCGATGAGCCTCGGCCAGGTCAGGCTCGCGTTCCCACACGCGCAGGGCGCGTTGATAGAGCCTCAGGTCACGGGCCCGGTCCCCCAGCCGGGTTCGCAGTCGGGCTCCGTCGGCCTCGCCCTCCTGCCACCCGGCGGTCACGGTGGCCACCTCTCCCCGCACCCCGAAGGCGTCGAGCCAACGGCCCAGGCTGGGCCGCTCGTCCTGCGGGCCCAGCAACACGACGTGGGCGGCTTTGGGTCTCAACGCGCACGCACCTTCACGGTCTCCCCGACCGTGTTCAACATGGAGCGCAGCTCGTCGTAGTCGGGATGACGCATGCGGATCCAGGCATTGGCCATGTATCCCGCGGAGACGGGCTGCGTGGGCGTCCCCTCCGGCGGCAGGTGTACATCGAGGATCCACTCCCCGAATCGGCGCTCGATCTCGTTCAGTCCGTCGTAGCCGGCGATGGTGCCGTCCCGCTCCGGGCGGAGCGCGATCATGCCCGCGGCGTACCGCCTGGAAGCGCGACTGAGCGTACGGCCGTGCGTCACGGCCATCGCCCACTCCTTGTAGATGTCGAGGTCGTTGGCAGCCGCGTAGAGGTCCCAGGCGCGCACCCCGGGGGGACGGCATCCGATCTCCGAGAACACCAGGCCCTTCGAGCCAGCGAACCACTCCATGTGTGTGGCGGAGGTTTCGATCCCCAACAGCCGGATCACCTTGCGCCCCATCTCCAGGATCTCCTGATAGGCCGGAGCGGTCTCGACGCGGTTGGTGGTCACGAACTGCGGAGAGATCCAGCGCGTGCGCATGGCTTCGAGCACGTTCGGGTAGTAGTGGGTGATGAACTCGTGTGCGACCGAGCCCCCGATCGTGATCGTGTCGTAGAAGCCTTCGTGTCCGTCGATGAACTCCTCCACGGCCACGTCCGCGCCCCTCCCCACCCCGGTCTCCTCCAGCACCCGCTCCAGGCCTTCGGCGTCGTCGGCGCGGTAGGTACCGGATGCTCCCGCCGCGGCGCGGGGCTTGAGGATCAGGGGAAACCCGACCTCTTCGGCGAAGGCACGCACTTCGTCCGCCGAGGTCGTCCCGATGGAGGCCGCACAGCGGACCCCACCCTCGCGCAGCACCTCCTTCATGGCGGGCTTGTCCCGACACAACCAAGCCGTGCGCACCGAGGTCCCAGGGATCCCACACGCTTCGCGGACCTGTGCCGCAGCCAGCACGTGTGCCTCCACGGTCGTCTCCAGCCGGTCCACCGGGAGCCGCCCCTGGATCCATTGGACGACCTGCAGAAGGCGCCCCTGGTCCACGACCGAGGGAACCTGCTCGTAGTGGATCATCCAGCGCCGGAGCTCGTCGTCCAGCGCCTCTTTGGGAGACTCGCCCACACCGGTGACCATCGCCCCCACGGCATGGAGCGCGCGGACGAATTCCCGTTGGTTCTTCGGGAAGGAGGGTTCGATGAAGACGACGTGCATAGGGAGGCCAGTATAGGCTACCAAGCCTCGGCGCGGCAGGCTTCAGGGAGAAAGGGCCGCTTCCCGGAGGGCGGCCCGCATGCGCCGGAGGACCGGGAGGTGCTCCGGATCGGCGGCCAGGTTCCGCTCCTGTTCCGGATCCGCGACCGTATCGAACAGCTCCTCCACCGCGTCGCCGTTCCGGATGTAGTGCCAACGCCCCTGGACCACCGCCCGCAGAGGTCCCCGGGCCAGGGGGCCCGGGTGCTCCTGGAAGCCGGAGATGTCCACCTGGGCGAAGGCCGTCGCCCGCTCGAACGGCGTCGGTCCTTCCGCGTCCGGCGCGGCGGGCTCCCAAAGGGGCCGCAGGGAGGGGGCCGGGAACGGGTGGCGATCCCCCACGCCGGCCAGCTCGATCAGCGTGCTCGGCAGGGAACGGAGCGACGCCGCCGCCGGCGTGCGCTGGCCCTCGGGGACCCGGCCGGGCCAGGAGATCAGCAGCGGCACGCGCACCAGCTCGGAGTAGAGGCTGTTGGAGTGGCCGCTCAACCCGTGCTCCGAGAACTGCTCGCCGTGGTCGGAGGTGATCACCACGATCGTGTTCTCCAGCGCTCCGCGGGCCTCGAGCTCGTTCAGCAGCCGTCCGATCTGCCCGTCCATGTAGGCGATGCCGCTCTCGTACGCGTCGATGGCCCTCCAGGCCGCCGGCGAGGGACTGACCCGGCGGTCGGGCCGTCGGCCAGCGACGGTCTCATACGGGCGCTCCGGGGGGAAGGTCTCGCCCTCCGGAAAGTTCTCGTACGCGGAATGGGCATCCTAGTAGTTCAAGAAAGCGAACCAGGGGCGACCCTCCAGATCGTCCACCCAGTCCAGGAGCTCTCCGTTGACGGAAGCTGCGAATTTGCGGCTCGGGGACACCCAGCGACGGCGGATGGGCAGCACCTGTCCCAGCCGACGCAGCGCCACCGATGCCCGCAGCATGCGCGCCGGCTTCAACTCGTAGTCCCGGTAGGTGCCGAAGCCTCGGTCGAGTCCGGACGCACGGGTCGTGTAGGCATAGTTGGCCACGAACCCACCCGTGGCCCACCCCCGCTCGGAGAGGTATTCCGCCAGCGTGGGAAACCGGGCGTCCAGCGGCGTCTCCCAGTTGGCGGAGAGCTCGAACGGCGTGCGGCCGGTGAAGAGGCTCGCGTGCGAAGGCAGCGTCCAGGGCGCGGACGCGATCGCCTGGTCGAACACCAGCGAGCGCCTGGCCAACCCCTCGAGGTGCGGCGTGGTGGGGCGCGCGTAGCCGTAGAGGCTGAGGCTGCGCTGCCGGACCGTATCCAGCACGATCAGGAGGATGTTGGGAGCGCCCGCCGGCGCGGCGGGCAGGGCCGCCAGCGACGCCGCCATCCGACGCTCCTGCAGCGTGTGCTGGACGACGAACGCGGTGAGCACGGTTGCGACCACGAAGGGCCAGGACCGCCGCACCAGGCTCCGGAAGCCCGGGTGATCCCGTGCGGCGATGCGCCCCAGTTGGGCCCCGAAGCCCAGGCACAGCACGAAGGTGGCGAGGGGGTGCAGGCCCAGCCGCAGTCGCGAGAGTGCCGACCAGATGCCGATGGTCGCGGTCATCACGATCACGGTGCGAAGCGACAGCCGGCGGGGCCGTCCACCGACCAGAAGCAGCAACAGCCCCACGCAGACGGCGAAGAAGCCCGCCTGGATGGTCGGGGACAGCCAAAGTGTGTCCGAGTCGGAGCCGGAGGAAAAGACCCCGTCCGCCCGGATGCGAACCCACCAGAGCCCGGCCTCCAGGAGCCCCAGCACCGCCCCCATCCAGAGCGCGTTCGCGAGCGCCGAGGCGCTGCTGAGCGCCGGCTCGGCCCGGAAGACGCGGTCCCGCGCCTCGCGCGCCCGCTGGGGATGCAGCCAGGCCCACCAGGCCGACACGACCACGCTCGTCCCCAGCACGGCGGCGCCGATCGCGAATCGGAGCCACAGGGAGAGGTAGTGCTCGACCGGGAACTCGGCCTGACCGCTGATGAGGCCATTCAGCACGGGGAGGCTCTCGCCGGCGTACGCCTGCCGGATGAGCCAGGGAACGAGGCCGAACAAGGCCCCCGCCCACCCCGACAGGAGGGCCAAGACAAGCCCCGGCCGGCCACGCCGGGTCGCAGCCGGAGGTGGCGGTTCGCCGTGACCTGGCGGACCAGAAGGGGCAAAGGGCGGGCGAAGCGGACCCCGTACGGAGGTACGCCTATGGGACCGCGAGCGGGGCAGGACCATGAAACCGAACTCGTAGGACCCCGACGGTCCTCCCTGGAAGGTGGGGCCCTCCCCTCGGGGCCACAAGCTGGCGGCCTCCGGAACCGGCTTGGCCCGGACCGGCGGGACGGCGATACTCCTTGCGCCATGCGGAACGTCATCTTCGTAGCCCCCTTCTTCGCGGAGACCACTCTCCGCTTCCTGGACGCCGTCGCCGCCCTCCCGGGGGTGCGTACGGGGCTGGTTTCCCAGGATCCCCTGGACCGGGTCCCGGAGGGGCTGCGCGCGCGCCTGGACGCGCACTACCGGGTGAGCGATGGCCTCGTTGCCTCATCCATCCTCGAGGGGGTCGACGCCATCCGGGGACGTTGGGGCTCCCTGGACCGGGTGGTGGGGGCCCTGGAGGAGCTGCAGGTGCCGTTGGCCGAGATCCGCGATCACCTGGAGCTTCCGGGCATGCGGGCGGAGGCCGCGCGCAACTTCAGGGACAAGGCGCGCATGAAAGAGGTGCTGCGCGCGGCCGGACTGCCCTGCGCTCGCCACGGACTCGCCCACACCGCCGATCAGGCCCGCGAAGAGGCCCGCCACCTGGGGTTCCCTCTGATCGTCAAGCCACCGGCGGGGTCCGGGGCGCGCAGCACGTTCCGGATCGAGACACCCACCGACCTCGACGCCTGCCTGCGGGCGATGCCGCCCTCGCCCGAGAGACCCGCCCTACTGGAGGAGTTCGTGGTGGGCGAGGAGCACTCCTTCGACAGTGTCGCGGTCGGGGGCCACATCGTGTGGCATTCGATCAACCACTACCTGCCCTCGCCGTTGGAGGTGCTGCGCGAGCCCTGGATCCAATGGAGCGTGCTTCTTCCCCGCGAAGTCGACGACGCGCGCTACGACGGCATCCGCCAGGTGGCGGGAGGCGCGCTGGCCGCGCTCGGCATGGATACGGGGATGAGCCACATGGAGTGGTTCCGACGCCCCGACGGAAGCGTCGCCATCTCGGAGGTCGGTGCCCGCCCCCCCGGCGCCCGGTTCGTGAACCTGATCTCGCACGCGCACGACTTCGATCTGTTCGCCGCCTGGGCGCGGCTCGTGGTCTTCGGCCAGTTCCAGCCCCCCGAACGCAAGTACGCGGCCGGGGTCGCCTACCTGCGCGCCCAGGGCTCGGGCGTGCGCATCGCGCGGGTGCGAGGCCTCGACCGGATCCAGGACGCAATCGGGCCGATCATCCGCGAGGCTCGCCTGCCGCAACCAGGCCAGAAGGCCTCAGGCACCTACGAGGGCGAAGGCTACATCCTCGTCCGGCACCCGGAGACCCAGGTGGTCAAAGACGCGCTCTCCCGGATCATCTCCCAGGTCCGGGTCGAGGTGGAGGCCGCATGAACGTCCTCATGATCTCCCCGGGGTTCCCCAACGAGATGCAGTTCTTCACGCGCGGGCTGGCGCGTGTGGGCGCCCAGGTCATCGGTCTCGGGGACCAGTCCGAGTCCGCCCTGCCCGAGAACGCGCGCGCGAGTCTGGCGGCCTATGTGCAGGTCCGCTCGTTCACCGACGAGGCCGCGGTCCTGGATCAGGTGGCCGAGATCGCCCGCCGTGCCCGCATCGATCGGGTGGAGTGTCTCTGGGAACCGTACCTGATCCTCGCTGCACGCATCCGCGAGATGCTCGGACTGCCGGGGCTCACGGTCGAACAGACCATCCCTTTCCGCGACAAAGAGATCATGAAGCGCGTGCTGGACCAGGCCGGGATCCGCACGCCACACCATTTCTCGGCGACCACCATCGCCGAAGTGCGCGACGCAGCCGAGCGCATCGGCTACCCGCTCATCGTGAAGCCCATCGCCGGGGCCGGTTCGGAGGCCACCTACCGCGTCGAGTCGGACGCAGAGCTGCAACGGGTGCTGCCCGCGCTGCGGTCGGTGACGGAAGTGAGCGTGGAGGAGTTCATCGAAGGCGAGGACATGACCTTCGACACCGTGTGCGTGGACGGGAAGATCCAGCACTACAACATCGGTACCTACCGTCCACGCGCGCTCCTCATGAAGGAGAACGAGTGGATCAGCCCGCAAACGATCGCGCTTCGCGACGTGGAGGCCCCGGAGCTGGAGCCGGGGCGGATCATGGGTCATGCCGTGCTGGAGGCTCTGGGCTTTCAGACCGGGTATACGCACATGGAGTGGTACAAGACGCCCAGCGGCGAGGCGATCTTCGGGGAAATCGGCGCCCGCTCCCCCGGCGCCCACCTGGTGGACCTGATCAACTTCGCGTCCGATACCGACACCTATACCGGGTGGGCGGAAGCGATCGTGCACGGGCGCTGGACGCAGCCGGTCGAGCGTCGCTACAACGCGGCCTGGATCTTCAAGCGGGCGGTGGGCCAGGGACGCATCCAACGCTACGAGGGACTGGAGCCCCTCATGGCCGAGATCGGACAGCATGTCTGTGTGCTGGACCTCAACCCCATCGGTCAGCCGCGCAACGACTGGCGCAAGGTGCTCAAAGGCGACGGCATGGTGATCCTGCGCCATCCCGACCTGGAGACCACCCTTCACATGGCCGATATGGTGGGCACGCGGCTCCAGATCGTGGCGGGCTAGCGGCCACGTTCCGCGAGAGGTGCGATGCACTGGACGAGGCGACACCGAGGAGGCCGCACCACCTGGACCTTCGTACGTGCCGCCACTGCGACCGCGCTGGTCGTGCTGTCGATCTTGCCGCGCACCACGGACGGACTCCTGGCGCAGGCGCCCACCTCTGGATCCTGCTTCGACGTGGAGCTGGGTGACTGGGCGCCAGTCGAGCAGGTGCCCAGCGATCCGCGTCTGCCGACCCGCCGCCCCGACCTGACCGGCGACTCCGTCATCTACAGCGTGCCCAGGCGCGTGCGCTTCGATGCGGACTCGTTTGCCTGGGGAGAGCCCGGGGGCCGCCGGCTGCGCACTCCCGAGCACGTGTTGCCGGTTCCGCATAGATGGACGGGCTGGTGGGTCCGTGGGGACACGCTCCAGCTGACCGTCTCCACCGGCTTTGCTGGAACCAGCGCGACGCTGCTGGGCGACGGGTCAGACTGGACGGGTACGCTGAGGACGTTCAGTGACGTGGGCAACCTCCAACGTTGGACGCGCGCCCTGCGTCTGGCACCTGTGGGGTGCGACGCACCGACCGACCAACCTGCGGCGCTGGAGGCGCCGCTGCCTCGTGAGATCCTGCTCGAGGATGGAACGGTGCTACAGCTGGGCGCGCCCATCCCGGAGGGGCTAGCGACCAGCGAGCGCCGCGACGGCCGCTCCTTTCTGGTGCACGCCGCCGTGATCGGTCCCTTCGCGGGTGCGGACTCGGTGGTCGTGGAGCGATCCCACTCCGACGACGTCGTGGCGAGCATCCGTCTCGAGTACACCGAGGGGCCTGGTTCCGACGCGCTCGTGGAGATCGTCACCCGCTTGTCGGACGGGCGGGGGCCGTTGTCCCGCGCGTACGGATCGGCGTTCTGGTATGGACGCAGCGGGCACGTAATGGTGTCGGAGGGTCGAAACGGTGCGGTCCGCGTGATCCTGCGCGATCCGCGGTCGACCCGCTGACGCAACGCCTCGACGGCCCACAGTTCGCGCCTCCATCGCCTCGGTGGCGGCGGGTCGCCCGGGGCCGCTACGCCGGACGGCCACTCGCGGGACTTTCCCGACTGGCCCTCGCTGCGGCTCCGTGGTCTCGTCCAACGTGGTGCATCCCCTTGGACGGAGAACCCCGATGCCCCAGTCACGCCGACCCATCCGGCTCCTGTCCCCCGCGTTTCTCCTGCTCGCCCTGCTCGTCCCCGGCTTGGCGCTGGCTCAAACGCCACCCCAGGAAGACGTTCGCGCGCTCCTCGAGGCCAACGCCATCATCCAGCAGAAGGTGATGGTCCCGATGCGCGACGGCACGCACATGGCGGCGGACGTCTACCGCCCCAAGACCGGCGGACCGTTCCCGATCATCTTCTCGCGCACGCCCTACAACTTCAATTCCTGGCGGGACGGGGAGTTCAGCGCGGGCACCTACCGGGGGGCCTGGAACGCGGTGCAACGCGGCTACGCCTACGTCGTCATGAACGAGCGTGGTCGCTTCTTCTCCGAGGGAAACTGGGACATCCTGGGGCCGCCCCTGACGGATGGCTACGACGCCTTCGAATGGATGGCCGCCCAGCCGTGGTCCAGCGGGAAGGTCGCGACGCTGGGGTGTTCCTCCACCGCCGAGTGGCAGATGGCCGTGGCCTCGCTCGACCATCCCGCCCACACCACGCTGGTGGCGCAGGGCTTCGGTGCGGGCGTGGGGCGCATCGGAGACTGGTACGAGCAGGGAAACTGGTATCGGGGGGGCGCCGAGCAGATGCTGTTCTTCGCGTGGCTCTACGGCGTTCAGACCGGCATTCGCCCGATGTTCCCCGACAACCTCACGCAGGAACAGCTGGCGCAGGTTTCCCGCTACTGGGATCTCGCACCCGAGATGCCGCCGGTGGATTGGGCAGAGGGACTCAGGCACCTACCACCCGTGGACATCCTGCGCAACGTCGAAGGCAACACCGGGCCGTTCGAGGACATGATCAAGCGCACGCCCAACGACCCCAAGTGGTATCAGGGCGGGCTTTACCACGACGACATGCCCTTCGACAAGCCGGCCATCTGGTTCATGTCGTGGTACGACGTCTCCACCGGCCCGAACCTGGCGTTGTTCAATCACGTCCGGGAGAACGCCGAAAGCGCTGAGGCCCGCGACAACCAGTACGCCGTGATCGCCCCCACCCTTCACTGTGCCTACACGCGGGCCACGGAAAACACCGTCGTGGGCGAGCGCTCCGTGGGCGACGCCCGCTGGGACTACGACGCCCTCGTCTACGGCTGGTTCGATCACTTCCTCAAAGGCGAAGCCAACTCGATCCCCGATACGTTGCCGCGGGTGCGCTACTACACCATGGGCTCGAACCAATGGCACAGCGCGCCCTCCTGGCCACCTCCCGAGGCCGAGGTGGTGACCTACTACTTCGACAGCGGCGGCAACGCCAACACGCGGAACGGCGACGGCCGCCTGAGTCGCGAACGTCCTCGCAGCGACCGACCGGACCGCTTCACCTACGATCCCATGAATCCCCTCCCCTCCCACGGCGGCAACGTCTGCTGCACGGGGAACGCGGTGCAGGGTGGGGCGCTGGACCAGCAGGAGATGGAGCTGCGCGACGACATCCTGGTCTATACGACCGATGCCTTCCCGAACGGTGTGGAAGTCACCGGCACCATCGACATCACGCTGTTCGTGTCGTCCGACGTCAAGGATACGGACTTCACAGTCAAGCTCATCGACGTCTACCCCGACGGGCGCGCCTACAACCTGGACGAGACCATTCAGCGGGTGCGGTACCGGGAAGGATACGACAAGGAAGTTTTCATGGAGCCGGGCCAGACCTACGAGGTCACGATGAGCCCGCTGTCTACGAGCAACTGGTTCGCACCCGGACATCGCATCCG
The DNA here is from genome assembly GCA_041390105.1 of Gemmatimonadota bacterium. Taxonomy (NCBI): domain Bacteria; kingdom Pseudomonadati; phylum Gemmatimonadota; species Gemmatimonadota bacterium. The sequence goes on from JAWKQO010000004.1 coordinate 500,713, forward strand.
CGTCGAGATCTCCAGCTCCAACTTCCCGCGCTTCATGCGCAACATGAACACGGGCGGGAATACCTGGAGCGAGTCCACGGGCGTGATCGCGCACAACGTGATCCATCACTCCCGGGAGCACCCTTCGCAGATCCGTCTGCCGATCGTGCGCAGGCCCGCCAGCTAGGCCGGTACCGGCTCGGGTCGGCCCGAAGGCTCCCCTTCGAGCCCGGGTCGGCCCGCCGGACCCGCCTCCGGGCCCGACTCGGCCCGCCAAGCCCCCTTCGAGCCCGCGCTGCCCCGCGGGGTCGCTCCAGCCCGCGCCGGGATGCCCGCAGCGCCGGGCTTGTCCAGGTCCACTGCGGATCATCGCCGTGGTCTCCGAGCGGGAGGAGGTTCTCTTGGCCCGCAGGCGGCGATGAAAGGGGGACCCGATGGGCGCGGTGCGCATTCTGTGGGTGGCCATCACCGGAGTGGCCCTGGCTTCCTGCGCGGACCTGGTCACCGACGTACGGGAGGCCGAGCCCGCCCTGATCGCGGCTGCGGCCCCCTATCCCCCGGGGTGCACGCATCGCTGGGCCAACGGTGTGGACGGCGACTTCCACGATGCCTCGAAGTGGTCGCCCAAGAACGTCCCCAACGACACGACCGAGCACGCCTGCATCACCGCACCCGGAACCTACACGGTCACGGACACGGGGTATGTCTATCTGCGCGGGCTCACCGTAGGGGGAACCGGCGCCCATGCCACGCTGGACGTGGTGGAGCAGACGCTGCGCACCAACCACGAGTACCTGGTGGCGGCGGAAGGGCGGATCGTGACGAGGATGCTCGCCAACAATCGCCGGGTCTACCTGATCGCGCGCGACACGATCCGAAACTACGGAACCATCGAGATCGTGAACGACGGCGGCACCAGCGTATACGCGGCGGAGGTGATCGGCCGCATCGCCAACCACGGCACCCTCCTCGTCCCCGGGGGAGCCTACTTCGCCTTGGGAGTCGTCAATCGCGGGTCTTTCGTTGAGGACAGTCCATACGGAAGCCTCGTGCACCACGGATTCCGACAGGAAAGCGGATCGGTCTCTGGAACCAGCAAGGTGCAGGTGGATGATACGATCCGCTGGGAGGGGGGCACCCTGGAGGCGAACCCCGGCGGAGATCCGGTGCTCCGCACCCATGCCTGGTCGAGGCCTTGGCCACCTCCCACGCTCATCCTCGCCGCCTCGGCCTTGACGGGAGAGGTCGGCGCCGGAGGAGAGGACGACACCGAGAGCATCGTCGAGGGTGACATCGGCCCCGACGTCGCGCTCCATCTCCTCGGCTCCGAGCGGCAAACCTTCGTGTTCGACACGACCGCCGGGACGCCGGTGCGGAACCAGGGCCGGCTGCGGATGCATATGCCCGGACCCACGCAGCCGCCCGACGCACCTCGGGTGATCTTCCCGGTGCTGCACAACGAGGCCACCTTCGAGTTGACGGGCGCGGGAGCGTTCAGGCTGCAAGCCGACAGCGTGGTCAATGCGGGGACCGTCACCATCGACGGGGCCCTGATCGTCGAGGGATACGGCGCCGCTTTCCAGAACGACGGCACCATCGCCGCCACCAGCGGCTCGGTGCTGCAAATGTCCAAGAGCACGCTGATCAGCGGTCCGGCCGGCGTGATGACGGGGCTCCTATGGCTTCAGGGAGGCCAGCTGGAAGGCGAAGGCAGCGTCGGAGACGTGTTGTCGATCAACGGCAACGTCCGGCCTGGTCACCCCATCGGAACGCTTAGGGCCGGGTCCGTTGTCATGGACACGAAGAGTGCGCTGTTCATCCAGGTGGCTGATACCGCCACCGGTGGGTACGACCGCTTGGTCACGACCGGTTCGCTGGACTATGCAGGCACGCTCAACGTGGTGACCGACCCCACCTTCACGGGGGCTCGCTGCGGCGACCTGCTCGCGTTCGTCGAGGCCGGCTCGATCACGCCCCGCAGCGCGTTCGGCAAGCTCACCGGGCTCGGGTTCCTGGGGGTCAACCGAGCCTGGCGACTGCACGAAGATCCCACCGAGCTTCTCCTGGTGGGCCACGCTCCCCGCACGGGCGTCGTGACCGATCCCCTCTATCCCACGGTCACGGAGGGGGGCCCGGACGCCCCCTATCACGTCTGCCTCGGAGTGACCCGCCCGACGGCGGCCGTAACCGTCACTCCGACCGTGGCCCAGGGCCAGGTGAGCGGGCCCGCACCTGTCACCTTCGATCTGTCCACCTGGGATCTGCCCCGCACAGTAGACCTTCGTGCAGTGGACGACGCACTGGTCGAAGGGGTGCACTCGGACACGATCACACACGCGGTGAGCAGCGCCGATCCGGGCTACGGAGGTACGTTCGTCCCGCCCATGCGCGTGACCGTCATCGACAACGACGACGCCACGGACCTCGCCCTCACCTGGGTCAGCCAGGAGGACAATCAGTTCGTGGGCGACACCATGAACACGGTCGTGCGCGTCACGAACCTGGGGCCGGCCCGCTCGAGCGGATCCACCGTGAGCGCAGCGCCGCTCGTCGGGCTCGAGCTGGTGGCCGCGTCCGGCGCGACCTGCACGGTCGATGGCGCCGGCGCCCTGACCTGCCGTCTGGCGGCCATCGACGTCGGCGCGGCGATCGATCTGACGCTGACCCTGCGGGGCGCAACCGCGGGACTGCACAGCAATGTGCTGACTGTGACGGGCGACGCACCGGACCCCAATGCCGCCAACGACACACTGGTCTATACGCAACGTGTGAATTGAGCCGTCGGTCGAGACGGCACCGGGCCCCGACGCTGCCGAGGAACGTCGGGGCCCTGGAACCCATCCCGAACGCGGGATGGAGCGACTGCCTCAGGCGCCGGCCAGGTCCCTCACGGCAGAGGCCAGCATCCGCACCTTGCCCGCGTCGGACGAGCCACGCGCATCGCCATCCAGCTCGGCCGCCAACGCATTCAGGGTGCTGGCCCGACCCGTGCCCGACATGCGCTCGGCACCACTGAGCGCCTCGCGCACGGCCGCGACCCGGCTGGAGGACAGCCCCCCCGAGCGCACGAGTTGATCGACGTAGGCCCGGGCCAGCGGGAAGCTGGCCGGCCACTCCAGGTGCGGCTGCTCCTGAGCGTTCAGTTCGCGGAACACCACCGTCTTGGCTGCGTCGATCTCATTCTGCGTGATCCAGGGGCTCGCGGTGAGCTCGAAGATGTCCAGCCCGCGCGCGATCTCGGAACTCACGATCAGTCCGTTGTACCAGTACACGGACCACGATCCACCCATGGTCATGCGCTCGGCGTTGACGGGACCACGGTCATGGAACGCGATCTCCACCGGATGGCTCGGATCCGTCCAATCGAACACCGAGATGCCACCCTGATACCAGCCCTGCACCATCACTTCACGGCCGGGGATGGGGATGAGCGACCCGTTGTGCGCCACGCAGTTCTCCAGCGGCGTCTGCGGGGCAGGCATCTTGTAGTAGCTCTTGAACTGCATCTTGTTGTTCTCGAGCGTGAAGATCGCGTTCGCGCCCCACTCGTACTTGTCGGTCGGGCGGCAACGCGGCTGGCTCCCGCCTCCCCACTCGTCCGTGAAGAGGATCTTGGAGCCGTCGTTCGAAAACGTGGCCGAGTGCCAGAACGAGAAGTTCGAGTCGGCCACCGCGTCGATCCTGCGCGGGTTGGCCACATCCGTGATGTCGAGGAGGAGACCGTAGCCGCCGCAGGCCCCACCGGCACGCCCGATGGCCGGATAGACGGTGATGTCATGGCATTGTGTGGGCCCGGTGCGCGGACGCGCCGGCCCCGGCCGCTGCGGGCGCTGCGCCCGCCGTGCCTCGGCCTCCGGATCCGGCGGCTCCGCGTGCCGCGGGGGCGCGTCCAGGTCGTTGAAGATGCGGGGCGAGCTGACGATGGCCGCCGCGGCCGGATTGGCCAGGGGCACGCGGATCACCTCGATGCGGAACAGTGCCGAGTTGGGGTCCTCGTCCGGAGTCAGAGCGGAGCAGCCCGGCAACTCACTGGGTGAGCGCACACCGGCCGACCCGGAGATGTAGATGTAGACATTGTTGCGGTCTTTGGGGTCCGACACCACGGTGTGCGTGTGTGAGCCGCGGCAGGTCTGCACGTTGGTCAGGTACCTGGGACTCCGGATGTCGCTGATGTCGAAGATGCGGATCCCGCGCACGCGATCGTGGCTGACCGTGTCCGGCACGCCGCCGGTGCCGCAGTCCAGGCGACCCGTCAGACCCTCCGCAGACACGAACAGAAGGTTGCCGTACACGGAGACGTCACTCTGGGACGCCGGACAAAGGTAGTCCTTCACGAGGGTGGGACGCTGCGGGTTGGAGATGTCCCACACCATGACGCCGTTGTAGTTGCCCTGGATGGCGTAGTTGCCTTTGAAGGCCAGGTCGGAGTTGGTGACCCCGAAGAAGCCTTCGGGGGAGGGCGTGGTGGAGATCAACTCCAGGTTCCACGCCGCCTGGGCTGCATCCAGCAGACCGGCCTCCAACCCGACGCGCGGATCGGGGCTGGGTGGACGGACCGACGTCATGGCCATGGGCGCGGGACCCGAGCCTGCCATCGACGACATCGAGGGCGACGTGGCGCAGGCAGCCACATACAGCAGCCCGGCCGCCAGCGTAGCGGCCAGGAGTGGGAGGCGCGCAGACGATGCCCCCCTGGAGTCGAGCGTTGGGTCAGGATTCACGAGTGTGGTCCGGTGAAGGTGTGTACTGTCCAGCGTCAGGACGGGGGTCTGCGGGATCAGGGCATCGCGTCCAGCATGGTGTGCATGCGTTCGATCTCGGTGGTCTGGTCCGCGTAGATGTCGGAAGCCAATCGAAACACGGTCTCGTCCTGTCCGCCCCCGTAGGAGGCGAAGAGGTCGTCCACCATCACGATCGCGCCTTCGTGGTGTTGGATCATGTAGGTGAGGAACAACCGGTCGAACTCCCCACCGCGCGCGGCGTCCAGCTTCTGCAGTTGCGCCTCATCCAGCATGCCGGGCATCTGCATGGATGGATCCATCGCATGCATCATGTGCTCGGGTGAGACGTCGGGCACGGGCTGACCACGGTCTGCCAGCCAGTTCGACATCACGCGGATTTCGTCCTGCTGTCCCACCACGATACGTTCGCAGAAGCGTTGCAGCGCGTCGGAGGCCTGATGCGAAGGTGCCCAACCGGCGATCAGCACCGCTTGCGCGTGATGGTGGATCATGCCGGACATGAAGCGCACGTCCGCATCGTTGACGGGTGGCCTGGGAGCGCGGGCCATTCGTGCTTCGGCCTCCGCAGCAGACATCGGCGGCCGCACCCCACCACCACCGGCGCAGGCGGTAGCCAGCAGCCCCATGGCCACCCCCGTCCACGCCAACCATGGACTTCGCATGACGTCCCCCCTGCGTGCAAGCTCGATCGCCGGAGAGAGTAGTCACCTCCGCGCGCCCCGGCCACGATCTTACGGGCCCCTGGCCGGCCTTGGAAAGCGACCCCCGCAAGGCCCTGCGCGAAAACGCTCCGCCGGCGCTACCTTGGTGAGCCCGCGCCGAGGGCGTCGATGCGAACCCACTCACAGGATCTACGATGCGGCATCCCTACCTCCTGGCGGCCCTGGCCACCGTCGCGCTGCTGCCCGCGGGAGCGTCCGCCCAGCACATGGACCACGCCGCCCACGCCCAGACCATGGGGCGGCTGAATCCGATGATCACCCTGATGGAGCAGGGCAAGCCCGTGTTCGGTCTGTACGCGCCAGCCGCGCGGCCCCGCGGCGCCTCCCCGGACACGCCGGGCAAGTCACCCGCCGAGCTGGCAGCCGAGACGCTGGGCTTCCCGCGCAGCGACTTCGTATTCGACGGCTCGATGGAGTACGGAGTCGAACAGGGTCTGCCCCCGTTCAAGGCGTTCGTGGCGGCTCTGCAGGCAGCCGGAGCCACGACGCGAACGAGCCCACTCGTGGTCAAGATGACCGAGATCGCGCCGGATCCTGCGGCTGCGCAGCGCTACATCGCCCAGCAGCTCAACACCGGAGTCTCGACCATCATGTTCGTGGGAGTCGAGAGCGCTGACGAAGTCCGAACCGGACTGGCGGCGATGCGCTTCCGCTCGCACGGGGGTACGCGCCCGGACGACATCGGCGCTGCACCCGCCTACTGGGGCGTCAGCGAGAGCGAGTATCGGGCAAAGGCGGACCTGTGGCCGCTGAACCCCGAGGGCGAGCTGGTCAACTGGACGATCGTGGAGAGCAAGGAAGGGCTCGCGCACGTGCGGGAGATCGCAGCCGTGGAAGGCATCGGCGTGTTGTGGCCGGGTGCGGGCACACTCCGGCAGGTGTTCTCCTCGACCGATGCCAACGGACAACGCGTGCTCGACGCCGAAGCCTGGGAGAACGCGATCCAGACGGTGCTGGCCGCCTGCAAGGAGTTCGAGGTCCCCTGCGGGTACCCGGCCAATGCTGATGACATCGAGATGCGCATGGCTCAAGGCTTCAGCGTGTTCGTGATGGGGTGGGGCGAGCGCGGCTTCGAGACCATCGACATCGGCCGGCGCGCCTCCGGTCGGTAGCGGTCGGGGACGGCCGATGCCTCCCCGCCCTCACGAGGGCGCGCCGAGCCACCGGCGCGTCCTCGTTCTCGTTCTGGCGCTCGTGGCCCTCACCGCACTGGCGGCCTCCGACCGCGCTCACACCTTGGCCCTGGACGCCGTCCGCATCGGCGAAGGGCTGATCGGGCGCCATCCCTCGGCGGGCATCGTCGCTTTCGTGGTGCTTTCAGCGGCGTCGGCCATGCTGGCCTTCTTCTCCACCGTACCACTGGTACCGGTCGCGGTCGCGGCCTGGGGAGAATGGCCCACCGCGGTGCTGCTGTGGGGCGCGTGGTGGCTGGGCGGTCTGGCAACCTACGGATTGGGCCGGATCCTGGGTGAACGCGTGGCCCGCCTCGCGGTGCCGAGCGAAACCCTGGAGCGCTACACGCGCGTCCTGCGCGATCGAGCCGGCTTCGGCACGATCCTCGTCTTCCAGCTGGCCCTTCCGTCCGAGGTGCCGGGCTATGTGCTGGGGACGCTGCGCTACCGGATGGGCGTCTACCTCGTGGCCCTCGCATTGGCCGAGCTTCCCTACGCGCTGGCCGGCGTGTTCCTGAGCGAAGGGTTCCTGCAGCGTCGCTTCTGGTTGTTGCTACTGGTCGGCGTGGCGCTGGTGACGCTCAGTGCGTTGTCCCTGTCGCGCCTGCGGCGCACGTTGCGCCGTGCGGCAGGGGAATGATCGCACCGCGCACCGCCAGTGCCCCGGGGTGCGCGATCCCAGGAGGCGTCGCTCGCTTCCCTAGGCGTCGCTCCCTTCCGTAGCTCGGGATCCGGGCGACCGCGGGCGGTCGAAGACGTCGAGAACGGGAGCCGTGGCGAGCCCGACACAGGCACCGGTGATGGCGCCCACGATGATGGACGAGAGCGCCGGCGCCGTTCCCATGGAGGGCATCAGCGCTCGGAACACCGGTTGGAAGAACCAATACGAGACCGTCCATCCCGCCAGGCTGGCGCCCGTCCAAAGGATGCGTCCCGACCCGGTGGCCCTGCCGCCGATCGACTGAGCCTGCCCTACGAGCAACCCGTCCATCAGGCCACGCAGCGTGGTGGCGATGAACCCCGCGTTCGGAAAACCGACCAGGGGGATCTGCCAGCGGATCACCACGGCGCCCAACGTCCACCTGAACCAACGGCCCGGCTCCACCGCCAAGCCCAGGCGCTTGAGTCCGTAGGCCTGGGCGCCTCCGAGCAGCACACCCTCGATGACACCCGCGATCAACCGCGACGTGAAGCTGTTCACGAAGAGCCGCAGAATGCCGCCGATCACGATGCCCGCCCCCACGAACCCGAGGCCCGTCGCCAGGGACCACTGCACCGTCCGTGATTGACGGCCGGCCCAGGCGTCGGCGTCCTTCAGCGCCGAGCCCACCGCTTCCCGAACCTGCGGGAGGACGTCCGGCGCGGCTGGCACCGCATCGGACGTGGCGGTCGCACGAATGCGCGGAGCGTCGAGCGGCAACGTGGGCTCCGGAAACGGCTGGGCGGGATCGCCGTGGGTGGGATTGCGCGCCAGAACCAGGCTGCCTTCCTGGCTGAACACCCACTTTCGTGGCGTCTGCCCCCGCCCATGGGAGACCACCTGCGCGTAGGCATAGTCGTAGAGCGCGTCCAGGGTGACGAAGGGCTGACCCGCGGCCGCACGACCGCTCCGCAGGCCCTCGAGCAGGTAGTGGGTAAACAGCGAAAGCTCCGCGCGCTCCACCACTTGATCCCCTTCCAGGGCGTACTGCGTGGCGTCCGACGCAGTGAGCACCACGCGCCCGAACCCGTTCCCGGCGAAGGTGTCGGCGGTCATGGCCGTCGGATCGCCCTTGGAGCCGCGGACGAACGCTCCGCTGTTGCAGCAGTCGAGGATCAAGATCTGCCGCTTGGAACGACAGTCGTCCATCTGTTCGACGACGTAGCTGGACGGAATCGCCGTCGCTCTCAGGCGCGCATAGTGCGTATCGGACAGCGCCAGGTGGAGACGTCCCCGATCGTCCTTCACCCCGTGTCCGGAGAAGTACAGCAGCAGAAGATCCTGCGGGTGGCGGCGGGCGAAGAAATCGTGGATGGCTCGCCGCGCCTCCACCTCCGTGGCGTCGAGCAGCGTCTGCACCTCGTCGAAGCCACCGATGGCGGGATCACGCAGGGTATCCGCCAGCGCCCGAGCGTCCGCGGAGGGAGCCTTCAGCCGCGTCAAGGTGGTGTCTTCGTACGTGCTGGTCCCGATGATCAGCGCCAAGCGGCGAGGCATGGGTGGTGCCTCAGCCGTCGGTGGCAGCGCCACCCAACGTCGTCAACAACGTGGCGAACGCGTCCGGCGCGCCCTCGAACTTCACGCGCTGCCCGCCCACCCGTCCTTCGAACTTCACCGTGGCCGGCGTGTGCTTCAGCTTCTTGTGGATGAGGGCAGCCACGATCGACAGGAGCGCCGGGGCCGTCTCCACGATGAGCGCCGCCAGATCCGCGCCCTTGGTCCCCGGAGGGCCGGCCGCCTGCTCCAGTTCGGCCGATTCCACATCCTGGGCCCGAAGCTCGAACAGCAGGTCGCGCAGGTTCGATTCTGCGACCTCGGCGTCCTCCTGGTCGGATTCCAGGCGGACGGACACGCGAAGGGACTCGTCCATGGCTCGGGGGTGAAGAAGGGTCGAGAACCCACTGGACCGCGCATTGTGGGGCGGCGGCCCGCCCTCCGTCCAGCCCGGGCCCGCCGCCGTCAGTCGCAGCCCAGCACCTGGAGGGGGTCCACGCGCGCGGCGGCACGGGCCGGGAGCCAAGCCGCCGCCAGTGCCACCACCACCAGGACCGGACCGGCCCCCAGCAACGTGACGGGGTCATCGGCGCGGATCTGGAAGAGGAGGCTCTCCATCACGCGGGAGAGCGCCCAGGCAACCGTGATCCCCAGCAGCGCTCCCGCGCCGGCCAGGCCGGCCGTCTGGAGAAGCACCGCTCGTTGTACCGAGCCTGCGGTGGCCCCCAGCGCTACGCGAATGCCGATCTCCCGCTTCCGAAGACCGATCTGGTAGGATACGACGCCGAAGACGCCCAGGGACGCGAGGAGCAGGCCGAACAGTGCGAATGCGCTCACCAAGGTCATCAGGAACCGGCGGGAGGCCGTGGAGTCATCGACGATCTGGCGCACCGGCCGGAGGTCGGTGAGCGGCAGCGACCGATCGTAGTCCTGCAGCGCCGCTCGCAGGAGCGCCGGCATGTCTCCAGCCCCCCGGGCCACCAGGTGCATGGCGTTGAAATCGGCGTTCTGCCGGATCGGCAGAAAGATCTCCGGCCCAGGCTCCTGGTCCGCGGACAGGTGCCTGGTGCCCTGCACCATGCCGATCACCTCCCAGCTCGGACCCCATCCCGTCTCCACGTACGCGCCGAGCGTCGAGCCGCTGGGCCGGAGGATGCCGGCCAGGACGTCATTGATCACAGCCACCGGTGGAGCCGTCGTATCGTCCCGGGCCGCCAGGTCCCGACCCTCGAGCAGAGAGAGGCCCATGGCCTCCAGATATCCCTCGCTCACCACGCGAATGAAGACATCGAGGGTAGCCCTGCCCCCATCGGTTGCCGGTCCGGCCACCTCGGCCGGCAGTCGGATCGACCATCGTCGGTTGAACGCCATGGGCAGCACATCCGTCAGACCCGCGGCCGCGACCCCCGCGGACGCACGGACGTGCTCGACGGCGCCGGTCAGATACGCAACCTCCTCCGCGCGACCGGCGAAGCTGCGAGCCGGGTCGATGCGCACCACCGCTGCACGCTCCGGTTGGTAGCCCAGGTCCACGCTGAGGAGCCGGACGACGCTCTGGGCCAGCAACGTGCTCCCCACCAGCAACACGCTCGCGAGCGCGATCTCGGAGAGAACGAGGGCGCTGCGCAGGCTCCCCACCCGACCGCTGGCGGAAGCGGAGCGGCCACTCTCGCGCAGTGCCAGCTCCAGCGAAGGGGCTCCGAACCGAAGCGCGGGCAGGAGTCCGACGAGTGCGCCCGTCAGGGCCGCCACCGCGACGGCGCCTGCCACCACGCTCCAGTCCGGCCGCAGCATCGCCAGGAGCGGCACTTCCAGGTCGAGGTTCGCCAACATCCGGGTTCCCAGCAGGGCCAGCACCGCTCCCAGCAGACCACCGATCGAGGCGAGCACGAGGCTCTCCGACAGCAGCTGGCGAGACAGACGCCCGCGCCCTGCCCCCAACGCGGCTCGCACCGCCAACTCGCGCGAGCGCTGGCTCGCTCGGGCGAGGAGCAAGTTCGACAGGTTGGCGCACACGATCAGCATCACGAGCACCACGCCACCCGTCAGCATCAGTCCCGCGGCCCGGAAGCCCCCGCTCACGCGTTCTCGCAGCGGGACCACCGAGGGAACGAACGCATTCCGGTGCTCCTCAGCGTGACGCTTGCCGATGAGCTCGATCTCCGCCTGCGCAGTGGCAAGCGTCGCCCCGGACGCCAGCCGCCCGACCAGGGCCAGCGTGTTGCCGGTCCGGTCGTTGCGCTCGCTCAGCGCCCAGGGCGCGACGTAGTCGACCGCAGAGCCGGGAGCGAACATGGCGGGGAAGTCGAACGACGCCGGCAGCACGCCCACCACCACCACCGGTTCGCCATCCAGTCCGATGGTGCTCCCGATCACGGAGGGGTCCTTCCCGAACCGCCGGACCCAGAGCGCGTGCGTGAGCAGGATGGCCGGGGGCCCACCCTCGCTGGCCTCTTCCGGGGTGAACAGCCGGCCCACGTCCGGGCGGACACCCAGCATGGCCAGAAAACCACCGGTGACACGTAGACGCGTCACGCGCTCGGGCGAATCCGTGCTCGTCAGCGTGTGGTCGCCGGGAAAGTCGAACAGGTGGTATCCCTCCACCTGCGAGAGGGTGCGACTCTCCGTCTGCAGGTCGACGAGGTGTCCCACCTGGACCGTCAACTCCGAGAGCTGTTGTCCTCGACCCCAGGGCCCGTTGGAGACGAAGACCAGGCGCGCCGGGTCGGCGAAGGGAAGCGGCTTCAGGAAGAGCGTGTTCGCCACACCGAACACCGTGGCGCTCACCCCCACGCCCAGTGCCACCGTCGCGACAACGAAGAAGGCCATCCTCGGAGCGGCGGCTACGCCGCGGAAGGCATGCCGCACATCCAAGGACAGCTCGTCCAGAAGGGAGGCCGTGGCCCGGGGAGCGCGCGTGCGCACCGAGGTTCTCCGCCCGAGACGCATCCTCAGGCCGACCGCCCCCAGGTCGAGAGCAGAGCGCGTCCAATACCAGAAGCGGCGGCGCCAACCGGGAATCTGGGCGTAGGCGGCCAGCTGGGCCTCGAGGTCGGCGCCATGTCGCTCCCGGAACTCCGCGGGTAATCCGCGCAGGAGCCAACGATGGAGTCGCGGGATGCGGTCCATCAGACCTCCCGCAACCGGCGGCGTGCCGTTCCCACCCACGCAGCCATGCGATCCACGGCGGCGGCCAGAGCGGCACGACCGGCCGCGGTCAGGCGGTAGTACTGACGGCGAGCGCTCTCACCTTCGGGAGCCTGCGAGGAGGAGAGCCGCTCGATCAGACCCTCCTCGACCAGCTCGTCGAGGGTGCGGTACAGCGTGGCGGGCCAGAGGTGGACCTGGCCCTCGGTCTGCTCCTCCACGTCCCGCGCGATACCGGATCCATGGAGATCCTCCCGCGCCAGCGCGCTGAGGATGTGGAACCAATGGGGGCGCAGCCGCCCAACCAGGTCATCGCTCATGCATGCTATCATACGATATTATATCATATGATGCAATACACGACCGGTGGGCGGGGTGGGGGCTCGGAGCCGTGGCGGTCCGAACGCGGGGGGCCCCACCTGTGCCCTGCTTTCCTAGGGGTTGACCGCCACCCGGTCCCAGTGGAATCGCGCCCCGTTTCCGATCTCGCCCAACCGCCAGGTCCAACTGGCCAGGTACACGTACACCTCGCCGTTGACGATTGCGTCGGGAAGCTGCTTTCCGGCGGGCAACCCGGCGTGCTCGGAGTAGAGCACATCGTTGACGAAGATGCGGACCGCGTCCCGCTCGAGCTCCAGGCGGAAGCGGTCGCGACAGGCAATGTCGGGATCATCGGAGCCGCACACCCGCCACGCCTGGTCCCGCTGGCCCCCGTGCGGGCCGGGTTCCCCCCCATAGACGCGCGCGGCACCTTCGTGCTGAAAGAAGCTCAACTCGAACACTCGACCCGCGGTGCCGCGGCCGGAGTCGTCGAACAGGGCGCACACCGGGGTGCGCGCGTTCTCGAGCCGGCAACCGAACGACCAGCTGCCTGGGAATTGCGCGTAGGCGTAGAGGTCGCCGTTGCTCGTGGCGGTGGGAGCGGGCGCGGTCGTCACCACGAGCTCGGGCCAGACGTGACTGGCGTATTCCTCGATCCCGGCGGCCACGGTGGCCTCCACCACCAGGCGGCCGTCCTCGAAGCGGAAGCTGCGATCCGGCCGCAGCAACACTCCGTCACACCCGTCCGTGCCGACATCCGCCATCCAATGGTCGTTGTGCCGGAAGTGGCGCACCGAACAGCTCGTCGAGAACGCGGGTGCATGTTCGAAGATCCGATAGGCCTCGTCCACAGTGGCAAAGGAAAGATGATGATCGAAGTCGTCGACCCATCGGTTGCCCGTCGAACGCGCCGTGCCGGGGCCGTCCACGAGAATGCGACACCACGCTGGGGCCACGGGATTGGGGGCGCCGAGGAGGCGTGTCTCGGCGCAGCCCTCTTGCACCCCTCCAGGAGTAGGCTCCTGGTCGGTACCCTCCGTGGCGGAAGGCGAATCGCACGACGCTGCCGTGCCGAGCACCAGGGTCACGAGAGACGCTACCACGAAAGCGGGTCGCATGCGTACGCTCCCTCACGGATCGGTGGTCGAAGACCGCGGACGAATCCCCAGGGGCGCTGCAACTCCATGGCCATGCGGCACGGTCGCCGCACCGCGGAGGACTTCAGGGAAAAGCGCCGACGTCGCGAGCGTGCCCCGGAACCGCCTGACTCGTTTCGCGTCAGCTCTCGACCCGCCCCAGGCGGAGCGCATTGAGCGTCACGGCCAGGGACACGCCCAAGTCGCCCAGCACGACCGCGGCGATCAGGGAGACCCAGCCGAGCGGTACGCCCACCACGAGAACCGCCTTGACCAGGATCGCGGTGGCTACGTTCTGACGAATCACACGCCGGGCGCGGCGCGAGAGCTGGAGCAGATAGGGGAGGCGCTCCAGATCGTCCCCCATGAGCGCGACGTCGGCGGTCTCCAGCGCAGTGTCGCTACCGGCCACGCCCATGGCGATGCCCACGGTGGCGCGGGCCAGGGCCGGCGCGTCGTTGACACCGTCGCCCACCATCGCCACCACGCCGAAGCGCTCCTCGAGCGCAGCGATGGCGTGGAGCTTGTCCTCGGGAAGAAGGCCCGCCTGTACTTCGTCCACACCCAGCTTGCGGGCCAGCTCGGTGGCCGCGCCCTGGTGGTCCCCGGTGAGCAGCGCGATGTGCTCGACCCCGGCACTGCGCAGCTCGGAGAGCGCATGCGCAGCGGCTCCCCGGGTGCGGTCGGCGACGCGGATCCAACCCAACAGTCCTTCCTCACGCATCACCGCCACGGCCGTCCCGTCGCCGTTCTCGGCAAGGTGCGCTTGCACGCGCCCGCGGCCCACGCTGTACTGCACGCCGTCCAGTCGTCCGCGGACGCCCACCCCCGGCACGGTCTCGAAGTCCGTGACGTTCCACGGACGTCCCAGGTGGCGCTCCGCAGCCGCCTCCACGATGGCGCGCGCGATGGGATGGCGGGCCCGGGCCTCCAGAGCAGCCGCCCGAGCCAGCACCTCGTCTTCGCTCACGCCGTCGGTGGCGACCACCGCGGACACGGCCGGATGCCCCAAGGTCAACGTGCCCGTCTTGTCGAAGGCAAGCGCCCTTACCGCCCCCACGGCCTCCAGATAGGCGCCCCCTTTGATCAGCACGCCATTGCGAGCCGCCGCGGTGATGCCGCTCACCACGGCCACCGGCGTGGAGATGACGAGCGCGCAGGGGCATGCGATCACCAGCAGCGTCAGACCCCGCAAGAACCACGTGCTGAAGGCACCGTCCAGCAGCAACACGGGAATAGCCACGATGAGGACGGCCGTCAGTGTCACGAAAGGCGTGTACACGCGGGCGAAACGCTCCACGAAGCGCTCGCTCCTGGCCTTCTTGCGAGACGCGCTCTCGACCAGCTCCACGATGCGGGCCAACGTGCTCTTGTCCGCAGGCCCCTCGGCCCGGATGCGCAGGAAGCCGTCCCCGTTGATGGTGCCGGCGTAGACCTCGTCTCCTCGTCCCTTGTCCACCGGTAGAGGCTCACCGGTGATCGGGCTTTGATTCACGGCGGAGGCACCGTCCAGGACCCGTCCGTCCACCGGGATGCGCTCACCGGGACCCACCAGCACGTCGTCACCGGCCAGCACGCCCTCCGCCGCGATCACGCTCTCGACGCCGTCTCGCTCCACGCGTGCCGTTTGCGGAGAGAGTTGCATGAGGGCCTCGACGGACGCGCGGGCACGGTCCAAGGAGTGGCGCTCCAGCAACTCGGCCAACGAGAACAGGAAGGCGATGGCGGCGGCCTCGCTGAACTCGCCGATCCCGACCGCGCCGAAGATGGCCACGGTCATGAGGAAGTTCATATCCAGCGAAAGCGTGCGCAGCGAGCCCAACCCCTTGCCGAAGAAGGCGGAGCCGCCCACCAGCGCCGAAGCGATCCAGATCACCTCCGCCAGACCGTCGCGCTCGCCCATCCAGGTGAAGAGCTCCGGGCCACCGCCCACGGCCTTCACGATCCATCCCAGGGCGAACAGAACCATGGCGACGTAGGCCACGCGCGCCGTCCCGCTCGTCCAGGTGGACTCGTGCGGTTGCACACCCTCGCCGACCGGCTGCGCCAGATAGCCCAGCTTGCCGATCTCGTCGGCCACGCGCTCGCGATCGGTCCGCTCGGCGTCCAGCTCGACCACCAGTGAACGCGCGACCACATCTCCCTGGACGGAGACGACTCCCTCGAGCTTGCACAGGTGCGACTCGATCTTTGCCACACAGCTCGGGCAATCCATGTCCTGGATGCGGAAGCGGACGGGCTCGGCGACGGCAGCGCCTCGGGGCTCACTCGCTGGCATGGTCCAGTCCGATGCGGAAGAGATCGCGGATATGGTCGTCGGCCAGGCGATAGAACGCCAAGCGGCCCTCCTTCCGGTAGCGCACGACGCGCAGCTGACGCATCTGGCGCAGATGGTGGCTGACGGCGGATTCGCTCACGCCGACCACGGCCGCCAGGTCGCACACGCAGAGTTCCCGCGCGGCCAAAGCCTCCACGATGCGAAGTCTTGCGGGGCTGGCCAGCATCTGGAAGATGTCGGCCAGGTCGGCCACGCTGCGCTCGGGGGCCTGGGCGTTCCGCACCGCCCGCACCGCAGGGAGGTCCACCGAGCGGACGTCACACGCGCCGGATTCCGGTGCGCCGGTGGGCGCGGGGGCAGGCTTCATGCGCTAACATATGAATATCTACTCAGACGTGCAATCATTTCGGCCCGGGCCTTGCCCCTGCCCCACGCGGGCTGGGCCGGGGCCCATGGCGAGTGGCCGGGCTGGCCGGGCGCGAACGGAACCGCCCCGCCGGTTTTAACGGTCGAGCCAGGGGCCGCATCGAAGGGAGTGACGCACCGATTCAACCCGCACGCGGCCGCCTTGCCGCAGAGGACGATCATGAGCACGAAGACCCTGACGGCAGCGGCGCTGGCCACGGCCCTGCTTTCCGCCTGCAGCGACAGCACCACCGACCCCTCGGCGACACTGGCCCTCGACGAGGCCGAGTTCCTGGCAATCGAGAGCGACGCACTGCTGGCTGGCCTGATCGGTCTGCAGTTCGCCGCGCTGGAGCAGTCGGCCCTGGCCACTGCCGCGGACCTGGTGCTCGGCACGGCCGCTGAGCCCGTCGTCACCTCATTCGACTTCACGCGAACCGCTCCCTGCCGCGCCGGCGGTCAGACGGTTGTGGTGGGAAGCGGCACCCGCACGTTCGATCGGGACACGCGGCTGATGGAGATGGATGCCAGCGGTACGCGCTCCATCGAGGATTGTGCGCGCGTCCGCGGCGACGTCACGTTCAGCACGAACGGCAGCGGCAGATGGGACGCCCACCGCCGCCGGATCAACGGCGTTCCCGATGGTCTGCAGACGCTGGACCAGAGCGGAGGGTTCACCGTCACGGCCTCGGACGGTCGGAGTGAGGAATGCGACTACGAGCTGCACCGCTCCTTCGATCCGTCGTCGGGTCAGGTCACCCTCAGCGGCACCGTGTGCGGACGTGAGATCGATCGGGTCTTCCCCCACGACGGGAACGGCTGAGCGGAACCGGCGTCCCCTCCGTTCAGCATGGACACGATGACCCTCCCGGGCGCACCGAGCGCGGTGAAGGACGAGGCGGAGCTGGTCGAGCGCGCCCGCGGAGGAGACGCCGGGGCCCTCGATCAGCTCACCAGCCGTCATGTGGGCGCGGTGTACCGGCTGACCCTGGGTATCCTCGGCGACGTCGCGGCAGCGCAGGACGCCACCCAGGAGGCGTGCCTCAAAGCAGTGCGCGCCCTGACCTCGTTTCGCGGTGACTCCAGCTTCCGCACCTGGCTGCTGCGGATCGCGGCGAACGAGGCTCGCGCCCTGCTTCGGCGACACAAGCGTCACCCCGAGCACGCGCTGGACGAAATCGGCTCCGTCCCGGCACCCGGTGTGGACGTGGCCGAGCAGGTCGTGGCCCGTGACGAGTGTGCGCGCATGCGGGCGGCGCTGGCCACCTTGCCGGAGAAGCAGCGGATGGCCGTGTCTCTACGTGTCTACGACGGTTTGAGCTTTCGTGAGATCGGGGTGCTGATCGAGTCGAGTGAGGGTGCCGCTCGGGTGAACTACCACCACGGAGTCCGACGGCTCCGGGAGATGCTGCGATGAACGAGTTCGACGACGTACGCGATCTCCTTCCGGAGTGGCTGGAAGGGTCCCTGTCCGACGCCGCGCGCCTCCGCGTCGAAGCAGCGCTGGCTGACGATCCCGACCTGCGGGCCGAGGCAGAGTTGCTCGGGAGCCTGCGGGCGGCCCGGCCCGAGCCTCCGGAGGAGCTGGTGGCCCGGGTGCGCGCTGGACTGCGTCAGCCCTCTGTGAGCCGCGCATCGCGCGGACGCTGGCCTACATGGCAATTGAGCGCCGCGGCCGGGGTCGTCGTGGCCGCCGGCACCGCCCTGCTCTGGCAGCAACGAACCGCGCCGCTCCCGGATCTGGAACCTCTCCCGAGAAGCTGGATGATGGACGACGCCGTCGTCGCTGGAGGGCTCGTGCTCGACGGGCTCAGCGAGGACGCGCTGGAGACGCTGGTCACGGAGTTGGAACGATGAGACGATTCCCCTTGCTCGTCCTGGCCCTGGGACTCGCCGCACCAGCCGGGCTGGCGGCCCAACAGGAGGCACCCCGAGCCCAACTCGAACAGCGCGTGCGCAGGGCGTTCGCCGAGCGCCTGCGGCGGGAGTTGGACCTGGACGCCGAGCAGGCCGGGCGCCTGCGCGACGTCATGCAGTGGTCCGAGGAGCAGCGCCGCGCCATCGCGCTGGAGAACCGGCAGATCCGTCTGGATACGGAGCGTTTCCAGCAGCAGCAGGAGGGCGAACGCGAAGCCTCCGCCATCCTGGAGGCACGCCTGCGTTTGCAGGAGCGTGAGGCCACGCTCTTCCGGGAGGAGCAACAGCGGCTGCTGGAGGTGATGTCCCCGGGCCAGGTGGTCCGTTTCTACGAGCTACGCGAGCAGTTCGTGCGCCGCGTTCTGCAGCTCCGGCAGAGCCGTACCGGAGCGGCGCGCCCAGGGCGGGGCTGACCCGACCGGACGTCCTGCGCGCGATGCCCGCGGAGCGCCCCTAGCGAACGGGATGGGCCTCCGCGTAGCGGTATGCGGTCCAGGCAGACGCAATGTGACACACCCAGCCCAGTAGTCCGCCGGTCCCGATCCAGAAGCCCGGCGTCACGACGAGCCAGAAGAGCGCACGCAGGATGGTGCCGTTGTAGATCTGGCCGATGCCCGGAATGAGCAGGCTGAGCACGGCGGCGATGCCTGGGTTGCGCATGATCCTCTCCTCGCCCGGTGAACAGGGTCGCCTTTCGAGGAGGCCCTACGGAGTGGATGGGGGGTGGGTTTCGAGGGTCGGCCGGCAGCGGCTACGCCGGACAATGGTCGCCACTCCGTCTCAGCAACGCCTGGGGGCCGTCACAGCGGATCCGATTGCGGCTCCCTTCCGGCCTCGGCCCGCGCGAAGAAGGCCAGGAGCACCATCCCACCCACCATCGACACGAACACCCCCAGCGAACCGTAGCCGCTCGCGCCGAACACGTCGGTGACGAACAGGATGGCGGAGACGGGCATGAGGAGGACGCCCCAGCGCATCAGCGATGTCACGAGCCCGCGGTCAGGGAGGGTGAACGCGAACGCGACGAGCGCGAACGCCGCCGCGTGAAGCTTGAGCCCCGAGATCAGCACATGGAGCGCAATGCGTTCCCCCGTGATCTGCACGCCCGCTGCAGCCATCCCCAGGGAGCCGAGCATCAACAGGTTCTCGGTGACATCGAGTCCCATCGTGACCAGGATGCCGAGTCCGCTGGCCCAGGCAGCGGGTGGGCAGCGGGCGGCCAGACCGATGGCCGCGAAGCCGACCGTGCCCGCATAGGCGATGGCGAACAGGCCGTCGAAGAAGAGCGCGAGTCGTAGCGCCGGGTCCGCGGCGAGCAGGATCGCCGTGAAGGTGGCTGGATCCGAGAACCTCTCCAGGGGATCCTGAGCGCCGGTCCCGGAGGACGCCACCATCACGACCACGCCCAGCATCATCAGCCCCAGCGCCAGGATGCTGAAGCCAGCGGCGGTGCGAAGCGATGCGGCTCGGGTCATGGCACGATCTCCTGTCTTGGCTCCGTCGGATCTCAGCCGCCCTGCCCCACCCGCTGCACCAGCTCACGGAACGCGGGCAGATCGCGCAGGTCCCGCAGCTGAGGGTCCACGGCCAGGAACACCATGGAGTGGGACCGTTGCTCGAAAGCGCGCTCCAGCCACGCCAGGGCACCGGCCCGATCTCCGAGGCCCGAGTGGACCTTCGCGATCTCGTACGAAGGCGCGTATCCGGCGCTCGCTTCCTGCTCCAGCGCACCCAGGAGCCCCCGCGCTTCGCGCTCCTCGCCCGCCAGCGCCAACCCTCGTGCCAGTGCCGCCCTCGTGATCGCCGAGCTCGAGAAGGACACCGCGCGCCGGAGCTCATTGAGCGACTCCTCTGTCCGACCGATCTCCTCCAAGGTGAGACCCGTCCAGAGGTAGTCGAGCTCGAAACCGGCGTCGAGCTGGCGCGCGTGGTCGAGCTGGTCCAGCGCGGCTTCGTAGTCGCCCTGGTGGTAGTACACCCAGCCCAGGGCGGTGTTGGCGATCAGTGAAAGGGGATCGAGCTCGGTGGCGAGCCGCATTTCTCGGACGGCTTCCGGGAATCGACCCTCGGCAGTGAGGAGATTGGCGTACCACTGGTGCGCCGTGGAGTAGCCGGGTGCCAGCTCGATGGCTCGTTTGAATTCGAGTTCGGCCTCACCAACGTTCCAGTCGTAGTAGAGGGCTACGTATCCGAGCGTCGCGTGCGGTTCTGCAAGCTCAGGATCGAGCTCGATGGCGCGGCGCGCAGCGGTGCGGGCCCTTGGGAACGCCTCTGCCGGAGACACGTAGTCGTAGAAGCCGAGGACGGCGTACGCGTCCCCGAGGCCCACATGGGCCCGCGCGTAGTCGGGAGCTCGGTCCACGGACTGCTCGAAGTAGTCGGCGGCAGCCAACAGGCTGGCCTTGGTGCGCTTGTGCCACTCGTAACGTCCGTTCAGGTAGAGGTTGTACGCCTCCAGGTCCTCGACCGGAACACCTGCTCCCTTGCTCACGGCCGCCCCGCGTCCGCGAAGCCGGGTCACCAGCGCTTGCGCGATCTCGTCCTGAACGTTGAAGACGTCCGCGGAGCTGCGCTCGTAGATCTCCGACCAGAGCTCGAACCCGCTCTTCGCGTCGATGAGTTGCGCGTGGATCCGGAGGCGCGCTCCGGATCGCCGCACGCTTCCGTCGAGGACGGCGCCTACGCCGAGCGCTGCGCCGATCTGCCGTGCATCCATCGCCCGGTCCTTGAAGGCGAACGCCGACGTGCGTCCGATGACGCTGAGCCCGGGCGTGTTCGACAGTCGTGTGATCAACTCCTCGGCGATCCCGTCCGCCAGCGGCGCCCCACTCCCGTCACCGCTGAGGTCGGCGAAGGGCAACACCACCAGAGACGCGATCGCAGTCGCATTGCCGTCCTCACGGCGCGCCTCTCTCCAGGTCAGGCCCAACACCAGGAGGGCGATGCCCACGACGGCGGCGCGCGTCGCGGCTCTGCGTCTGTGTCGGGCCGGCGCCGGCGCCGGCGAAACGTGCACCATGGGCAGGGGCGGAGCCGAGGACGATTCCGCCGTCACCGACCCTGGTGCCTGGGGCGACGGCGTCCGCCGCGCAGCGCCCTTTTCTGCGGCGCTCTCCCGCGGCGGAACGGGCTCGGGATCCCTCCCCCGAAGCTCCGCTGCGTACCGTGGCACCTCGGGGTCCGGCTCCAGGCTCAGGTCGCCTCGCACGAGTGAGGCGTGCAGGTCCGCGTGCCGCACGGCGCCCGCCGGGTCACCCGCGCGCTCGAGGCAGCGCATCAGCAGGAGCGCTACGCGGGAACTGTAGGGGTCGGCTGCGGACAGCAGATACCACCAGCGGCTGGCTGCAACCGGATCGTGCTCCTCGGTCCGTGTGGCCAGGGCCTCCAGGGCCCGCGCGCGCTCTCGGGCCAACCTCTGTCGCTCGCGTTCCACCCAGCGCTCGAAGTCGCCAGCCCCCGGCACATAGAAGCCGTCGAGGAACGGCGCAGGCTGCAACAGCACCGCCGTCTCCCACTCCTCCGCTGCGAGCGCATCGGCGAACTCTGCCACATCGCTCTGGATCCGGGTCTCGTCGATCCGCAACCCATCGCCAAGGGCAACGACGCCCTCCCCACCGACCGCCTGGTTGATCCGATAGACCGAGTCCGACAGGAGGCGGCGGCCCTTGTCCGGCTCCGCCTCCGGCCAGAGAAGGGCGATGATCCGCTCGCGGGTCATGCCGCGGTCGCGGGCCACGCCCAGCAGTGCGAGCAGCGCCAGGCGGTGGCGCTGGCTGGCCCGACCCGCCACGGGACCCTCGGGCCCGTGCAGGGAGACACCTCCGAACGCTTTGATACGAAAGGAGTTGGCCATTGGCGACAGAGAGGCGAGCGGCCGTCGATGGTTCGGCGACGGGGTCACGCCAATGTCCGGCCCGTTGCAGGGACCAGCAAGCGGCCGGCCCTGCCGAGACCTTGTTGCCACTCTGGAGGTGTCATGAACTCGCCTGGACGAAACGTGCTCAGTCTGGTGCCGCTGCTGCTGGCGACCCTGATGGCTGCCTGTACCGAAACCTCGGTCGCGCCGGATACCGGCGCGTCCCCCGATAGAGCGGCGGAAATCTCAGACGGGGCCGGTCGGGTGTCCCCGTCAGCGATCCCGAGATCCACCCTGCGCGCCTGGATCGGCGGGCTGCGGCAGGCCACCCTCCCATACCGCAGCCTGGCCGCGGCTCGGGCAGCTGGGTTCGACGCGCGCTTGACCGACTGCATGGAGTCGTCCAGCGGGGGGATGGGTGTGCACTGGGGGGACCTGTCCCGCTTCGACGGCGTCGTGGAGGAGTTGCGGCCCGAGATCCTGCTCTACGAGCCCCAACCGTCGGGAGCCAAACGGCTGGTCGCGGTGGAGTACGCCGTCCCCTTCACCGCCTGGACGGCGGACGCGCCGCCTGAGCTCAACGGCGTCGCCTTCCACCGCAACAACACCTTCGGCTTGTGGATCCTGCATGTCTGGGCCTGGAAGGAGAATCCGAGCGGCGCGCTCCAGGACTGGAACCCGCGTGTCACCTGCCGCTGGGCCGACTGACCCCCCACCATCCAAGGAGATACCCATGCCACGCTACGTGATCGAACGCGATCTCCCGGGTGCGGGCGATCTGGGACCGGAGCAGCTTGCCGGAATCTCGCGGAAGTCCTGTGAGGTCCTGAGCGATCTCGGCCCCTCCATCCAGTGGGTTCACAGCTATGTGACCGCAGATCGCATCTACTGCGTCTACGTCGCTCCGGACGCCGACGCCGTTCGTACCCACGCCGAACGGGGAGGCTTCCCAGCGAACCGGATCAGCGAAGTGACCGCGGTGATCGATCCGGTCACCGCCGAGTAGAGGCGCGGGGCCGGGGCGCCCACGCGCCCCGGTCCCGACCGCATCGATGGCACGGTCGACAAGTCCGGCGGACGACGCCGGTCTGACACCGACTCCACCGGCGTCCGTATGACCGGGTGAAGCCCGCTCCGCCGGAGGTATTCCATGCCATTCGCCAACGTGCTCGCGACCGACACGTTCACCGCCCCGTCCCCGTACACCACCTGCACGTCCGACCGCAGGCGCGACCCCTTCGCTCGCGTCCGGGCGATGCTCGCGCGACGGCTCCCGGCTGCGCTCGTCACACGGACCCGCTCCCGCTCGGTGGCGCGGGCCCGCTTCCCGCTCTCCGTGTCCGTGTTCTGGTCGCTGGTGGTGGGTCTGGACTTCGTCAACGATTGGATCATCGAAGGCCTCACAACCACGTTCCGCCCGGTGGGGGCCGCGCTGACGGACATGATCGTCTGGTGGACGCCGTGGATCGCCGTCACGCCTCTCCTCGCCGTGTTGATCGACCGGCTCGATCCCGCGCGCATCGGTTGGCGGCGAAGCATGGTCCTGCACGCGCCGCTCCTCTTCACCGCCATCGGGCTCCACGCACTGCTCGCGGCCTGGGCCTTCTCCGCGATGGGAGGTGGCACCGTGGCGAACAACTTCGCGCACTTCGCCCGTGCCTTCACGCTCTCCGAGGCGCTGCTGTACGTGGGTCTGGCCACTGCCCTACACGTGGGGTGGGTCTCGGGTCCTGCACCCGCGCAGGCACCCGACACGGAACCCGGGCACGGCCCCCGCCCCACCTGGGTCCGGCGTTTCGCCGTGCGCGAAGGGGAGGTGACCCGTTTCGTTGGGGTCGAGGACGTTTCACACATCGAAGCCGCAGGCAACTACGTCCGTCTTCACGCCGCCGACGGGGAGCACTTGATCCGGGCGACGCTCGCGGCGGTCGAGGAGCGGCTCGATCCGAGCCGGTTCCGTCGCATCCATCGCTCGACGATCGTCAACGTCGACCAGGTGGCTCGCGTCGACGCGTGGTTCAACGGCGACTGCCTCGCCACGCTCACCGACGGCCGCGAGCTGCGTGTCAGTCGGACCTACCGCGCGGCCCTCCTCGACCCCCTCGGCTGAGCGGGCCCCCGCTCGGCTCGTCCCGACCATTCCCGGGCCGTCCCGCTTCGGCGCGGCTCGTCCCGCATCTCTTGGGCAGACGCCGCGGGGGCGGGACCTTCTCCGGCAGGCAGGCGAAGGTCCAACGAGGAGGCGGGGCCGATGGGTCGGGACGTTGGGGTAAGACGAGGAGGGGGTGGAGGCGGCGGGCATGCGCTGACCGGCATGCGGGCTCCCGGCGCGTGGACGTCGGCAGCGCTGACGGTGCTGGCCCTGGCCGCGTGCGGCGACACTCCAGCCGAACCGGTCGTGGACCCGGGGCCCCAGCCGGTGACCTCCTTCGACTTCCTCGCCGGCTCGTGGAGTGTCGCGAGCCGGGACACCGACGCCGGCGGGGGTGTGACCCAGGGCCAGGCGACGGCCGTGGTCCGCTCGTCCCTCACCGGCAGGGCCCGCAAAGAAGCCTGGGTGGGCACCCGCAACGGCGCCGACGTCGAGATGGCCACGCTGATCATCGCCGGCGAGCAACCCGGCGAGTGGATCCTCGCGAGAGGGGACGGGGGTGCCGGCACCTTCGACGTGCTGGAGGGGCGCTTCACGTCCGGCCAGATCACGCTCGTCTCCCGCTCGGGCACCCGACCGGACGGTGGCCTCAACCGGGAGACGTTCGAATCGATCACCGACTCGAGCTTCGTCCGTCGCGCCGAGCGCAGCGGCGACGGCGGCGGCTCCTGGACCGAGTTCTGGAAGGCCGAGTACAGACGCATTCCTTCGGTGGGTGCGCCCGCGGGACCGACGCTGGCTGCCGGGTGCCAGGCTTCCGAGCATCGACAGTTCGACTTCTGGGAAGGCGCCTGGGCGGTCGGAGGCTCGACCAACGACCTCATCTCGCTGCTCGGCGGCTGTATCCTCGAGGAGAACTGGAGTAGCGCCAGCGAGCGCGGCACGAGCTTCAACATGTACGACGCGCGCAGCGGGCTGTGGAATCAGGTGTGGGTAGACACCAACGATCTCACGCTCGTGACCGTCGGCGGCCTCGTCGACACCCGCATGGTCCTCGCCGGCCGCTATCGCGGAACCTCGCAGCGCATCACCTGGACGCCTCTGAATGGCAACGTCCGCCAGCACGGCGAGAACTCGGTGAACGGCGGGGCGAGCTGGACGACCTCCTACGACCTTACGTACACACGCCGCTGAGCGGTGCTTCCAGGCTCCTCACCCCCGCCACCCGAAGGTGCGGGTGCGTCGCTCCAGGCTGCGGCGCGGGAGCCCCAGGGCGCGCACGAAGAGCCCTCGCACACCCCGGGTGAGCGTGCCCTCGTCGTCTGGATCCGGCCCGTCGTCAGGGGCGGCACTTCCCCGCAGCCATTCCTCCAGCGCGTGCAGATCGGAGGTCGACAGGCACTCGACGTCCAATGCGACGTCGTAGAAGTAGCGACCGGGCTCCGGGGGTCGCAGCGGAACCGCGAAGCGCCGTGACAACGCTGAGCGCAGTGTCTCGAGGTCGTCCACCGCTCGCGCGGGCTCCCCGGCGATCTGCACCTGGAAGCGTCCCCCCTCGGGGCGAACGGAAGCACGCCACTCAAAGGCGTCCACGCGCCGGTCCAGAAACCCGTCGCGCCAGAGCGTGACCACCAGCTGCGCCCGCAGCGGGAACCCCTCTTGTAGCGCATCGCGGATCTCTTCGTCGAAGAGATCGCCGATCTCGATCGCCAGAGTGCCTTCGGTCTCCGACAGGCGGCTGCGCAGCGGCCCCTCCTGCGCGTCGACTGCGACGGGAAGAGCCAGCAGCAACAAGCCGGTGAGCCGAAGACGCCGACGCGGAATCACGGTCAGAAGCGTTGCTCGAGGCGGATCAGGAAGCGCACCGGATGTTCTTCCGAATCGAGAGGTACGGCGGCCAACACGCCCAGACCTCCGAACCACACTCCTGCGCCGGCGTCCATCAGTGTGTCGGTCCCCGCGCGCCCCGGTGCCTCGGAGTCGGGGGCCAACCACCCACGCGCCACATCGAAGAACAGGGACCACTCGAACGAGGCATCGAACCCGTGGCGGCCATCGTCCCAGTCCTCCCAGTTGCCCCAGTTGTCGGGATCCTCGTCCCGGCCGTCGCTGAACTGGAAGTCGAAGCTCAGGCCCCCGCGATACTCCACCTGGAGCGCCGCGAAGCGGTCGCACCCGTAGTCCAGGAACACCGGCTCGGACGAGCCCGCGCTCGCCGCTCGGATGGCTGTACCCGACGTACGCGCCCCACAGTCGCCTGCGAACAGGCGGTACCCGGGCAGGCTCCCGGCGCCGCCGAACGCGTGCTGGAACTGCGCGGGTAGACTGCGGTCGTTCAGGCTGCCCCCCGCCAGAACGCGCACGTCCAGACGGGCATCCGGACCGAGCGGTGCGTACCGGCGGAGATCGACGAACCCGACGGCGAGGTCCTCGGCCGCGAAGGAGCGCGGTGCACCCACCGAGCCGCTCGCCTGCGTGTAGACCGGTCGCACCAGCGTGCCGTCCACACCCTTGCGGGCCTCGGCGCGCACGAACCATCCACCGTGGCGGCGATCCCGATCGTCGGTGTCACCGGCGACGACCTCCGCCCCGACCGTCGAGATCCGCCCCTCCGCGACGAGTGGCTGGGCTCTCCACAGCTCGTCGTCGTCGCCCAGGGTCCACGGGTCGGCGACGGAGGCGAAGCCGTGGTCCTCGCGTCGGTAGTCCAGCGTCAAACGGAGGCGCTGGTCCCAGGCGCGCATGCCCACGTAGCCCGACCACCCTTCCGCGGCGTAGTAGTCGCGGAAGTCGTCGCGCAGGAGCAGGGTCGCCAGAGACGCTTCGGCGTCGCTCAGACTCCAATCCTCGACGCCGTTCACCACCGAATAGACGCGCGCACCGACGAAGGGCCCGGAACGGCGACCAAACCGTTGCTCCAGCCGGAGCCAATACCCCAATTCGTCCTCGCGGGCGTCGAAGCCGGTGGCAGTGCGCCAGATGCCGAGTGCCTCCAACAGGAGGGGCGCAGGGCCGGAGGTCCGAACCATCGGACCGATCCACACGGGGAGCCCCTCCACTCGGTTGTAGGTGGGTCCGATTCTGCCCGTGACCGACGCGTGCGCTCGCGTACGGCCCTCGTCCCATTCACTGCCCCGATACGCTGCCGAACGTGAGCGCGCGGACGAGCGCGTCCGCGCATCGGAGCGCAGGTCACTCCGGGTGCGCTGTTCGGTGAGGGTGCCCCCGACGTGTTCGTAGGCGTCGGCGGCGGCGCGGCCATCGACCACGGTGGCGTTCCCTTCGACGCGACCGTCGGGTCCGAAATGGAGATCGCCACCGAGGACGAGAACGTCGCCACCGATCACACCATCGACACGAAGATCACCGTCGATGACGGCGACATGACCGAGGGTACGCACGCCGGTGTGGATGCGCGTGTCCCCCTCGAAGTGGTC
>JAWKQO010000005.1 GCA_041390105.1 Gemmatimonadota bacterium
GCTTCTTGAAAACACGGGTGAGTTGGGAAAGGGAAGTAGTCGAGCCGAGAGAGAAGTATACGCGGGCACCGAAGGGAAAGTAGAAGTAGGGTGCACGTAGGGCTTGGCGGTGGATCAGGGACGCGAGAGAGACACTCTGGCGGGCGCGCACGCGAGTGTGCGTTGGCCGGATGTTGAGCGTTGCTGGTCAAGCGAAGAAGTGCACAGGGTGGATGCCTAGGCACGAACCGGCGAAGAAGGACGTGGCAAGCTGCGAAAAGCCTCGGGGAGTTGCACGCGAGCGTTGATCCGGGGATGTCCGAATGGGGAAACCTGGCGGGGTGAGAGCCTCGTCGACCGTGAAAGCGGTAGCCAACCCAGGGAACTGAAACATCTCAGTACCTGGAGGAAGAGAAATCAAACGAGATTCCCTGAGTAGTGGCGAGCGAAAGGGGAAGAGCCTAAACCGTGTTCAGCGATGGATGCGGGGTTGTGGGGCCTGACGTAGGGGAGTAGAAAGGGTAGCGGAACGCGCCTGGAACGGCGGACCGTAGAGGGTGAAAGTCCCGTATGCGAAACCCGAGTACACGACCTGGTGAGGTACCCGAGTAGGCCGGGGCACGAGGAATCCCGGTTGAATCTGGGGGGACCATCCTCCAAGGCTAAATACGAGTTCGTGACCGATAGTGGAGAGTACCGTGAGGGAACGGTGAAAAGCACGCCTGACGGCGAGTGAAATAGATCCTGAAACCGTGTGCATACAAGCGGTAGGAGCCTGGCTACATCCTTCGGGGTGTGGATGGGTGACTGCGTGCCTTTTGCATTATGATCCGGCGAGTTGCTCCTCACGTGCGAGGTTAAGGCCTTCAGGGCCGGAGCCGAAGCGAAAGCGAGTCTGAATAGGGCGAATGAGTACGTGGGGGCAGACCCGAAACCGACGCGATCTATCCATGGCCAGGGTGAAGCCGGGGTAACACCTGGTGGAGGCCCGAACCGGTGTGGGTTGAAAACTGCTCGGATGAGCTGTGGATAGGGGTGAAAGGCCAATCAAGCTCGGAGATAGCTGGTTCTCCCCGAAATATATTTTGGTATAGCCTCGGGAAATGATCTGCGGGAGGTAGAGCACTGCATGGGTTAGGGGCCTTACCCGGTTACCGACCCCAAGCAAACTCCGAATGCCCGTCAGAGGACACCCGGGAGGCAGTGGGCGAGCGATAATGTCCGTCCGCGAGAGGGAAAGAACCCAGACCGTCAGCTAAGGTCCCAGAGTGTGTGCTAAGTGAGAAAGGATGTGGATTTGCGCAGACAACTAGGAGGTTGGCTTAGAAGCAGCCATGCCTTGAAAGAGTGCGTAATAGCTCACTAGTCAAGTGAATCCGCGCCGATAATGGTCGGGACTCAAGCACACCACCGAAGCTACGGATGTGGGCCACTCTTCGGAGTGGAGACATGGTAGGGGAGCGTTCCCTGGGCCTAGAAGCCCCCTCGAGAGAGCAGGGGTGGAGCGCAGGGAAGTGAGGATGCCGGAATGAGTACGCGAGAAACAAGGTGAGAATCCTTGTCACCGAAAGCCTAAGGGTTCCGGAGCCAGGCTGGTCCGCTCCGGGTTAGTCGGCCCCTAAGCCGAGGCCGAAAGGCGTAGGCGATGGGAAACAGGTCAATATTCCTGTACCTGGTGTAGTGCGTTCGACCCTGAGGGGGGACGCGGGAGTGAAAAGACCGTCGGGTGGTGGAGTATCCGATGCAAGGTGGTAGGCGATGGTGGGGGATAAAAGACCCGCTTAGCCGAGCGCCGATGCCGAAGGGGCCTTCGGGCCCCGCCAAGGGTCTGTAATCATGCCGCCGAGAAAAGCCTCGCAGGGGAGTAGTGCATCAGACCGTACCGCAAACGGACACACGTAGGCGAGGCGAGAAGCCTAAGGTGCTCGAGTGATCCGCGGAGAAGGAACTCGGCAAAATGTCCCCGTAACTTCGGAAGAAGGGGAGCCTGCAGTAGGTGAACCACGATGCGTGGGGAGCTGAGACAGGCCGCAGAGAATCGGCCCAAGCGACTGTTTAGCAAAAACACAGGTGTCTGCGAAGTCGACGAGACGACGTATAGGCACTGACGCCTGCCCGGTGCCGGAAGGTTAAAGGGAGGGGTTAGGGGAAACCCGAAGCTCTGAACTGAAGCCCCGGTAAACGGCGGCCGTAACTATAACGGTCCTAAGGTAGCGAAATTCCTTGTCGGGTAAGTTCCGACCTGCACGAATGGCGTAACGACTTGGGCGCTGTCTCCTCCGCGAGCTCGGCGAAATTGGAGTCTCGGTGAGGATACCGAGTACCCGCGACAGGACAAAAAGACCCCGTGCACCTTTACTATACCCTGCCATTGGGTCTTGGCTTTGCACGTGTAGGATAGGTGGGAGACTATGAGCCGGCCTCGCCAGGGGTCGGGGAGTCATTGGTGAAATACCACCCTTACAATGTTGAGGCTCTAACCCAGGGGAGTGAATCCTCCTCGGGGACCGTGGCAGGTGGGTAGTTTGACTGGGGCGGTCGCCTCCCAAACAGTAACGGAGGCGCGCAAAGGTTCCCTCAGCGCGGTCGGTAATCGCGCGACGAGTGTAAAGGCAGAAGGGAGCTTGACTGCGAGATCGACAGATCGAGCAGGTGCGAAAGCAGGCCTTAGTGATCCGGCGGTTCTGAATGGAAGGGCCGTCGCTCAACGGATAAAAGGTACGCCGGGGATAACAGGCTTATCGCCCCCGAGAGTTCACATCGACGGGGCGGTTTGGCACCTCGATGTCGGCTTATCACATCCTGGGGCTGGAGAAGGTCCCAAGGGTCGGGCTGTTCGCCCGTTAAAGTGGTACATGAGCTGGGTTCAGAACGTCGTGAGACAGTTCGGTCTGTATCCGTCGTGGGCGTTGGAGTGTTGAGAGGAGCCGTCCTTAGTACGAGAGGACCGGGACGGACCGACCCCTCGTGTACCGGTTGTTCCGCCAGGGGCAGCGCCGGGTAGCGACGTCGGGACGGGATAACCGCTGAAAGCATCTAAGTGGGAAGCCCCCCTCGAGATGAACACTCCCAGTGTGTAAGCACTCAGAAGGGCCGTGCGAGACGAGCACGTTGATAGGCGGCAGGTGGACGCGGTGTGAGCCGTGAAGCCGAGCCGTACTAATCGCCCGAGAGGCTTGACCGGCACGTTCGACGTCCCTGGGTTCATCCCGGGAGTCGTCGAAGCGTGTCACCACCGCAGTAGCACAGCGCAGTCCGGTAGGCGACGGACTGCACGAACGGTAGCGGCTCCACGTGCACCCGCACGCAACGGTCGCCCGCAGCAACTCGGTTCGCTGCTCTCCCTTTCCCCAACTCGCTCTTGGATCGCTCCGGTGGGCCTGCCTCAGGTGGGTATCCACCAGAACGGTCTGGGGGCGTTCAGCCGGGATGCCAGGTAGGGCCCGGATCGACGCCCCAATGGTATGGCGCGCTGCAGCGTGGATGCTGGAGTAGGAAGGCGAGGAGACCGACTGAGACGTACCTGGATGGTACGTCGCAGGGAGGTCCCCGCAGCCTGACGACCTCCAGCGCCACGATCCAGTGCGCGGCACTTGTGGTTGGTGGCGATGGCGTGGGGGTCACACCCGTTCCCATCCCGAACACGGCCGTTAAGCCCCACAGCGCGGATGGTACTGCCGAGGCAGCTCGGTGGGAGAGTACGACGCCGCCAGCCTCATCTCCAGACGCCCCGCGGGCCGACCTCCGGTCCCCGCGGGGCGTCCCCGCTTCTTCCCCCCTTCCCCCTCCAGCCCGCCCGCATCCGCTCCGGAGCCGCGGGTCGCGTGCATCGGTCCCGTGCGGGACGTATGCTCAGGCTGACCTCGAATCCCGGAGCTGGAGGAGCACAATGGGCAAGGCGCTCGGCATTCTCAGCGTGTTGGCCGTAGGCGTAGTGGCTCTATTCGCTTACCGCTCGTACAACGGCCTCGTGGAACGGGACGAGGCGGTGAGCACCGCCTGGGGGCAGGTGCAGAACGTCTATCAACGTCGCGCCGACCTGATTCCCAACCTGGTCGAGACCGTGCGGGGTGCGGCGGAGTTCGAGCGGGAGACGCTCGAGGGCGTCATCGAGGCGCGTGCCAAGGCGACCCAGGTGACCTTCGCAGACACACCGAACGCCGAGGAGATGCGGCAGTTTCAGGCCGCGCAGGGGGAGCTCTCCACCGCGCTGGGCCGCCTGTTGGTGGTGGTCGAGCAATACCCGGAGCTCAAGGCCACAGAGGCCTTCCGCGATCTTCAGGCCCAGCTCGAAGGAACGGAGAACCGCATCTCCGTCGAACGCATGCGCTTCAACGAGGTGGCCCAGACCTACAACACCTTCCGGCGGCGCTTTCCCACCGCGTTGTTCGCAGGGGCCTTCGGCTTCGAGGCGCGTTCCTACTTCGAGGCCGCACCGGGCGCGGAGCAGGCGCCCCGCGTCGACCTCACCCGCAGTTGACCGGGTCGTCGTTCGCCTTTCGCTCCCGGCGGCTGGGCGACACCGATCTCGAGCGGATCCAGGAGGCCGTACGACAGGCGGAGCGGGAGTCTGCCGCGGAAGTGGTCACCTTCCTGGTGGAGGCGTGTGACGACTACCCGGAAGCTCGCTGGCGCGGATCTGCCCTGGGCGCCGTGGCGGTGCTTCTGCCACTGCTGGCCGTGGACCTCCTGCGGCCCCTG
Organism: Gemmatimonadota bacterium; assembly: GCA_041390105.1. NCBI lineage: Bacteria > Pseudomonadati > Gemmatimonadota > Gemmatimonadota bacterium. Next base: position 4,681 of record JAWKQO010000005.1, read on the forward strand.
TGGGGGATGGGCCCCCTCCTCTGGCTGGGTTTGGGGAGCCTGGGGGCGGGTGCGGGCCTGCTTGTTTCCCACTGGGAGCCCGCGCGTCGCCTTCTGACCAGCGCTGCGCTGCGTACCCGGCGCGCTGAGCGCAGGGCCGAGGTCGCCTTCCTGGAGGAGAGGGTCTTCGCCACGCGGGCAGGTACCGGGATCCTTGTCTTCCTGGCGTTCTTCGAGCGTGCCGCCTTCGTGATCGGCGACGAGGCTGTGCGGGCCGCTGTGCCCGAGGATCGTTGGACGGCGCTGGCCGAACGCCTGGTGTCGGGCCTGAGGAGCGGTCGAACCACCGAGGCGATTCTCGAAGCGGTGGCCGCGTGCGCCGCGCTGACGCGGGACGCCGGGTTCCCGCCCGCACCGGACGACACGGACGAGCTGCCCGACACTCCTCGGGTGCGGCCGCGATGAGACGTCCGGTGCCCGCGTTGCGATCCGTGGTCTTTCCGCTGCTTCTGGTGGCGCTCGCCTTCCAACAGGTGCCGTTCCTGAGCGGACCGGTGGTGGATCAGGCGGATATGCTGTCGAAGGGGGCCCGCACCCGCATCGAAACCGTGCTGCAGGACTTCGAGCAGGAGACTGGATCCCAGGTCGTGGTCTTGACAGTTCCTTCCCTCGAGGGCACGCCGATCGAGGCATTTGCACTGCGCGTTGCCGAAACTTGGCAACTCGGGCGCGAGGGCGTAGACGACGGCGTGCTTTTCCTGATCGCACGGGAGGAACGCCGTATGCGCCTCGAGGTCGGATACGGCCTGGAAGGCGCCCTTCCCGATGCCGTGGCGCGGCGCATCCTCGATCGCGTGGTCACGCCTGCCTTTCGAGCGGGCGACTTCGACGGGGGGGTCGAGGCGGGGGTGGCGGCCATCCTCGCTCGGGTCCGCGGTGAGGTTCCGGCACCCGACGCTCCCGTTGCGGAGGCTCCAAGCCCGATCCCGGTCCTGGTCGCGTTGCTCATCCTGATCCTCGTTCTCGTGTGGCTGAGGCGCGCCCGCCCGGCTCGGCGGCGTCGGGGATGGAGCTCGCGTCGGGGGTGGGTCGAGCCGCCGGTCATCCTCCGGCATCCACGGCCGTGGGCCCGGCCCTGGCCTGGTCCGCGGGACCGTTCGCCGCCAGGGGGCGGTCAGGGGGGCTGGCCGGGGGGGCGCGGGGGCTTCCGTGGGGGGGGTGGAGGCTTCCGAGGAGGTGGAGGACGCTTTGGAGGGGGCGGTGCCTCGGGAGGGTGGTAATACACGCGCCCGTTGCCTGACCTGCTCTGCCATGGGATGTTCCCCCGCGCGCTTCCCAAGAATCCGATGCCCAAACAAATCCAAGCACTCGGCAGCCTGGTCGCGGACCTGGTTGAAGGTCTGGAGGAAGGAAGCCTCCGGCCCGGCTTCGTCGCGCACGTGCGGCGGGGCAGCGCCGAGGGCGAAGTCTCGGTGGTCCCGAACCCACGAGATCCAGAAATTCCTCTTCTCTTGATCACGTTGGAGATCATGGACGTGCCGCCGGACAACCGGGAAGGGTTCTTCCGCAGGCTCCTCGAGTTGAACGGAATCCTTTGCGGCCGAGCCAGCTTCTGGGTAGGTGGCGACGACCGCGTTCGCTTGGTGGCGGGGCGGCCGATGGAGGATCTGGATCCGAGCGAGCTCGTCGACCTGGTGCTCTGGACCTCGGAGCAAGCAGACGAGTTCGATGACTTGTTGCTCGACGAGTTCGGACCCGAGGCGACTCCGTGAGCTTGTTCCACCGCCCACCGGACCGAGAGAACCGCGCCTCGCTCATACGACTGGCGCTCTACTACGCGCTGCTGGTGGTAGTGCTGGTGGTGTTGGCCCGCACAGCACCCACCGTCTGGACCTCGTCGTCGCTGGAGCGCCTGCGCGGCGCCGGCCCGTTCGACAGCGGTGCCACCGCTACCGAGCCCATCGACCTGTTCGTGGTGTTCATCTCCGTGGCGGCGGCGCTACTCATCATGCTGCCGGTCGCCTGGACCTACATCATCATCAAGCGGCGCGGGGACTACGACCAATCTGTCGTCCACACGCTCATCATCCTGCCGGTGGCCGTCACCGGCATCGTTTTGATCGTACAGCATTCGTTGGCGCTGGCGTTCAGTCTGGCGGGGATCGTGGCGGCAGTTCGGTTCCGGACCACGCTCAAAGATGTGAAGGACGGCGTGTATGTCTTTCTCGCCATCGGAGTAGGCCTGGCTTGTGGTGTTCAAGCCATCGGCGTCGCCGCGGTCGTCTCCGTGTTGTTCAACGGCATCAACCTGCTGCTGTGGGCGCAGGACTTCGGCAACATCTACGCGGACTCCGCTCGCCGGACCAAGTCGCTCAACCTCGGCGAGGCACTGGCGGGACCAGGCTCCGAGCAGTCGGCGGTGTCCATCGGTGACCGTCGCTTGTTGGAAGCCCTGTCACCCAGGGACCTCAAGGACGTGGCCGAGCGCCGGGCTCGCATGGAGCGCCACCTGGATGACGAGACCGGCTCGCGCAAGGAGAAGCGACGCTATTCGGTGTTGATCGTGCACGCCCAATGGGTGGCGATGGCCCAGAAGGTCGTGGACACGAACCTGGCGCGCATGGCCTTCCGCTGGCGCCTGGCCGAGATCGTCCCGGCCGACGCGTCCACGTCGGTGCTCGAGTACCTCGTGCGCCTGAAGGAAGAGCACACGCCCGGCGAGCTGCTGGACTGCATTCGCCAGGAGGGAGGGCGCCACATCCTGGCGGCGGAGATCCGCGCGCTGTCGGGGTTGCGCGCAAGAAACTCCAGCCCTCCGGAAGAAGGGGACTAGGAACCGGGCGGTGTGAGGTCGGCCGACCCTCGCGGACGGCTCGTCTCCCCGTCCCCGGAAGGCGACTCCCGAGCCCGGAGTCCGGTCGTTGTTCTCCGTCCCAGGAGCGGACGCCCGTCGAGATCCCCCGGTACCGGAATCCCCACCCAACGCGCCAACGTGGGCGCGACGTCGGTGGACGACACCGCGGTCTCGACGACGCCCGCGTCGATCTCGGCCCCGAAGAAGAGAAGCGGGACGTGCCGGTCGTAGTAGTAGGGCGACCCGTGCATCGTGCCTCGCGGCCAGGCCCAGTCCAGGGTGCCCTCCGTCATGCGGTAGCCGACGCCGAAGCGTTCCACGCTGCTGGCGAACCGACCCTCGTAGACGCCGTTGCGCTCCAAGGACGCGAAGCTGTCGGCGGGGAACCGAGCGTCCACCCACGCCGCTGCCACCCAATCCAGGGCCGCCAGCGAGTCGCGTAAGGCCCGGGGCTCGAAAGGCGGGGTGCGGACGGCGGTGGTGACGATGTCGGTATAGCGGTCACGTTCGGCGGTGCCAAGGCGCCGGCCCGGCAGCCCCTGAGCCACGCGCCACTCGGGTGCCTGTAGGACGCCGTGGTCGGCAGTCAACGCGAGGGTCAGGCGGTCGGGCGGGAGCGAAGCCTCCAATTCGGCGAGAAAGGAGCCCAACTCGCGATCGAGCCTCAGGAGATTGTCCAGCTGCTCCAGGCTGTAGGGGCCGAAGGCGTGTCCCACCCGGTCGGTTTGGGAAAGTCCGATCGCGAGGTAGTCGGTCCGTTGACCACGCCCCAGGTCGAGCTCGACCAGCGCGGCGCGCGCCAGGTCCAGCGTGGCCAGGTCGAGGTCGGGCGTCCGCGCCAGCCAAGCCCCCGGAGTGGCATCCTCTCGGACCCGTTCGTGGGGGAACGTCACGTGGAGGCCATCGCCTTCGTACGACGCCGAGTCCGGGCGGGCCCGCGCCACGGCGTGCGACGGGACCGTCGACTCCCACACGGAGTCGGCCAGCAGCTCCCGAAGCCGCCCCTCGTTGAAGGAGACCACCCATTCCGGGTCGGTTTCTGCGTACCAGGTGGACGTAACGAAGCGTCCCAGCCGGGCCTCGTACCAATAGACGAGCCCCCGCGCGCGTGAGGCCATGAGCACCGCGGCGCGGTCCTTTCCCGCAATGGACACGACGCGCGCTTGGGGCTGAATTGCCCGGAGCCAATCGGCCAGCCCCTCCCGCCGAAGGCGGTCGGGCGAGGCCCCGGTGAACTCGGGCGCACCCACCAACGGGGTCGCAGGGTCTACGACGTTCTCGACGGTCCTCCAGCCGGATGAGTCCGCTTCCAGCCACAGGTTGGCCACGACCCCGTGGCGCGATGGATGCACCCCGGTGGCGAGCGTCGCGTGACCGGGGGCCGTCTCCGTCACGGCATGGTCGTGGGTGGCGTTGGTGAAGCGGAGGCTCTCCGCCCGCAGCCGCCGCAGTCCTCCAGTCCACAGATCTGCGTAGCGTTCGAGGAGGTCGTAGCGCATCTGGTCCACCACGACGAGGACCACCAACCCTGGGTCTGCCTCTGCCGAAGGCATCGGTCCGGCCCCTGTCGAGGGGCGGCCGGCGCAGCCGGCGCCCGTCAGCGCGAGCGTGAGGGCCAGGGCGTTCCGTACCCCATGGTGCATCTGCGACGTTCGTCTCCGCTGGAGTCTGTTGGAGGAGGGCGGTAGCTTGCTCCTGTCCGAGTCGGTACACAAGGAGATGGGCGATGTTACGCGCTGTGCTGGGCGGCCTCTTCCTCTGGGCGCAGGCGGCGGGCGCCCAGGAGCTGGCCCCCCCACAAGGCCCGCCCCTTTTCGCGTCCAACGAACCGGTGGCTCTGCGCCTCGTCGCCGACCTCGAGGCGCTCAAAGCGGATCGCGCCAGCGAGAACCCGGAACGAGCCTCGCGCATCCAGGTGGAAGGAGCCGCGGACGCCATCGCTGTGGATGTGCGGACCCGCGGCAACTTTCGCCTGCGTCCCTCCACCTGCCCCTTCCCACCTCTGCGTTTGGACTTTCCCCGATCGAAGGTCGCGGGAACGCTTTTCGAGGGGCAGGACAAGCTCAAGCTGGTGACCTACTGCCGTGACCGGGACAGCACCGAACAGGACATTCTCGAGGAGTATCTGGCCTACCGGCTCTTCAACGAGCTGAGCGACTGGTCTTTCCGGGTTCGCCTGGCCAGGGTCACCTACGTCGATGAGCTGGCGCGGGAGGATCCCGTCACCCGCTTCGGATTCTTGATCGAAGATGACGAGGCCATGGCGCAGCGACTCGGAGGGGCGATCGTGGAAACGCCGCTCTTCGATCCACGCGACTATGACGCGTCGGCGCACCTGACCGCGTCGCTCTTCCAGTTCATGATCGGCAACACGGACTGGTCCATCGTCGAGTTCCACAACGCAGTGCTTCTGAAGCTGTCCGATGGTCGCCACGTTCCCGTGTTCTATGACTTCGATTTCTCGGGGCTCGTGGATGCACCCTATGCGGAGCCGAATCCTACTCTGGGTATCAAGTCCGTGAAGGACCGGCTCTACCGCGGGTTCTGTACGGAAGACGGGGTCCTGCGCGGTGTGGTCGATCGTTTCCTGGCCAGAGAGGAAGCCACGTACCGCCTCGTCGACGAGCTGGTCGCACTCAGCGGCAGGAATCGGGGGCGTGCCAAGAAATACCTCGGAGACTTCTTCGACATTCTACGCTCCGAGGCCAGGCGCGACCGGCACATCGTGCGCTCGTGTCGGTCCATGTCCTGAGGCGCGCCTTCAGTCGCGGGCCAGCGTTCCCGCCGCAGCCAGCAGCCGGCGGGTCACCGTGCCAGGATCGGGCGCGGCCATGACGGCGCCCAGGACAGCTACCCCGGCCGCCCCCGACGCTCGTAGGCGACTCACGTTCTCGGGTCCGATGCCACCGATGGCAACGACCGGAATGCCGACGGCGTCCACTACGCGGCGGATCCCCTCGGGTCCGATGACGGCGCCTGCATCCTGCTTGTGGCTCGTCTCGAACACGGTGCCGCACCCGATGTAGTCCGCCCCTCCGCGCTCAGCCGCGCGCGCGACAGCGGGGTCGTCCGTGGAGAAGCCCACCAGAAAGCCCGGGGGGGCCACCCCCCGCACCGCCTCCACAGGAAGGTCGTCCGGACCCAGGTGCACACCGTCGGCCTGGGCCGCCAGCGCGAGGTCGAATCGATCGTTGACGAAGAGGAGCGCATCGTGCGCAGCCGTCAGCGCCCGAAGACGATGGGCCAGTTTCAGGCTGTCGCGGACCGAACTCCCCTTGTCCCGCAGCTGGATGGCCGGCGCGCCGGCCTCGAGTGCCGCTTCCACCACCGCTTCCACCCCCCGAGTGCCGGCCAGGCCCCGATCGGTGAGCACGATGAGGCGGAGCGCGTCCGGGCTCACGAGGGACGGTCGCTGCGGACCTCGCGAAACGCGCGTTGTGCGGCGGCTTTGGCGCGATTGTGCTCGGCGAGCGTTCGGGTGAAGGTATGGTATCCGTCGGGGCGAGCCACGAAGAACAGGAAGGGCTCGCCAGCGGGATTCAGCGCGGCCTCCAGGGCCGCTGCGCCCGGGGCCCCGATCGGTCCCGGAGGCAGGCCTGCCTGCCGGTAGGTGTTGTACGGGTTGTTGGCCACCGAGTCGATGGCCGCGTAGAGCAGCCTTTCCCGGGGGCCGCCCAGCGCGTAGAGCACGGTCGGATCGGCTTCCAGACGCCAGCCGCGATCGAGTCGGTTGTGGTACACGGACGCGATCCGGGGCATCTCGTCCGGGCGCCGCGCCTCGGCCTGCACGATGGAGGCGAGCGTCACCAGTTCCGCTTCGCTCAGGCCCACTGCGTTCAAGCGCGCGCGCCGTTCGGCCGTCCAGAAGGCGCGGTAGCGGCCAGCCATCGTTTCGATGACGCCGCTGAGGGCGGTCCCGGAGGCGAAGCGGTAGGTATCGGGGAACAGGTAGCCCTCGAGGCCGGGGCCCGGCACGGAGTATCGGGTGTGGGCCTGAGGGTCGGAGAGCGCGTCCAGCGCCGCGGCCGGACTGGTTTCGCTCAACTCCGCGATGCGCGGCGCCATCTGCTTGAGCGTGAAGCCCTCGGGAATCGTCAGGGTGACGGTCTGCACCCGTCCGGCGACCAGGTCGTCGAGCACGCGGCCCCAGCCGTCACCCTCGTGGAAGGCATAGCGGCCGGACCGGACCCGGGCTTCGGCGCTACGCGCCTTGGCGTACACCCGGAATAGCAGGGGGTTGGAGACCAATCCCCGGGCGGCGAGGGTATCGACCACCGCCACGAACGGAGATCCTGGAGGCACGGTGACGTGGACCTCCGGGCCCTGGCCAGCGTCGTGGCAGGCGAGCGTCGACACCGCCAGAACGCCCACTGCCGTCAGCGTGCGGCCACTGCGCATCAGTCTCCCCCTACCTGGGCGTTGCGATCCAACCAGAGTTGCAGGATGAGGGCCGCTGCCGCTGCGTCGACGCGCTCACGATCCTGGCGGGCGTGCCGGGGCAACCCGGACCCACGCAGGCTGCGCTCCACGCGAACGGACGTCATGCGCTCATCCTGGAAGGCGACCGGCAACCCCAGCCGGGCGCCGAGGCTCTGGCCCGCCGTCCGAACGGCTCGGCTCCACTCCGTTTCCTCTCCCGCGAGGTCCAGGGGAAGCCCGCAGACGACCCCTGTGACCTCCTGCTCCCGTGCAAGCCGTTCCAGGGCTGCCAGCGGGAGACGCTGTCCCGCCCTGCGCGTCAGGGTGGTGAGGGGGGTCGCCAGCCGACCGGTCGGGTCACTGACGGCCACCCCCACCCTTCGCTCCCCGAAATCGATGCCCATGAGCCGGCCAGGCCGCGGGCCGGGGTCGGTTGACGCTGATATGGCGGGCTCCTGCCGTCTTGGGCCGGGAGGCGCCCCCGCGGCACCCCGTTCGCACTATCTTAGTGGAGTCGCGATGCACTGTGGAGGTCGACCATGGACTACCAGGAAGACAACGAACGCGTACTCCCCTTCGTGGCCGGTCTCCTGCTCGGAGCGGCCATCGGGGCAGGTGTGGCTTTGTTGACCGCGCCGCAAACGGGAACGCGTACGCGGAAGCAGCTCAAACGGGCCGCGAACGACCTGCGGGACGGGGCCGTGGATCGCTGGGACGATCTCGCCGACGACATGAAACGGCGGGTCGACGACACTGTGAAGGCAGCGCGGCGACGGCTCCCGAGCTAGGGGGGCGGAGGCAGAAGCTGCTCGAGCAGCGCCCGCGCCCGTTCCCGATGCTGCGGGTCGGTCGCTTCCGTATCGGGAAGGGCCAGCACACGCTGGAGTTCTGCGAGTGCGTCCTCCCTGCGACCCACGTCCAGGTAGACGCGCGCCAACTCCAGCCCGTGGATCAGCGCGGTCGGTTCCGCCCGTACCGCTGCCTCCAGGTGCAGGACGGCCTCGTCCCAGGAGGCATGGGCGAACGTGTCGCCGCCCAGGAGCCGACGAGCGATGAAGCGCGTGAGGCGACCCGCGCGCAGGACTTCCGCGTGCCATTGCCCCAGGACGTGCTGCGCGACGCCGTTGTTCGCGTCCGATTCCACCACGCCCGAAGCAAGGGCGAAGATCTCGTTGGCCAGTTGGACACGCGTCCTCGGCCCCTGGTCGAGCGCATAGCGGCCCAGGGCCGCGGACAGCCAGGCACGGCCCTCGATCCTGCTGGAGTCGACGGCGATCGCCCTGCGGCCGTAGTCCACGGCCTCGGCAAAATGGCGGGCGCGAGCATCGCCGTCTTCCGTCATCCCGAGCGACAGCGCTTCGCGGCTCGCTCGCCAGAGCAGGGCGTAGGAGGTCGGCGCCCTGAGCAGGCCGCTGTCCAGGGCGGCCAGCGCCGAGTCGGGCCGATGAGGCGAGCGAAAGCGCTCGGAGGCCTCGATCCAGGGCTCCTCGGCTTGAGCGAGGAGACCGGGTTGAGCACCCATGACACCCCAAAGCACCATCCCTACGAGAAGGCGATGCACGCGTGATCCCCCAAAGCATCATCGAACACAAGCGTGACGGGCGGGAGCTGACCCCCGACGAGCTGTCCGGGTTTCTTACCGGTTTTGAGCGTGAAGAGGTTCCTGACTACCAGATGGCGGCCTTCCTCATGGCCGTGGTCTTTCGGGGCCTGAGCGCCCGTGAGCTCGACGTGCTGCTCAGCCGAATGATCGCCTCAGGCACCGTGCTCGATCTATCGGACCTCTCCCCGTTTCGCGTGGACAAACACTCCACCGGTGGCGTGGGGGACAAGGCGTCGCTGGTGGTGGCTCCGCTGGTGGCCTCGTTGGGCGCACTCGTGCCCATGATGTCCGGCAGGGCGCTGGGCCACACCGGTGGGACCTTGGACAAGCTCGAGTCCATTCCGGGATTCCGGACCGCATTGCCGCTCGACCGGTTTCGGGCCGTGCTCGCCGACGTGGGGTGCGCGATGATCGGACCGACCGCCGAGATCGCGCCGTTGGACAAGCGTCTCTACGCCCTGAGGGACCTGACCGGAACCGTGCCGTCCGAAGGGCTGATGACCGCGTCGATCCTGAGCAAGAAGCTGGCTGAGGGGATCAACGCTCTCGTGTTGGACGTCAAGGTGGGCGCCGGAGCGTTCCTGCCGGAGATGGAGCGAGCCCGGGGGCTCGCCCGCCTGATGGTCGACGTGGCCGGTGCGCGAGGTCTGAACGCGGTGGCGCGATTGACCGCGATGGACCGACCTCTCGGACGTGCCATCGGCAATGGGCTCGAGGTGCGGGAGGCGATCGAGACGCTTTCGGGGAAGGGGCCGCCCGACCTGCGGGCGCTCTCCATCGAGCTCGGTGCGGAGATGCTCGTCGCCAGCGGGAGGCTCGTTTCGATCGAGGAGGGTCGGGCGGGCTGCCGTGCCGCCCTGGATGACGGCCGCGCCTTGCAGTGCTTCGGCGCCCTCATCGCGGCTCAGGGCGGCGACGCGCGCGTCGCCGAGTCCCCTGAGCGCCTGCCGCTCGCGCCCGAGCGACGCGTGTTGCGCGCGGAGCGGAGCGGGACGGTGCGGCACCTGCGACCCGTGCCACTGGGATGGGGTGTGGTGGAGATGGGCGGAGGGCGTACGCGCGTGGAGGACACGATCGACCCTCGCGTGGGCTTCCTGCTTCACGTCGCAGCGGGCGACGTGGTGGAAGCCGGGCAGCCCCTTGGGGAGGTGCACGCCGCAGGTCCGGACGGGGCCGAACGCGGTCTGCGTGCGCTCCGAAGCGCGTTGGACATCGGCGATGGCGCGCCGTCTCTACTTCCTTTGCTGGGAGAGCGCATCCAGGCTCGTGGCGAGTAGCGCTGCCGGACCACCTCTGGTTGACGGCCGCTGACGCCCCCGTCATGATAGGCCTCGAATCGTAGCGGGGGGTCATCCCGGAAGCCGGTGAGAACCCGGCGCGGCCCCGCCACTGTGAGAGGTCCGGAGCAGTGCTCCGGAACGTCCGACCCCAAGCGCGCCACTGGAGTCCTTTGGGCTCCGGGAAGGCCGGGCGGGCGGCCTCGAGCCAGGAGACCTGACCCCACCGTAGCAGCTTGTCACCCGGCCGCTCGTGGGCAGAGGTCGAGTGGGGCGTCGGCAGCGGAGCGGGCTCCGTGCACACGCCCGGCTCGCCGTCCGCGTTGCGGCCTCGAGTCCCGCGCGGGCGGGACGGAGCGAGTCACATGCGGACGTCTCTTCTGGCCATCCTGGCCACCTTCGGCGTTGCGGCCACCGTCCAGGCACAGGAGCCCCAACCCTACCTCCTCGATGGGTTCGTCGTCACCGCCTCCCCTTTTCCGGTTGCCCTCTCCGCCTTGGGGAACCATGTCTCCGTGCTCGAGGGCGACGACCTACGCGCACGCGGCGTGAGCCACGTGGTGGATGCACTGCGTGGCGTCGCCGGACTGGCAGTCGCCCAGAACGGACCGGTCGGGAGCGTGACCTCCGTATTCTTCCGCGGGGGTGAGAGCGACTACGTGCTGGTTCTGGTCGACGGTGTGCAGGTCAATCAGCCTGGGGGCGCGTACGACTTCTCCGGCCTGACCACCGAAGCGATCGAGCGCATCGAGATCGTTCGTGGTCCATCCAGCGCCCTGCACGGGTCCGATGCCATCGCGGGAGTCATCCACATCATCACCCGAGACGGTCACGGTGAAACCCGTGCCGTGCTCGACGTAGGGGCCGGGAACTACGGGACGCGCTCGGCTGCGTTGAGCGTGAGTGGCGGAGGTGAGCGCGCGTCGTATGCGCTGAGCGCGGCGCGCTACCGAACCGAGGGAATCCTCGAGTTCAACAATGAAAGCCGCAACACGGTGTTCAACGGGAAGGCGGACGTGCGACTGGGAGCGGGTGGGCGGCTCACCCTCACAGCCCGTCTGGGAGAGCGTGCCTATCACTTTCCGACGGACTTCGCCGGGAGTGTGGTGGATCGGAATCAGTTCACTTTCGCGGATGAGAGCACGCTCTCGGCGAGCTGGACCCGGCCGTTGGGCGGCTCGGCGGACCTTCGGGTGCTGCTGAGCGCGTACAGCGTCGAAGGAGGGACGGAGGACGCGGCGGATGGTCCCGCCGACACGCTGGGGTTCTATGCCTTCCAGAGTCTGGATGCGTACCGGCGGACCGCCCTGGACGTGCGCGGGGGCTGGCGGCTGACCCCCCGGACACGCTGGACTCTGGGGGCCGAGTTGGAGCGGCAGGTGGTGCGCTCGTTCAATGCTTCTGAGTCGGAGTTCGGGCCGTCCGGGGGGCAGGATTCCAATGAACGGGGGAATCGCGCAGTGTACTCGCACCTCGCCACCGCAGTGGGGAGGCTTCAGGCCAACCTGGGGATCCGCCAGGAAGACAACGAGCGGTTCGGTGGCTTCACCTCCCTGCAGGCGAGCGCCAGCCTTCCGCTCTCCGAGCGCGTGCGAGTGCGGGCCGCCTGGGGACGGGGGGTCAAGGAGCCCACCTTCTTGGAAACCTTCGCCAGCGGGTTCGTCCGTGGCAATCCTGAGCTCGCTCCCGAGCGTTCCTCGTCGTGGGAGGTCGGTGCGGAGCAGACGTTGCTGGACGAGCGCCTGCGGCTGCAGGGCACCCTCTTCGGTCAGTCCTTCCGGGACCTGATTCAATACACGGCCACTCCGCCGGCGGCGGGCGCGCCCAACTACTTCAACGTTGCGAAGGCGGATGCCGACGGATTCGAGGTGGGAGCCGAGGCCCGCCTCCGCGGAGTCTCACTGTCCGCCGACTGGACCCGGCTCGACACCAAGGTGATCGACGCGGGCTTCGACGAAGGGCCGGGCGCGACCTTCGTGCGTGGCGCCCCGCTGCTACGCCGCCCCCGCGATCAAGTGAGGGCCAGCTTGGGTGGACGTGTCGGGAGGTTGGGTGCGCAGCTCTCGATCCGGCGTGTGGGCGAGCGGGCCGATCGGAACTTCACTGTGTTCCCGGCCGAGTCGGTGAGCCTGGCCGCCTACGCCACGTTGGACGCGGCGTTCGATTGGGTGGTGAAGCCGGGAGGGGAACGCGAAGTCGCACTGGTACTGCGGACCGGCAACCTGATGAACACGGCCTACGAAGAAGTGTTCGGCTTCGCCGCACCGGGACGCACTCTGGAGGTCGGGGGAACATTGCGCTGGTCCGGCGGTCGCTGAACGGAAGGGAGTGGCGGGGAGTGCTCCGCCGCTCCGGGCACCGCGCAGTCTGCAGCAGCTCCTACCGGGGAATCCGCAGACGTTGGAACAGACCCTCGCCGGAGCGGTCGCAGAGCTCGGTGGGCTCCGTGCCGGGAAGGTAGAGCTCGGTGTACTGGTCTTCTTCCGGACACCATTGGGACGCGAGCTTCCCGGTCTTCCCGTCCACCAGCCGCGTGGTCAGTCCATCCACCATCGGCCACTCCGGAGGAATGGGCAGCATCGGTTGGAACGAGGGATCGGCGTCCTGGTCCGTGTTCCCGTAGTAGACGAGCTTGGCGAAGTCGCCCCAGACCGGGGCCGCGTCTCCGCCGCCCGTTGCATTGGGCCGCGTGGTCTGGGGTAGGTCCATACCGAACCATACCAGGGCCAGAAGGTTGGGCGTGTAGCCGATGAACCAGGTGTTGGTGGCGTCGTTCGTGGTCCCGGTCTTGCCGGCCACGCGCACGTCGTAGGGAAGGCCCGAGGTGGTGCGGATGGCCGTGCCCGTCCCCCGGTTCACGGCGTCCTCCATCATGGAGACCATGATGCGCGCAACGGGCTGGTCCAGCACCTCGGCGCGCTCCGGCTCCAACTCCCACAGTACCTCACCCGTCGCGCTCTCCACCCGGCTGATGCCGAAGGGCACGGCCTTGGTGCCGAGGGTAGCGAACGCGCTATAGGCCTCGGCCATCTGGAGCGGGACCACCTCCACCGCGCCGATGGCGGTCGACTCGTAGCGCTCCACCTCGGTGCGAATCCCCATGCGTCGCGCGGTCTGCGCCACCGTCTCCAGGCCAACTTCCATGCCCAACTTGATGGCGATCATGTTGGTGGAGGTGCGTAGGCCCTCGCGCAACGTCATGGGCCCTTTGAACTCGTCCGTGAAGTTCTTGGGCTTCCACTCGGTGGTATCGGGCTGCGGGATGACGACCGGTGCGTCGATGATGATGTGTGAAGCCGGGATGCGGCTGGCGATGGCGGACGTGTAGACAAAGGGCTTGAACGACGACCCGGCCTGGCGGCGGGCCTGGGTTGCCCGATTGAACTTGGAATGACGGAAGTCCCGCCCCCCGATCAAGGCCCAGACCTCGCCGGTCTCCGGACTCATGGCGATGAAGGCCCCCTGGAGGTATGGGCTGTTGGAGCCGCCCAGCGAGGAGGAATCGGCATACTCCGCGTAGCGGGGATGACGGAATCCCGGTCGGCCTTCCACGCCCACGAAGCCGCGTTCCATGGTCAGGTTGGCGGCCCGTTGCATGTTGGCGTCCAGCGTCGTGTAGATCTTGAGTCCCGCCGTGTAGAGCTGCACGCCGAAGCGGTCGTCCAGTTGGCCCCGGACCCACTCCACGAAGTAGGGTGCGATCCCCTTGTCCAGCTCGGCTCGCATGGTCGGGACGGGCTCCTGCTTGTAGCGTTCCACGTCCGCCTCGGGCAGGTAGCCCTGATCCGCCATCAGCTGCAGCACGACGTTGCGGCGATCGATGGTGAACTCGGGGTTGTTCAGTGGGCTGTAGCGGGTCGGGCTCTTGGGGATGGCCGCGAGCATGGCCGCCTCGGGAGGCGTGAGCTCCGAGGCGTTCTTGCCGAAGTAGTTGCGAGCGGCGGTCTGGATGCCCAGCCAGTTCTGCCCGTAGTTGATCTGGTTGATGTAGGCCTCGAGGATCTGGTCCTTGCTGTAGACCTCCTCGAGCTGCATGGCCACCCGCGCTTCCTTCAGCTTGCGGACAATGAGCTTCCACTTGTCCCGCCGCTCGGAGCCGATGCTCTCGAACATGTTCCGGGCGAGCTGCTGGGTGATGGTGCTGCCGCCCCCGCGCTGGCCCGATGTTCCGGTGAGCACGCCGAACGCCACGCGGGGCAGTGAGACGTAGTCCAGCCCGTGATGCGTGTAGAAGCGCTTGTCTTCGACCGCCACGAACGCCTGGGCCACGTAGGGTGGGAGATCCGCGATCAGGACCGGGGTGCGGGCCTCCTCGCCGAACTCGGCGATGAGCTCACCGCCGCGGGCGTAGACCTTGCTGGTCTGGGTCGGCTCGTAGTCGTAGATCTGGGCGATGGAGGGGCAGGTGGCACAGAGATTCTGCCACGAGCCCATGGCTCCTCCCAGGGCCGCAAAGGCCAGGAAGAGACCAGGCATCCATACGTAGGGGCGGCGAGCGAGGCTTCCGACGGCCTCGAGCGTCTTCTTCCACATGACCAACCAGGCCCGACCTGGGACGTGGGTGGCCGGGGGAGCCCCCGGCAGGCGAACATGAACCGAAACTGCAAAGCTAAAGCCAATACACAGGGTGGGCCACCGGAGGTCCGGACCCGAGGCAGGGGCAGATGGGTAGCTCTGCCGGAGATCGGCGGCTTTGCGCCAAGAACACGAGGGGAACGGACGCGATGAAGGGACGACCGCGACGGGTCGAGAAGCCGTGGGGTCACGAGCTCATCTGGGCCGAAACGGACCAGTACGTGGGCAAGATCCTGCAGATCAACGCCGGGGAGGCCCTCTCCCTCCAGTACCATGAGGTCAAGGACGAGACCCTCTACCTCCTGGAGGGGGTGCTCAGGTTCTACGCCGGTCCCGTGGGCGGCGAGGTCGAAGAGGTCCTCCTCGAGACGGGCGACAACTTCCGCGTTCGGCCCCACACCGTGCACCGGATGGTTGCCGTCACGGACTGCACGATGCTGGAAGCGTCGACCGCACATCTGGACGACGTCGTCCGGCTCGAGGATCGCTATGGACGGGCGGTGCCGTCGGAGGCGGGTTGACGAAGGTCGCGTTCGCGCTCGGGTCGAACGTGGGGGACAGGCGCGCGCTGCTCGCGCGCGCGGCCCGCTGGCTCTCGGATCACCTGCGCGGGGCCCAGGTTTCGTCTCTGTATGAGACGGAGCCGGTCGGGGACGTGGACCAAGGTGCGTTCCTCAACGCTGTGGTCGTGGGTGAGACGGACGCGCCCCCCCCCGAGCTGGCTCGCTGGATCCGGCACCTGGAGTGCGAAGCGGGTCGGGTTCGCCGCGTGCGCTGGGGTCCCCGCACGCTGGACGTGGACCTGATCCTGCTGGGCGCTCGCGTCGAGGAGAGCGCGGGGCTCCGGATTCCCCATCCCCGCTGGAAGCAGCGCAGCTTCGTGCTCGCGCCCTTGGCCGAGGTGGCCCCCGCATGGACCGATCCCGAATCCGGACTTCCCGTATCCCGGCTTTACGAGGCGCTGGACCCGGCGCTCCGCACGCCGTGCAACCGGATCGCCGATCCGGAATGGTCGGAGGCGGTACGATGCTGAGCCTGGTGGCCGGCCTGTTGCTGGCCGGATGCGCGCAAAGCGCAGACATGGCCGACACGACCTGGGTGGATTCGACGGATCCTGCCTTGGCCCGGATGGCCGGAGAACTCCTGCCACAGTTGGCCGACAAGGCGGGCCTGGCCCTCAAGCGGCCGGTCCGTGTCGAGTGGCGGAGCAAAGAGGAACTGGAGCGCTACCTCCGCGTGAAGGTCGATGAGGAGTTGCCGGCGGAGCGCGCCGAGTCCCTCTCCCGTGCGTACAGCTTGCTCGGCCTGTTCCATCAGCCGGTCGACCTGCGAGCGCTGCTCCTGGATGTGCATCTGGAGCAGGTGGCGGGGTTCTACGATCCCGATTCCACGGCGCTGTTCGTCATGCGGGAGCAGCCGGAAGAGATGACACGCACGATCCTCGTGCATGAGCTCGTCCATGCCATCCAGGATCAGACCACTTCACTGGACTCCATCACGGCGCGGGAACGCGGGTCCGACCGGCAGACTGCGGCGCAATCGGCCATCGAGGGGCACGCCACCCTTGTCATGCTCGAGTTCATGGCCGAGGGGATGAGCGGTAACCGGGTGGACCTCTCCCAGGTGCCCGACTTCGCCAATCGTATCCGACCGATGCTGGAAGCGGCCCGCAGTCAGTATCCCGCCCTGGCCCGGGCGCCACGCGTGATCCAGGAGTCGTTGCTCTACCCCTACCTGGCGGGGGCGGGCTTCGTCCAGGCGCTGTGGATGGCCCGAGGTGCACGGCCCGCCCCCTTCGGCGCCGACCTCCCGGAATCGACGGAGCAGATCGAAGATCCCTCCCGATTCCTGGGCGCCCAACGGGATCAGCCGACCTCTCTCTTCCTCGCAGCGGAGAGCGGTGAAGCGCGGCTGACGGATGAGCTTGGTCAGCTGGGCACCCGCATCTTCCTGGAGGAGCACCTCGGCGCCGAGGCCGGGCGCCGGGCGGTCGGGTGGGACGGCGATCGCTTCGTGCTGTGGCGCGACGGAAGCGAAGAGGGCCTCGAGTGGGCGGTGGTGTGGGACGACGCCGAGTCCCGCGATGCCTTCGTCTCCGCTGTGGCCGGAGCGGGATGGTCGGTCGAGTCCGAAGACGTCGGGGGGCGCGCGCTCTCCGTTCTGTGGGTCGGTCCTCGGAGGGTCCATCGCATCGAAGTGGGTGCCCGGTGAGCCCACCTCGGGGAGTGCAGGTTCGCTCGCTGGGGCAGGACACCGACTACTGGATCCACATCGAGCCGGGTGCAGCGCTGGAGCTCGGCGGCGTGCTCGGCTCTCTGCGTCCCGAAGGGCGCGTTGCCATCATCGCGGATCGCACGGTGGCCGGATTGCACGCACCGGCCGTGCGGGCCGGCCTGGGGCGCCCGTCGGACCTGTACGTGTTCGATCCCGGAGAAGCCTCGAAGAGCGTCGAGACCTGGGCCTCGCTGAGCGAATCGTTGCTCGCGGACCACCACGACCGCGGGTCCGTGGTGGTCGCGCTCGGTGGGGGCGTCACGGGGGATCTCGCCGGCTTCGTGGCGGCTACGCTCATGCGTGGGGTTCCGGTCGTGCAGGTCCCCACGACGCTGCTCGCGATGATCGACGCGTCGGTCGGAGGGAAGACCGGCGTCAACACCCTGCAGGGCAAGAACCTGCTCGGGGCGTTCCATGCCCCCGCCGCGGTGGTCATCGATCCGCGATTGCTGGAGACGCTTCCGGTCGGCTTGCGGGCACAGGGCCTGGTCGAAGCGGTCAAGCACGGAGCGATTCGTAGCGTGGCCCACCTGGAGCGCATCGAAGATGCGATGGACGCGCTGTTGGCAGCCGAGCCCGAGGTGACGGCCGCTGTGGTCGCCGAGTCGGTGGCCCTGAAGGCGGAGGTTGTGTCCGCAGACGAGCGAGAGCACGGGCTGCGCGCCATTCTCAACTTCGGGCATACCCTCGGCCATGCCCTCGAGCACCTCTCGGGGTACCGGATGGGTCACGGCGAGGCGGTCGCGCAGGGGATGGTCTTGGAGGCACGTCTCGGTGAAGCGATCGGGGTTTCCGACCCAGGCACCGCGGAGCGGCTGGCGGGTGCGCTCCGTCGCCTGGGGCTGCCGATCGATGGGCGCCTTCGGTATGCGGCGGAGTCGGTCGTGGCCCGCACGCGCATCGACAAGAAGGGCCGTGCCGGCCGTGCGCGCTATGTGCTTCTCGCCCGCCCTGGGATGGTGGCCCCCGCGGAGGGCTGGCTGCACGATGTCCCTGAAGAGCGCGTGGTCGAAACCCTCCAGGTGCAGAGGTGACGGCATCGCTCGCACGGGTTATCCTCCCGGCGCCGGTCGCCACCCTGGACTCCACCGCACGGGAGCCGCATGGCGCTGCTCGAAAGCGTCGCTGATTTGACCGTGGCCGCGGCCCTTGCGAGCCGGGCCACCAGCAGCCCCGAAGACCCCTTCCTCGTCTTCGGGAACGACGTGCTGACGTACGGCCAGGTGGAGATGCGCGCCGAGGCGCTGGCCGCTTCGCTCGCTGAGTTCGGCGTACGCAGCGGGGACCGCGTCGCGCTCGTCCTCCCCGCCTGGCCCGAGTATGTCATCTCGCTGTTCGCGGTGGCCAAGTTGGGTGCGATCGTCGTGCCCCTCAATCCGCGGATCGTCGCCCCCGAGCTCCAGTTCGTGCTGCGACAATCGCAAGCGGCCTGCGCCGTGGTGGTCGAGACCCTGGACGACGTCGACTACCTCGAACTCTTCGAAGACCTCCTTCCTCGTCTCCCCGACCTGCGCCGCGTGGTGACGGTGGGCAAGGAGGACCTCTGGTACGACGACCGCATCTTCCAGTTCGAGGACGCGCTGTCCGCGGGCGCGGGTCGGGATTTCGACGCGCCGGCGGTGGACCCCCTCGAGCACACGTTTGCCCTTCTCTACACGTCGGGCACGATGGGGAAGGCCAAGGCGGTGGAGCTTTCCCATTCGAGCCTGTTGGCGGTGGCTGCCACCACCGTTCGAGCCTTGGGGCTGGATGCCTACGACCGCGTCATCGGAGTGACCGGGTTGTTCCACGCGTTCGGGATCGGACCCGGTCTCCTGGGGACCGTGCTGGCCGGCGCCGCCATGGTTCTGCAGGAGAGCCCGGCGGTGGGTGAGACCCTCGACCTCATCGAGCGGCACGGCGTGACGGTCCACTACGGCGTGCCCCCGCTGCTCCGTGCGGAACTCGATGAGCAACGCCGGCGCCCCCGGGTGGTTTCATCGCTGCGGACCGGTCTGGTTTCGGGCGCCGCCCTCGGGGCCGAACTGCTCGGCGCCCTGCGGTCGGAGCTGTGCCCGGGACTCGAGGTGGCCTATACCGTCACGGAGACCGCCGCCACGGTCACCATGACCGTCCCCGGAGATCCGGGAGAGAAGCGGCGGCACACGGTCGGACGACCGTTGCCGGGGACCGAGCTGCGGGTGCTGGGCCCGGACGGCACCCCGCTCCCCGGTGAGAGCGTCGGGGAGATTGCGGTGCGCGGTCCCGGACGGATGAAAGGCTACTACCGACAGCCGAGGCTGACCGCCGACCACCTGGATCCCGACGGCTTCGTCCGCACCGGGGACCTCGGTCTCCTCGACGAGGAGGGCTATCTCCATTTGGTGGGCCGTCGTCGGGACGTTATCATTCACGACGGCTTGAGTGTGTACCCCCTGGAGGTGGAGTCCCGTATCCTGGACCACCCCGCGGTGCATTCGACGGCCGTGGTCGGCGTTCCGGACCGGGTTCGGGGCGAGGCCATCCATGCGTGCGTCGTGCCGGAGGAAGGTGCGATCGTCACGCCGGAGGAGATCCGCGACTGGTGTGCCGTCACGTTGGCGGCCTACAAGATCCCAGACGCGGTGACGTTCCTCGAAGCTTTGCCCCTGACAGGAACAGGCAAGGTACGGCGCCAGGAACTCGCCCGGCAGCTTTCTGCCGGCACGACCCGGAGCGCCGATTTGGAGGCGTGAGGCTCCCTCGACCACGTCCCACATTCCGGATGGAGTGGGGCGGGTGAGGCGGCTTCGCGGCACATCAACAACACGCTGCGAAAGCTACAAGGACCATGAACAACCCATTCCATCGAGCCCCGCACGTCGGCGGCTCGCTCACCGCCGTGCCCGATCGGGGACACAACGCGGCGCTCCTGATCGACTTCGACAACGTGACCATGGGGATCCGCAGCGATCTCTCACGGGAGCTCAAGGCGCTCCTGAACTCGGAGATCATCCGGGGCAAGGTCGCGGTGCAACGCGCCTACGCCGACTGGCGGCGCTACCCGCAGTACATCGTGCCGCTCTCGGAGGCCTCGATCGACCTGATCTTCGCCCCCGCCTACGGCAGCTCCAAGAAGAACGCCACGGACATCCGTCTGGCCATCGACGCACTCGAGTTGGTTTTCATCCGACCGGAGATCTACACCTTCATCCTGCTCTCCGGTGACAGCGACTTTTCCAGTCTCGTGCTCAAGCTGAAGGAGTACGGGAAGTACGTCATCGGAGTCGGGCTGCAGGAGTCCAGCTCGGACATCCTCGTGCAAAACTGCGACGAGTACTACTCGTACAGCACGATCACCGGCCTGACCAAGACCACCGACGCCGAGCGCGTGGCCTTCGATCCCTGGGTGCTGGTGGAGAAGGCAGTCGAGCGCATGGTGGAGCGCTCGGACGTCATGCGCTCCGATCGCCTGAAGCAGGTGATGGTCGAACTCGATCCGAGCTTTGAGGAGCGCAAGTTCGGCTTCGCCAAGTTCTCCAAGTTCCTCGCCGAGGCGGCAGGAAAGGGTCTGCTCGACCTGAAGAAGCTCGACAACGGCCAGTACGATGTGGCGCCTGGGCGGAAGAAGCGTGCGGGCAAGCGGACCCGCCGATCCGTGCGCGCCAGCGCCGAAGAGCCGGCTACCACCGAGCGAGAGCCTACGGAGGCCGAACAGGAGCTGCAGGAGCCCGAGGCCGTGGAGACGGAGGCGCGACCCGACACGCTGGATCGCGCATACAGTCTGCTCCGCGAGGCGATGGAGGAGTTGCGCGAGGCCGGTCGACATCCGGCTCGTGACTCCGACGTGAAACGTCGACTGCTGCAACTCCGTTCGTCGTTCGATGAAGGCGAGCTGGGTTTTCCGAAGTTCAGCAAGTTCCTGAAGCAGGCCCACGAGGATCGCATCGTACGGATCGAGCGCCTGGAGAACGGCCAGTTCGAGGTGAGCTTGCCGGGCGGCGCGCGCAGCGAACGAGGCAGTCAGGGGGGCGGCGAGTCGCGCGAGAAGCGACGCAAGGCCGAGGATGGGGGCGAGGACGGCGCGCGTCGGGGACGCGGTGGGCGCCGGGGCCGTGGCGCCCAGGAAACGGAGGAGCCCGAGTCCAGCGATCGGTCGGAGCGCAAGCGGGGGCGCCGACGGTCCGGTGGGGATGTGGGCGAGGCGACCGATGCGTCTCCACCTCGGTCCCGCGCCAGGGGAGGGTCCCGCCGAAGGGACGACGAGCGAGAGGCTGAGGAGCCCTCGGAGCGGCATCAGGCCGAGCCGGCTCAAGAGGACGTGGCGGCGGCTCCCTCCGCCAGCGTGACGACGCTGCTCGCGCCCGAGGAGCCGCAGGTCACCCGGACGCCCCGCGAGGAACCGCAGGTCACGCCGACGCCCCGCGAAGAGCCGCGGGTCACGCCGACGCCCCGCGAGGAGCCGGTGACGGTGGCAGCCCCGCCTGCGGAGCGGACCCGGACCGAGGAGGCTCCGGTCGCCGCCGGCTCCAAGGCCGGCGGCCTCACGCCCCGTTCCCAGAAGCGCGTACGCGGCCGGGAAGGTCCGCCTCCGCTCCTGGAGGGCCAGGTCGTGAGGGTCCCGGGCAAGGATGGCGGTGCCGGCAACGGCGCAGAGGCGGAGTAACCGCCCGCCGATCCCTTGGGCGGGCGCTACTGGGGGCCCGTCCGCCGAGGCCTTTCCAGTCGAGGTCTTGAGGGGCCCCATCGACGCGGCGGCTCGCGCGTTGCTCGGTGCGGTGTTGCTCTCCGAAGTGGATGGCATCCGCACCGCCGGAGTGGTGGTGGAGACGGAGGCCTACATCGGCGTCCACGATCCGGCTTCCCACGCGGCCGCGCGCATCGGACGCACGCGCCGCAACGACTCCATGTTCGGGCCGGCGGGGACGGCGTACGTCTATCGCTCCCACGGGATCCACGATTGCGTCAACGTGGTCGGTGGTCCGGTCGGGCAACCACTCGCCGTACTGATCCGAGCCTTGCACCCCCTGGAAGGGCTCGACCGGATGGCAGCTCGCCGAGGGCGGGCCCACGATCTATGCTCGGGTCCCGGCCGGCTTTGCCAAGCTCTGCACATCCGTGGTAGCCTGGACGGTCACGATCTCGGCTCACCGCCTCTGCGCCTCCTGCAGGGGTGGACGGTGCCCGCCTCCTGCGTGGGTACCTCGGGCCGGGTCGGTGTCTCGCGGGCGGCCGACTGGCCCTTGCGATTCTTCGTGCGGGGGGAGTCGTCCGTCTCGCGTGGGCGGGTCCGACCTCCCCGGCGAGGAACCTCCTTCCGGAGGGCCCTCCTCGAGTCCGTGGCGGTCGCGGGCTCTGCGGTGGACCCCTCCCCTGAGACGCTGGAGCGGTGATGATCGAACCTGGATGGCTGGCGCTGCTTCCTCCCGTGCTGGCAATCGTGCTCGCGATCGTGAGCCGTCAGGTCTACCTGTCTCTGGCGGCCGGCGTCTGGTTGGGTTGGACCATGCTCTCCGGATGGAATCCCGGAACCGGGCTGGCGCGTGCCATCGACGGAGTCGTCGACGTGGTGGGCGACGCGGGCAATGCGAAGGTCATCCTCTTCACGCTGGTGATCGGATCGTTGATCCGCACGTTGGAGTCGTCGGGCGGGGTGCGTGGCTTCGTGCATCGCCTGGAAGAGGGCAGGTTCGTGAACAACGCCACACGCGCGCAGTGGCTGGCCTGGGTGGTGGGGCTGATCATCTTCATCGAGTCCAACATCACGGTCCTGGTTGCGGGCTCCGTATCACGACCGCTGTTCGATCGCTTCCGCGCCTCCCGCGAGAAGCTGGCCTACTTGATCGACTCGACGTCTGCACCCGTTTGCATCCTGATCCCGCTGAACGCATGGGGTGCGTACAACCTGAGCATCCTCACGGAGCTGGGGGTCGAGGACCCGCTCGGCGTCTTCGTGCGTTCCATCGCGTTCAACTTCTACGCGTTCTTCGCGGTGCTCTTGGCTGCCCTGACCATTCTGTTCAAGCTGGACCTGGGCCCGATGAAGCGCGCCGAGGAGCGAACCCGGAACGGCGAGTTGCTCTGGCCCAACGCGCAGCCCATGGTAAGCGAGGACGTGACGGCGCCCCCAGCCACGGATCGCATCCCGCCTCGGGCCATCAATATGATCCTGCCCATCGTCGTCATGGTGACCATGATGCCGGTGGGGCTCTGGATCACCGGCGGCGGTCGCCTGCAGGAGGGCTCGGGTTCCACGTCGGTGCTGTGGGCCGTTCTAACCGCGTTGGCGGTGTCGTGGATCATGCTCCTGGCCCAGCGCGCGTTCACCGTGGACCAGTTGATGCGGATTGCCCTGAAGGGGGCGGGGGGGCTCGTTCCCCTCGCATTGATCCTGCAACTCGCGCTGGCGCTGGGGTCGGTGACCACTGCCCTGGGCACGGGACCGTACGTGGCCAGCGTGACGGCGGGAGTGCTTCCCCCCGTCCTGTTCCTTCCCCTGGTGTTCGCCGTGTCCGCCGGCATCGCGTTCTCCACCGGAACGAGCTGGGGCACGTTCGCGATCATGCTCCCCATCGCGGTACCGGCGGCCGCGACGCTGGGACTCCCCGCCGCCCCCTTCGTTGCGGCGTCCCTGTCGGGTGGCGTCTTCGGGGACCACGCCTCCCCGATCAGCGACACGACCATCATCGCGTCGATGGCGGCTGCGACCGATCACATCGATCACGTGCGCACGCAGCTGCCCTACGCGTTGCTCGCCGGCGCGGCGGCCGCCGTGGGCTTCGCACTCGTCGGAGCCACCCTGTAGCCAGGGCCCGGCCAGGTTCCGGTACAGGCCGGCGCCGCGCTCACACGCGGGCACTGCTTCTCGGGACCAACGCCGCGCCGCCATGGTCGATGCGAGGCCGTGCCGACGCCCCGGGGGGACCCTGCTCCACATCCGAGGGTAATCCCGCCCCGGCTCGAAAGTGGCGTAGCGAGCGGGGCTTGGCGGTGCGGACCGTCGCCCGGATGCAACAGAGGAAGGAGTGGTCGAGTGAAGATCGTCGTCTGCGTGAAACGGGTCCCCGACACTGAGACGCGCGTCCGCCTGGGCTCCAGTGGAACGGATCTCGATCCCTCCGGCGTCAAGTTCGTGGTGGGCCCCTACGAGGAGTTCGCCCTGGAAGCGGCACTCCGGCTCAAGGAATCGGGAGGCGCCGAGCAGGTTCAGGTGCTTTCTCTGGGTGACGCCTCCACCGCCGAGACCCTGCGCCAGGCCCTCGCCATGGGTGCGGATACAGCCGTGCTGCTCGAGGGCACTCCAGTCGCCGACGGGCTGGAAACCGCAAAGGCGTTGGCCGCCACGCTGAAGGAGTCCGATGCTGAACTGGTGTTGTTCGGCGTAAAGGCCATCGACGACGATCAGCAACAGGTGGGGCCCATGGTCGCCACGCTGCTGTCGCGACCCTGTGCCACCGCGGTCTCGTCGTTCGAGCTCGTGGAGGGCGGCGTCCGGTGCCGGCGCGAGGTGGAGGGCGGCACCGAGTTGGTCGACCTGCCTTTCCCGGCGGTGGTGAGCATGACCAAAGGACCCTACGAGCCGCGCTACCCGTCTCTCAAGGGGATCATGGCGGCGAAGAAGAAGCCGTTGGAGCAGAAGCCCGCTCCCGCGCTGAGTCCGCGCCTCGTCGTCGACGAGTTGAGCCTGCCCC
This sequence comes from Gemmatimonadota bacterium, assembly GCA_041390105.1. NCBI lineage: Bacteria > Pseudomonadati > Gemmatimonadota > Gemmatimonadota bacterium. The sequence continues at coordinate 29,311 of JAWKQO010000005.1, forward strand.
CGGAGCGCCCCGCGGGGCGCGTCGTCGGCAACGGTGTGGAGGCGGTGCCTGAGCTGGTCCGCCTGCTCCGCGAAGAAGCCAAGGTGCTTTGAGCAGGGATTCGCGCTGCTCCGCCGCTGTCGTCAGAGCAGCAACGAGGACCCGACAATCCTGAACATGGAAGCGAGGAAGGGATGAGTTCTGTTCTGGCGTATGTCGAGCAGCGGGACGGCCGGCTGCGTTCCAGCGCCGCCGAAGTGGTCAGCGCAGCGCGCCTGGTGGCCGCGGGCCTCGGTGGAGATGTGCACGCCCTGGTCGTGGGCGATGCCGGGGCCGGCAACGAAGCCGCGAACGTGGGCCAATCCGGGGCAGCCCGGGTACGGGTAGCGGAACATCCGGAGCTTGCCACCTACCGCGGCGAGGCATACGCCCACGTGGTGGCCCAGGCCGTGCGTGACGGCGGTTACGCTGCGGTCGTGTTCGCAGCGACCTCCACCGGAAAGGACCTGGCTCCCCGCGTCGCGGCCCTCCTCGATGTGCCGCTGGCCCAGGACGTCACTGGCCTTTCGGTCGACGGAGGGATGGTTTCGGTGGTGCGTCCGGTCTACGCCGGCAAGGCCTTCCAGCGGGTGCGCCTGCAGGCCACGCCCGCCATCGTGTCCGTACGCCCCAACTCCGTGCCGATCGAGTCCACCGGGGGCGATGCGTCGGTGGAGCAGTGGACGCCGGAGCTCCCCGCTGAGTCGTTGACGGCGAAGGTGGTGGGCTTCGAGACCGCCGCGGGTGGAGCGCTGGATGTCGCGGAAGCGAGCATCGTGGTGGCGGGCGGCCGTGGCATGCGCGGGCCGGAGGGCTGGCCCCTCCTCGAGCAGCTGGTCGAAGCGCTGGGCCCCGAAGCAGGACTCGGTGCGTCGCGTGCGGTGGTGGACGCAGGCTGGCGTCCCCACGGCGAACAGGTCGGCCAGACCGGGAAGACCGTTGCTCCCAAGCTGTATTTCGCGATCGGCATCAGCGGCGCTATCCAGCACCTGGCAGGCATGCGCACGTCCGGCACCATCGTGGCGGTCAACAAGGACCCGGACGCGCCGATCTTCCAGGTCGCCGACTATGGAGTGGTGGGCGACCTCTTCGAGGTCGTGCCTGCGCTCACGCAGGAAGTGGAGAAGCTCCGCGCCGGCTGAGACGCCGGTGGCGCGGACCTCCTCACGGGTCCGGAAAACCGCCGAGCCAGACGACCGGATCGACCTCGCGCCCGCGCTTCCATACCTCGAAATGGAGGTGGGGGCCCGTCACGTCGCCACTCGCTCCACTGAGCCCGATGGTCTGACCTCGCCGCACGCTCTGGCCGACGCGCACGTCGATGCGTGACAGGTGCGCATAGACGCTCAGGATCTCGCGGCCGTGGTCCAACCAGACGACCTCTCCGTACCCGCGCATTGTACCCGCAAAGCGCACTGAACCGTGGGCCATAGCCAGCACCTGGGTTCCCATCGGCGCCTCCAGGTCCACGCCGCGGTGTAGATCGGGCCCGCCACTCCAGCGCAGGCCGAATGGAGACGTCACCGTGGACCGCACCGGCCACGTCGGGATCACACACGACGCGTTCGCTGTCGCGGCCAGGACCACGAGGCGGCTTAGTCGTGTCCGTCGCCGACCGGCTCGCTCAGCCACAGGACCGTGAGGGGTGCTCCGGCGGGGACCTCACCGGGCGTGGGTGGAATGAGAGCCAGTGCGTCCGCGCGCGCCAGCGGGGAGATCAGTCCGGAGCCCTGTGGTCCGGACGGGTGGGCCACCCATTCGCCTTGGAGGGCGGGTTCCATGCGTACCCGCGCGAACACCGTCAGCCCCTGCGCCCCTCTGAGCCGGGATCCCGCGCGCACCCGGTCCATGCGCAAACCGATATGGATCCGTCCGCCCAGGCGCTGCAGCAACGGGCGGGCGAAGAGCTCGAACGTGACGAAGGCGGAGCTGGGGTTGCCCGGAAGCCCCAGCACCGGGACCACGCGTCCGTCGTACGTCAACGTGCCGAAGCTGACCGGACTGCCGGGGCGCATGCGGATGCGCCAGAAGTCCGGTCGGTACCCCAGCCCGTCGAGCACGCGCTTGAAGAGATCGTGCGCACCCACGGAGGCTCCGCCGACGGTCAGCAACACATCCGCGCGCGAGGCGGCCTCCCGTATCGCCACTTCCAACACGTCGGCGCGATCCGGCAGCGTGGGTGTTGACTCCACCAAGGCCCCGCAGGATCGCGCTTGAGCGCGCAACATGGGCCCGTTCGAGTCGATCACCCCGCGCCCTTCCGCCACGGCCGCCACCGACCCCGGAGCCAGCAGCTCGTCCCCGGCAGTCAGCACCACGATGCGCGGGCGACGGTGGACCGCGAGGTGCGTCCGGCCGGACGCCGCCAGCACTCCGAGGCGCGCGGGGGTGACCACGTCGTGGGGCTCCAGGAGCGTGTCTCCCTCGGCGAAATCCTCGCCGCCGCTCCGGATGTTCTGGCCGGAGGAGGGATCCGCGCGGACCCGCACCACCTGACCGGACTGCTCCGTATCCTCGACGCGGACCACCTGGTCTGCGCCGACCGGCAGAGGGGCTCCTGTCATGATGCGCACCGCGTGCCCGGCGCCCACGGACGGGGGCGCCTCGCCTCCGGCCAGCGCGTCGCCGATCACGGTCAGCTCGACTTCCGCGCCGGGCCGTAGATCAGCAGAACGGACCGCGAAGCCGTCCATCGCCGAGTTGTCCCAGGGAGGCATGCGAAAGGCGGCCTCCACGCGCTCGGACAGCACGCGGTCGAGCGCCTCGTCCAGGGTCACGGACTCCGAGCCCAGCGGCTGGGCAGCGGCCAGGATCCGGGCGCGCGCCTCCTCGTACGTCAGCCAGTCGGCTGCGCGTGACTCGAAAGGGGCCTCCGTGTGCACGCCGTCGGCAGCGGAGCGCTCAGAAGCGCAGGGAGAACATGGCCCGCACCGTCGGCACGCCCACCCACTCCCGCTCTTGCACCCCCTCGAAGGCACGGTCTGGGTCCGCAAAGCCGCGTGGTGTCTCCAGTCTCCAGAGAGAGAAGCCGAAGTCGGTGCGGAAGGTGAGGCGCTGGCCCGGGATCCAGCGCACGCCCCCACCCATGGTGGTAAGGAACGAGTTTCCGAACGAGAAGCGGTCGTCGACCAGCACCCGCTCGTCGTCGGGCTGCGCACCCTTCGACTCGAAGGCCATCCCACCGCCCGCGCTCAGATGGGGGCTGAGGCCATGCCAGGTTCGGCGGCCCGTCAGGGAGAAGCGGAAGAGCGCTTCGATCGAAGTCAGCAGGACGTCGGCGGATCCCGTGACCCGGGCGCCTTCCGGCAGATCTGGGTTGATCACGTCGCGGGTGGTGGGGTTGATCGTCGTCACCACGTCGAGCCCGAGCGGGCCGGCGACCTCGAGATCGTAGACGGCTCCGAAGATCGGTCCGGGCCCGGGGCCGTAGCCGAAACGGCCGGTGCCCGCGGATCGATATCCCACGAAAAGCCCTCCCGCCTGCCGCTTGTCGATGAACGAGAAGGGGGACTCGATCGTCTGGGCGCGGGCCGGCGCGTGGAACAAGGCGAGAAGCAGCGCTCCCAGGACAGCGCGCACGACTGTGGAGAGCGGGCCACGAACCGTCACTCGAACGTTCCTTTCACGTGAGGCGACCTCTTCCGCTGGAGGGCGAGCCGGGAAGCTAGCCGGGGTCTGGCACGGCGCCAATCGACTCGCGTGGTTGGATTGACGCTCGCAGGAGGGAACCGTGACATTGGGGCGTTAGACACCCCCGGGCGTTTCAGGTTCGCCCAATCGCCGGCCCCCAGGACCCCTGATGTTCCACCGACCCAGGCTCGCGTCTCTGCTCGCCGCGCTGGTCGGCCTCTCGCCGGGGGGGTGCACCGATGGGGGACCCGGCGCTCCCGAACGGCGTTGGGAAGTGGCGGTGGTGGAGGGAGACGGGCAGATCGCTCTTCCCGGCACCAGCCTGCCTCTGCCCATCGTGTTCGAGGTCCGTGACGCGGCCACCGGGGAGGCCGGCTCGGGACTGGCGTTGCGCCTGGCGCCGATCGCGGGTACCGGCCTGCGCGTCGAGCCGACCGAGGCACTGACCGATGGCGAGGGGCGTGCGCGCGCGCTGGTTCGCCTGGGCCCGGGCGCGGGGGAGTATCGGGTGGCGGCCTCGCTGGCCGCGGGCGGTGCGGGTGCCGAGGCCGAGGCCCTGGCCCTCCCCGTTCCGCAGCTGACCGCAGTGTCTCCGTCTCCAGCGACCGCGGGGGACGCGGTTACGCTGTCCGGGAGTTGGTTGTGGTCGAAGGAAGGTGGCCGGGTCGAGTTCTCGGGGTTCCGGGCCGGCGTGCTCTCCGCGGACCCGGACGGTCTCCGCGTCCAGGTTCCACCGTGCCTTCCCCCCGGCCCCGTCGAGGTGCGTGTGTACGGGAAGACGGGGGCATCGGGCGCGACGCCACTGGAGGTGCGCAACGGAACACCTGCGGCCCGACTCGGCCTGGGCGAAGATCGCAGCGTCCTTGAAAGCCCGGGCCTCACCTGCCAGCGGGTACGACTGGAGCCCGGCGACGAGGTCCTGGTCCTGGCGCTTTCTGCGGCCGCCAGCGTGGCTCCTCCCACCTCGTTCGAGATCCGGGGGATCGCGCTCCCCCAGAGCGCGGTGGGTCCGAACGCGGCACCAGCGAAGGTGCTCCCCTTGGTCGGAGCTGGACCTGCGCCGCCGCGCCTCCAGCCCGCCCCGCCAGCGCTGCGTGCCTGGCTTTCGGGTCTCGAGAGCGCTGCACTGGGCACCCGCGCGGCCGCCTCGGTGACTCCCAGCTTCGCGGTTCCGAGCCTGGGCCAGACGCGCCTCTTCCAGGTGCTCCGGCCCACGGGCGACTTCGCCACCGTGGAGGCGGAGGTGCGCTACGTGGGTGAGCACGCAGCCTTCTACGCGGAGGTGGGCGCGGCCGATCTGCCGGCTGCCGACCCGGCCTGGGGGGAGTTGGCCGGGTGGTTCGACGGGGTGATCTGGGACGTGGACAGCACCTTCTACGGTCGGGTGCCGGATCTCGATGCCAGCGGTCGCGTCGCGCTGCTCGTGACCTCGGTGGTGAATACCTTCGCCTCGCCGGGAGGGTCGGGCCGGGTGGGGGGCTTCTTCTTCGGGGCGGACCTGCTGCCAGGTCGCTCGGGGTCGAACGCCGGCGAGGTGCTCTATCTCATCCGCCCCGACTCGCTCGGGGCCTTCGGACCTCCCATCACCGGGGCCGAGATCCTCGAAGGGTTGCCCGCGGTGCTGGCGCACGAGCTCCAGCACCTGATCCACTTCAACGAGCGCATGTTGGAGCGACGAGCCAGTCGCACGGAATCCACCTGGCTCTCGGAGGGACTCGCCGTGATGGCCGAGGACCGGGTCGCCGACCGTTTGGCGGCGAACGGCGACGCGGCAGGAAGCGAGCGCTTCATGCGTGGCAATCTGGTGCGGGCGCGTGACTACCTGGCGGCTCCCCACGACGTGAGTCTGATCATCACCCAGGGCGCCGGGACCGTCCAGGAACGAGGCGGAGCCTGGCTTCTGCTGCGCTATCTGTCGGAGCGCTTCGGGACGTCGGTGCTGGGCGATCTCACCCGGACCACGTTGCAAGGGGTCGAGAATGTCGAGGCGGTCACCGGTGGATCGTGGGCCGGGCGGCTGGGCGACTGGGGGGTGGCTCTCCAGGGCGACGACCTGCCTGGAATCCCCCTGCGGTTCCAGTACCCGGGGTTCGATCTGGAGGGTGAGGTAGGGCGACCGGCGAACGCTCCGGTCGTTCTGCAGGGCACGCGCCCACGGGCGCCCCTGGCGCTCAGGGCCTCCTCGCTGGCCCATGTCGTGCTATCGGGTGATCTGGTCGGGGAAGCGGCGTTGACCCTGGCCGGGGGCGTCGACGGTGCTCCCCCGGCGTCCGGCGAGATCGAGCTCCGCCTGGTGCGGCTGCGCTGACCCCAGCCTCCCGGCGTGCCTTGAATCTTCAGGGCGCTGCTGGCGTATTGTCCTCTCACAGGGGCTCGGGTGGGCCTCCACCTCGAACGACGAAGGCCATGCGTTGTAATACCTGCGGCGAGCAACTTGAGGCGGGCGTCACCCATTGCCCCACGTGCGGTGCCCCGACGCCTCGGCTGCTCGGGCGAGCCACCAACGTCCGCCGCTGTCCGCGCTGTGGGTATTGGGGGCAGGGCGTATCGTACTTCAGCCGCCCCGGCCACATCGCGGTGCTCGCCGGTCTCTCGTTGTTCACCTATGGGATTGGCGGACTCACCTACTGGTTGGTCTGTCGCAAGCGTCGCATCTGCCCCAGCTGCGGCCTCGGTTGGGAGTCGTCGACGCGGTTGCTCAATCCTCCCAGCAACGGAGCGGTGTCCCGCCCGATCGAGCCCCTGCCGCCCCAGGCGCTTCCCGGCAGTGGCATCGGTCGCCGCGTGATGGGGGTGCTCGCACTCCTCGTCTCGGCCCTCATGATCGTGATGGGGATCATCGAATTCGAGGCGGCCGCCATCGCGGTGGGGGGTGTGATGGGTGCAGGAGGCTCGCTGTCCTTCCTGTGGGGATACTCGGCGCTGCAGAATCGCAGGAAAGCCATCCTGAAGAGCATGGAGCGGAGAGTGCTGTTGCTGGCCCAGGAGAAGGGCGGCCAGCTGACGGTGTCCGAGGTCGCGGCTGAGCTGGACCTATCGTTGCAAGCGGCCGAGAAGGTCCTCACGGAGATGGATGATGGGTTCCGGGTGCGCTCCGACGTGACGGACAGCGGCTTGATTCTCTACGAGTTCCCTGAACTCAAGTATCGCGTGGGGGCTGGGCCGGAGCCCCGTCCTCGCTTGCCTTCTTCGCCCGAGCCGGCACCCAAGGGCACCGCCTGACCGGCGCGGAGGCGGGCGTACGTCGCTGTCTACGCTGGACGGGTGGCGCGCGCTGGCCGTGCCAGTTGTAGCGCGGCCAGGATGAGCAGCGCACCCGCCAGCTGCACGACCGAGGGTCGTTCATCCAGCCAGATCCACGCGACACCCATGGCCACCACCGGCACCGCGTTCGAAAAGATCGCGGTGCGTGCGCTTCCGATAGCGCGCACCGCGTGGTACCAGATCAGGTAGGCCACCCCGATACCGAGGGCTCCGGCGTAGAGGACCCGAAGCCAGAACGCCGGCGGAAGGTCTGCGAGCCGCACCTGCCCGACCTGATGCGCTCCCACCAGCAGGACGGGCAGGGTTCCGAACCACAATGCCCAGGCGGTCACGCGCAACGCACCGTGCACCTCGACCAGTCGTCGTCCGCCGACCGTGTAGATCGACCAGACGACCGACGCCAGAACCAGCGCCAGATCGCCCGTGAGGCTGCTCCCCAGCCCTTCCGGGATGCCGCTCCCGCCGCCCGCCACCAGGCCGATGCCCACCACGGTGCCGCCCGCGGCGAGCCAGAGCCGTGCGCCCACCGACTCGTGCCCCGCCCACGCCGAGAGGAGCGACGTCCAGATCGGCGTGGTGGCAAGCAGCACGCTGGCGGTGCCGGCCAGGGTCACGCTGAGCCCATAGATGAACAGGACCTGGTACCCCAGGTGACCGATGATCCCAAGGGCGGCGATCCTGGCCAGTGCCGCCCGAGGCAAGTGGATGCTCCGCCTCTGGCTCCGTAGTGCCACCAGGAGCGTCAAGCAGGCCACGGGGAACCGCAACGCGTTGAATCCGAGCGGCCCGATGTAGTCGAAGGCGGATTTGATGACCGAGAAGTTGAGTCCCCAGATGAGCACCAGAGCCAGGAGTGGCCCCAGCACGCCGTCGGCGTGTCCAGTCGCTGTCGTGGGGGGAGCGGCTGCAGCCGGTGCTGGCGTCGTCAACGATCGCTCGTCTCAGGAGTGGGGCGGACAGCCTCGCGCTGCCCGAGCCCCCGATACTATCCTTTCCTCACGCGCCGTCCAGGCAGAGGGGCCCCGGATCGGCGGATCAGCGTGGACGTGCCTTTTCTCGAGTGGGGAGCGCATGAGGGAGTTTCAGGACGACGAGGGCCGCACCTGGGTCGCAACGATCGGAGAACGTCCGGGTGAGAACTACAAAGGACGCTATTTCCTCGTGCTTCGTCCCCGGGCCGGCTCGGAGCCCGAGGTGGAGGTGGAGGACGTCCGCTGGAACTCGCCGCGCACTGCGGAACGGACCCTCGAGACCATGTCCTTGGTGGAGCTCAAACGGAAGCTCCACGTAGCGCTCGGAAGGGCGGGCGCTCAGTCGTTGCCCTGAGGGGCGCCGTTGGCGGGGCGGTCGCGGGGACGCAATTCGATCGATCCCCCCTGGTGAGCGCGCCGGAGGCTGGCGATGCGCTCGCTCAAGGCGTCTTCGACGCGCTTGGCGGCGCGGCGCGACGGCACGTCGTTCTGCAGGATGCTGAACAGTACCGTCTCACCTTCGAGCGTGCGCAGCTCTCCGGACAGCGCCGAGACACCGGTGAGCGTGCCCGTCTTGGCGCGCAGGTTCTCCGCGGCGGCGCCCCGGGTCATGCGACCCAGCTCTTCTTCACCTGAGCGCGGCAGCGAGTTCAACAGCGTAGGGCCGTAGGGTCCACTGCGCATGTAGGCGAGCGTGCGTACGAACGCGTCTGCGCTCACATGGTTCTCACGGGACAGTCCCGATCCGTCGACCACGCGGACCTCAGATGGGTCGGCGCCCACCGTTTCGACGAGGAAGCGCTCGACCACGCGCGCGCCGGCAGTGAACGAACCTTCGCCCTCCACCACCCGTCCCATGGTCTTGAGAATGAGCTCGGCGTAGAGGTTGTGGCTGGTCTTGTTCATCACCTGGATCAATTCCCACAGCGCTGGTGACCAGTGCTCCGCCACAATGCTCGGCGCGGCGTCGTCGTCCGCGAGGGGAGACCAGATCTGCCGACGGTTCACGGGTGATGCAGCCGGGGACTCTACAGCGGCACTCCCGCCCTCGACCCGGATCCCACGGGTTTCCAGCGCGTTCCGTAGCGCCCCGGCGGCGAACGTGGCAGGGTCGGAGACGGTCACCAGTCGCCACCGGTCGGGTCCACGGTTGCCGATCTCTCCGCTGACCAGGATGGGGCCCTGCCCGCGTTCGCGGCCCGCGTGCATGGCCCCCGAGCGACCCTCGACGGTGATGGCTCGGTTGACGATGTCCACCTGGGCGTCGCCGGGGATCGTCTCGACGCGGGGGCGGGCCGATGCCTCCGCGCCGCCGACCACGCGCAAGGTGACGACGTTCTCGTTGAAGGAGAGCGCCGTGGCCGGTGCCGCGAACCAATCGTCGAGGTCCGCCGTCTCCCAAGCGGGATGGGTTCCCGGTCCAGCGAAGAAGGTTCCGTCTCCCAGCACGCGCCCTCGAATCGCCTTCAGCCCCAGAGTGCCGATGACGGAGTCCGCGAGCGACTCCAGGATCGCCGTCCTCGATTCGGCGAAGCGCCAGGACAGCGCCGGGTCTCCCGTACCGAAGAGGACGAGATCTCCGTCGAGAACGCCATCGGTTACCGTGCCGTCCGCCAGAACGAAGGTGCGGTAGCGATACTCGGGGCCGAGGTAGTGCAACGCTGCCGCCGCCGTGAGCAGCTTCATGTTGGAGGCAGGGATCAGCGGCAGGTCCGCGTTGAGCGCGAACAACGTGTCTCCCCACTCCAGGGACACGGCCAGGATTCCCCAGGTGGCGCCGCGCCAGCCCGTGCGCTCCAACACGGAGGTCAGCTCCTCCTGCAACGCCGGATCGGCCGCCCCACCAGGTAGGCGCAGCGCGGCCGCCGTGGCGCCGGTCAGGCATAGGCCGAGCGCGAGCCGGGCCACGCGTCGAGCGCTTGCCTTGGTTCGGATTCGCATGCGGGTTTCCACGAGGGCTCTCTACACGGAGGCGTAACGCCGGGGTCCGGCCGGACGCCTCAGAGCGAGAGGCCTTCCAGTGGATCCTGTCCCGGAGCGGGCAGCAGCACTCCGGGGTTGAGGATCCCGTTCGGGTCGAAGGCGCGCTTGAGCGCCTGGAAGCGCTGTACGCGCTCGACCCCCCAGATGCGCTCCAGGAAGGGTGCGCGTACCCGACCGTCTCCGTGCTCTCCCGCCAGAGTGCCGCCCAGCTCCGCCACGAGCGCCGCGGTCCCCTCGAGCAGGCGTCGGACGCGCTCCTTCCAGTCGGGTCGGCGGACGTCGACGAGCGGGTTCACGTGCAGGTGCGCGTCGCCCGCGTGGCCGAAGAGCACCGCGTCGGTGGTTTCCTCGCGCAGAAGGGAGGACACGCCGTCGATATAGCGGGCGAGGGCGACCGGCGGGACCACCGAGTCCTCGATGAACTGCAGTGAGCGCAGGCCGCGCTCCGCCGCCGCAGCGATCGTCGGGCTGGCCCGGTGGCGAAGCTCCCAGAGCGCCTGGATCATCCCCTCCTCGCGTGCGACGAGGATCCGCGTGCCCCGGGCGCGTGATTCCGTTAGTAGGCGACCCAGGTCGGCGTCGACTCGGGCGGCACTCCCTTCGATCTCCAGAAGCAGCACGGCCTCCAGATCGCGCCCCAACGTCGAGAGCTCCGGGTCGTCGTCCAGGCGGATCATGCCCAGTAGACGCCGGCCCAGCATTTCGCAGGTGGCGCTGCCCGCCTCCCGTGCCCACGCGCACCAGCCGAGCAGGGCCTCGGCATCGGGGCATGCGACAGCCACCAGAGCCCGCTGCTCTGGAACGGGGTCGAGGCGCAGCGTGGCGCCCGTGATGACGGCCAGGGTTCCTTCCGACCCAACGACGAGGTCGAGCGCCCGCCCGCTGCGGGCGTACGCGTCGAGGGCATACCCGCTCGAGTTCTTTCGCACCGCTGGCCAGCGGTCACCGGGACGGAGGTCGTCGGGAGATGCTCCCGGCAGGCCCTCCGGCAACCCCTGGGTGGACCAATGCTCGATGCGTCCATCCACCAGTACCAGCTCCGCGGACTCGACCCAGGCGCGCATCGCGCCCGAGGAGAACGTGTGAGCGCCCGCTCCGTTGTTGGCCAGGAGACCCCCCACCGTGCACCAGGGCGCGCTGGAGGGCAGCGGGGGGAGGCGCAGCCCGCAGGCCCGCGCCATCCCCTCCACCCGTCCGATGACGGCTCCGGCGCCCACCCGGATCGTGCGGGTTTCCGCGTCGGGAGCCTCGATGTGGTCGAGTCCCATGAGATCCAGCACCACACCGGGTCCGACGTTGCCCCCGGGCATCCCCGTTGCGGCAGCGCGCGGGACGAGGGCCACGTGCTCCTGGTTGCACCAGGTCAGCAAGGTCGCGACATCGGATCGGTCGACGGGCCGGGCCACGGCGCGTGGTAGGATCCGGAAAGGTCCGCGAGCCGACCCGTGCGACGAACGGAGCTGGGAATCGCTCCCGAACGACCCGCGGTAGTGCTGCGGGGGACGGAGCTCAGGCGTGGGCGTGTGGGGCATGCAGCCCGCCGCAGGCACCGCAGTAACCGCTCAGCTCGATGCGGGCCTCCACGACCCGGAAGCCCTCGGGTGCCTCGATCGCCGCGCGGGCCGCGGCTTCTGCAGAGCGATCGGCCACGTCCACGATGCGGCCGCAGGAGAGGCAGCGGGCATGATGGTGGGGAGAGGGATCGCCGTCGTAGCGCGCGGAGCCGTCGATCGGAGCCAGCTTGCGGGCGAGACCACAGCTCACGAGCGCTTCCAGGCTCTTGTAGACGGTCGCCAGGGAGATGCCGCTGATCTCCCCGCGGACTTCGAGGAAGACGTCCTCGGCGGTGGGGTGGGTCGAGGTGGACACCAAGCACCGATAGACCGCCGCGCGCTGGGCCGTAAAGCGCTGACCGCGTTCGCTCAAGGCCTGGCGCAGCCGTTCTTCCAGCATCCGGGGCACCTTGGACTCCATCCCCAAACCTCGGCTTCGGAGCGGCACCATGTCAACAACCATTCTTGATAAGGCTCTGGGCTGCGGGAGGGGGAAGGGGTCCCGGTACCCTGCCCGTCCGGCTTGCCCCTGCCGGAACGTCCCGGGTACCGTTGTCCCAGGATATCCGTTGTGCCCGCTGGCACCCGCCCCGTGATCCGTGCTTTCGAGGAGCGACCCGAATGAGCCGTGAAGGCGACGCGCTCGACGTCCTGCTGAACGAGACCCGCCGATTCCCCCCGTCCCCGGCGTTTCGCGCCCAGGCTCACCTCGCCGATCCCGGCGTCTATGCGGAGGCCGCGGCCGACCCGGAGGCCTACTGGGCGTCCTGGGCGGAGCAACTCGAGTGGTTCACGCCCTGGACCACGGTCCTCAAGTGGGCGCCGCCCTACGCGTCGTGGTTCCTGGGCGGAACTCTCAACGTGGCTCACAACTGCTTGGACCGGCACGTGCGGGGGCCCAAGCGGAACCAGGCCGCGTTGATCTGGGAGGGCGAGCCGCAGGACGAGCGACGCACCTATACCTACTGGGACCTGTATCGGGAGGTGTGCCAGTTCGCCAACGTCTTGAAGGGTCTGGGCGTGAAGAAGGGCGATCGCGTGGCGATCTACCTGCCCATGATTCCGGAAGCGGCGATCGCGATGCTGGCGTGCGCCCGCCTCGGTGCGCCTCACTCGGTCGTGTTCGGTGGCTTCAGCCCCGACTCCCTGGCGGATCGCATCAACGACGCCGAGGCCAAGGTCCTGATCACGGCCGACGGTGGCTACCGCCGAGGGCAGGTGATGCCGCTCAAGGCCGCCGTCGATCGCGCGCTCGAGCACTGCCCGACCATCGAGTCCTGCGTGGTCGTGGGCCGGGGCTTCGGGCTCTCGCGGGTGTCGGGCGTGCACATGACCAAGGGCCGGGACTACTGGTATCACGAGCTCATGGACACCGCCTCCATGGAGTGTCCGGCCGAGCCGATGGACTCCGAAGACATCCTCTACATCCTGTACACGTCGGGGACCACGGGGAAGCCCAAGGGAGTCGTGCACCACACCGGCGGGTATCTGACGCAGGTCTACGCCACGACGCGCGCGGTCTTCGACCTCAAGGACGACGACGTCTACTGGTGCACGGCGGACGTCGGCTGGGTGACCGGGCACAGCTACATCGTCTATGGGCCGCTCGCTTGCGGTGCCACGGTGCTGATGTACGAGGGTGCCCCGGATTGGCCCCATCGCGGGCGCTTCTGGGAGCTCTGCGAGAAGTATGGCGTGAGTGTCTTCTACACAGCGCCCACGGCGATTCGCGCGTTCATGCGTTGGGGAGAGGACTGGCCGGGCAGATACGACCTCTCGCAGCTCCGCCTGCTCGGTTCCGTCGGCGAGCCCATCAACCCTGAGGCCTGGATGTGGTACCACAGGGTGATCGGGGGCGAGCGCTGTCCGATCGTAGACACGTGGTGGCAGACGGAGACGGGCGCCATCATGATCACGCCGTTGCCCGGGGTCACGGAGACGCGTCCAGGAAGCGCCACGCAGCCGTTCCCCGGCATCAGCGCTACGATCCTGAACGAGGAAGGGAAGGAGGCCCATGCGGGCTACCTCGCCATCACGCGTCCCTGGCCTTCCATGATCCGTGGCGTCTGGGGCGACGACCAGCGTTTCCGGGAGCAATACTGGTCCAAATGGGATGGGATCTACTTCCCCGGTGACGGCGCCAAGCGGGACGACGATGGCTACCTCTGGGTGCTGGGGCGCGTGGACGATGTGCTCAACGTCGCTGGGCACCGCATCGGCACCATGGAAGTAGAGAGTGCGTTGGTCGATCATCACGCCGTCGCCGAATCGGCGGTGGTGGGCAAGGCGCACGAGATCAAGGGACAGGCTGTGGCGGCCTTCGTGACGCTCAAGGAGGGCGTCGACGGGACCCACGCGATGGTGGACGAGCTGAAGAAGCACGTCGCGGACAAGATCGGCGCCATCGCGCGGCCCGAGACCATCATCTTCACGGCAGCACTGCCCAAGACTCGCTCAGGCAAGATCATGCGGCGACTCCTCCGCGATATCGCAGAGGGCCGGGCCGTCGGTGATACGACCACGCTGGCGGACCCCGAAGTCATTCTCTCGCTCAAGACCAAGTACGAGGAGGAAGGCGCAGACGCCTGAGCCGCTCCCATGTCGGTCTTCACGAACCCCGCTTCCGGAGGGCCCGAGGACACACGTGCCTACGTGAAGGCGGTCCTCGAATTGGTGGTCGACTCGGATCCTCTGGAGATCCTGCGAACCTCTCCCGCTTGGTTCCTCGAATCGCTGCAGGGGCTGAGCTCGGCCCAGCTCCAGCAGCCGGAGGCGGCGGGGAAGTGGTCGATCGGTCAGGTGATCCAACACCTGGCCGACTCCGAGATCGTGTGGAGCTACCGGGTGCGCCGTATCCTCGCGGAGGAACGTCCACTCCTCCAGGGATACGATCAGGACGCCTGGGCGCGGCGACTCGGCTACGACGATGTGTCGCTCCCTGAGGCGCTGGGCGTCTTCGGAGCGCTGCGGGCGGCGAACCTGAGGCTGCTGCGGTCGGCGACTCCCGACGACCTGGCCCGCGTCGGTGTGCATGAGGAGCGCGGGGAGGAGTCTGTGGCGCATCTGATCGCGCTCTACGCCGGACACGATCTCCTGCACCGCCGCCAGGTGGAACGGATCCGCACCCTCGTGGCCTAGGGGGCCGCGTACGAGGGCGTACCCGTCCGCGGATTTTTCACGCCGCGGCGCCCCGTCCGTTCCATGGACGAGAACATCCTGCTCGGAGATCGTCCATGACCCGCTCCACCCGCATCACCGCCTGGATCCGCTGGACTCGTGGTACGGTGCTCGTCACCCTGGCCGGCGCGTTGCCGGACTGGATCCTCCAGGTGGCGTTGCATGTCGTCCACCGTGGCCCGGCGACATGAGGGAGTCCACCCCTCGCTGGATGGACGCGCACGGGCCGGAGCTGGAACGCCACCTCCTGCGCATGGTCGGTGACCCGGACGACGTGTCCGATCTGCTGCAGCATGTGTGGATGAGGGCCTGGTCAAGGCTGCCGGTCGAGGACACTGGGCTGAACGTGCGGGCCTGGCTCTTTCGGGTGGCCACGAACGCGGCCCTCGACCGGCTGGCCCACAAGAAGCGCTGGCGTACCCGACTCGCGGCTCTGGCGGCCGATCCACTCGCCGCCGCCTTGGATCCCCCACGGGCGCCGCTCTCGCGGCGGACCCAGGGCCAGGTCAGGGAGGCACTGCGCCGACTTCCTCGGAAGCAGCGTGAGGCGGTGTGGTTTCGTTGGGTGGAGGGACTCGAATACACGCAGGTGGCGCACAAGCTGGAGTGCAGCCCTGAAAGCGCTCGGGCCAACGTCCATCACGGTTTGAAACGCCTCCGCCGTACGCTGGCGGATCTGGCAGAGGAGGAGTGACATGACCCCGGATCCCGAGCTGCGTTGCCGCGTCGACGACACTACGCTCTCCGACTTCCTGGATGGCGCCATGGACGATGCCGCAGCGCTGAGCATGGCCCACCACATCGCGGACTGTCCACGCTGCCGCCAGCGCGCTGCCGCAGAGCGGGCGGCGGAAGCGGTCCTACGGGGACTGGATGCCGAGGACGTGGTCCGTTGGCATCGGTTCAAGAGTCCGTTCGGCACCATGTACGCGGCGCGGACCGCGCGAGGATTGTCGCGCATCTCCTGGCAGCAGCCGGGGGTGGGGGCGTTCGAGGACTACTTGTCCCGGAGGTATCCGGCGCTGCCCCTGGTTCGGGATGCCGACGCACTGGAGCCCGTTCAGGAAGAGATCGAGCGTTACTTCGACGGGGATCTGGAGCGCTTCTCCGTGGCCGTCGATCTCTCAGATCTGCGGCCGTTCCAGAAGGACGTGCTGGAGGAGGCCGAGCGCATCCCGTTCGGCGCCGTGATCCCCTACGCCGAGTTGGCGAGGCGCATCGCGCGGCCGCGGGCTGCGCGAGCAGTGGGGAACGCGCTGGGCGCCAACCCGGTGGCCATCGTGGTGCCCTGTCATCGCATCGTTGCCAGCGATGGAACGCTGGGTGGCTACACTGGGGGAGTGGAGTACAAGCGGCGCCTCCTGCGGGTGGAGGGTCGTCGAGACCTGTTCAGTGAGGTGGAGTGATGGCGAAGGGGAAAAGCGCCGCGGATCGGTCGGAACTCGCGTTCCTGGAGCGTGCGCTGCACGAGGGGTACGACGCGGATGCTTGGCACGGCCCGACGCTGCGGGGCAGCCTTCGTCGCGTGCGCGCTGCCGAGGCGGCGTGGGAGCCGGACGTCGGCCGACATTCGATCTGGGCGCTGGCGTTGCACTGCGCCTACTGGAAGCATCGCGTCCGCTGTCGGGTGACGGGCGAGGAGTCGCGCTTCGCGCGTGGTCCGTCGAACTTCCCGGCGATCCCCGACGATCGCTCCGAAAGAGCGTGGCGGGAGGATCTGGCGCTTCTGGACGCCACGCACGCGGCGCTCCTGGAGGCACTGCGAAGCCTGGACCCTTCGTCACTGGGCGACGCGGCACCCCGCCGCTCGCGACGGGACCAGATCCTGGGTGCGGCCTTCCACGACGTGTACCACGCCGGGCAGATCCGGTTGATCCGCCGCCTGGCGGGCGGGTAGGCTCACCGAGGAACGGCGGCGGCCCCGCCGGGCCGGTGGACTACTCGGTGGCGAGAGGGTCGCTGCGGCCGCCAGGCCGCGGACGCCCACCTTTGTCTCGCAGGGGCTTGGCCGGGACGCCCACCACCAACGTGTCGGCGGGGACGTCTTTGGTGACCAGGGCTCCCGCCCCCGCCATCGAGTACTCATGCATGCGGATGCCTGCCAGCACCGTGGCATGGTAGGCGACGCGCACCCCGCGCTCGATCACGGTGGTTGCAAGGTTCACGTCTCGGGGGTCGTCGAGCGCGTGGGAGTGGCTGTAGATGTTGACGAAGTCCGAGATGGAGACCTTGTCGCCGAGGACGATGCCTCCCCGGTCGTCCAACAGGACCTGGCGGTGCACCACCACGCCGTCCCCGACTTCGAGGTTGTACCCGAAGCTGAGCTTGACCTGATGGAATGCCTTGAAGTTGGCTCCACAGCGCTTGAAGATCCGCCGCGCCAGGAGACGTCGGAACTTCACGCCGAGCTCGACGTTCTCTCCGAGCGGACTCCGGTCGAACATCTCCCACATCCAGATGAGGGGCTTGACGCGGTCGTAGCGCTCGAGATCCGTCTCGTCGTAGTACTCGGGCTCCAGGGTGACGTTGCGCGCGTCGAGGTGGAGGCGGGTCAGGCGTCCGCCGGCGCTGTCTGCCGAGGGGCCCATCAACCAGGGTGCGTAGAGGTCCTCCAGGACCTCGCGGCAAAGGGCGTAGCGGTCACAGGCCGGGTCGCGGAGGCGCGCGTCGAGGCCATCCAGCCAGCGCGCGTACTCCGCGCGGGCGTCCGGATCCACAGGAACGGCCCTGAGGGGTAGGTTTCTCATGGTCTGTCCGTCGGGGTGGAGGATGGCTCGGTCTACACTACGCCGTGTGCGCTGGGTGTCCAAGGGGGGAGGCGGGGTCGCGGCCCCTCAGGGCTCAGGCTGGCGACTTGACCCGGCTGGGCCTTGGTCCGAGCGTTCGTGTCTCCGGACGAATCCACGGAAGGCGTGATGGGTTCTCCGCGAGGACGGGGCGGGACGAAATCTGCCCCGGAACACCCAGTGGGAAGGGAGCTTGAACATGCGCGTGCAGGGCACAGTGAAGTGGTTCAACGACGCCAAGGGCTTCGGTTTCATCACGCGGGGAGACAACGGCCAGGACTGCTTCGTGCATCACTCGGCCATCAAGACGGACGGGTTTCGTACGCTGAAGGAAGGCGAAGCCGTCGAGTTCGACGTGGTCGACGGACAGAAGGGTCCGGCGGCGCAGAACGTCACCCGCCTCGGATGAAGGGGAGGCACCTCCTGAGGAGCCACCATGCATGACGTCCTGCGGACACGTCTCCTGAGGACCATCGAGAGTCTCCCGGAAGACCAGGTCTACCAGGTTCTCGACTACATCGAGTTCCTGCAGTCCAAGTACGCGCCCTCTGGAGCGGGTGAGAGCTCCGGGCTGCAGCGCTTCGCGGAGAATCTCGAGGACAAGCTTCGCAAGAAGGCGCTGAGCCCCAGCACGCTGCGAGAGGCCTTCCAACTCATCTCGGCGGCGGACCGGGTGCTGTCGGGCGTCTCCAATGCGGGCAAGAAGCTCCTGAACGAGCTCGGAGCGACCGAAGACGAGCGGGGCGGCGAGAGTGCGGGGGCACTTCGGCCCTCCGACGGACGCCCCCGTCCGGGCGATCGCGGGGAGGGCCCGGACGCGGAGCGGGGGGGGGCCGGGTCGCCTTGACACTCCAACCGGCCCGCCGGTAGGATGGCCCATGGGAAGGCAAGTGTTTCCCAGCGGCTTTCGCCCGCCGACCGTCGTGCCCGTGGCACGGACGCTCGGCGGGCGCTTTTCATTGACTCCTGACCGATTCACCCACGAAGCATCGGCCCCCCATCCATGAATCTGCGTTCGACCCGCGCTGCCGACGTCATCCGCATGCCCACGAAGCGTTCACGCGCGTCCCATATCGTGGGCGAGGGGCTGACCTTCGACGATGTCCTGCTGGTCCCCGGGCATTCGACCGTGCATCCCAAGGACACCGATCTGACGTCGGTTCTCACGCAAGGGATCTCGCTGAAGATCCCTCTCCTGTCGGCGGCGATGGACACGGTCACCGAGGCCCGGATGGCCATCGCCATCGCGCGGGAAGGCGGCATCGGGATCATCCACAAGAACATGCCCATCGAGCGCCACGCCGAGGAGATCGACCGCGTCAAGCGATCGGAGAGCGGGATGATCCTCAAGCCGATCACGCTGGGGCCCGAGCGGACCTTGCGGGACGCGCAGGATCTGATGGCGCGCTTCTCCATCAGTGGAGTGCCCATCGTCGAGCCGGACGGACGGCTGGTCGGGATCATCACCAACCGCGATCTGCAGTTCGAGACCGACCTCTCCCAGTCCATCCAGGCGGTGATGACCTCCGAGCGCCTGGTCACGGCACCCGTCGGGACCACCCTGGACGATGCCGAACGGATCCTGCATCGGCACCGCATCGAGAAGCTGCCCGTTGTGGATGAGCAGGGCATCCTGCGTGGCCTCATCACCGTGAAGGACATCTACAAACGGAGGGACTTCCCCCACGCCTGCAAGGACGACCATGGCCGCCTTCGCGTTGGGGGCGCCATCGGCGCCGGCACCCGCGATCTCGACCGGGCCCGGGCCCTGGTCGCCGCGGGCGCTGACGTACTGGTGATCGATACGGCTCACGGCCATTCCGAGGGGGTGCTGCAGGCCCTGGAGCGCACACGCCAGGCTCTGCCGGACGTGCAGATCGTGGCCGGGAACGTGGGGACCGCGGATGGGGCCCGGGCGCTGGCGGAACGGGGTGCGGATGCGGTGAAGGTGGGGGTCGGACCTGGATCGATCTGCACCACCCGCGTGGTCACCGGGGTGGGCCTGCCACAGCTCACCGCCATCATGGATGCCGTGGACGGGGTCGACGGCCGGGTCCCCATCATCGCCGACGGTGGCATTCGCTACTCGGGTGACATCGTCAAAGCCCTGGCGGCGGGAGCCTCGTCCGTGATGATGGGCTCGATGTTTGCGGGCACCGAGGAATCCCCGGGCGAGAGCTTCCTCCTGGAAGGTCGACGCTTCAAGATCGTCCGGGGGATGGGATCGCTGTCCGCCATGGAGCAGGGGTCGGCGGATCGGTACTTCCAGGAGGGGGAACAGAACGCCAAGAAGCTGGTTCCCGAGGGAATCGAGGCCCGGGTCCCCTACAAGGGGCCGGTCGGGGATACGGTCTTCCAACTGGTCGGGGGCCTTCGGAGCGGGATGGGGTACGTGGGAGCGGGTTCCCTGGAGGAGCTTCGCGAGCGGGCCCGGTTCCTGCGCATCACCAGCGGGGGCCTGCGCGAATCGCATCCGCACGACGTGACCATCACCCGCGAAGCCCCCAACTACCACCTCTGACGACGAGCCGCCCCATGCGACCCCACGAGATCCGTCCCCGCCTGTTGCTGGGCCCCGGGCCGTCCCCCGTGGCCGGTCGCATCCTTGAGGCGATGGCGCGCCCCACCGTCGGTCATTTGGACCCGCAGCTGCTCGCCCTGATGGATGAGGTCCAGGAAGGGCTGAAGGTCGTCTTCGGGACCGAGAATCCCATGACGTTCGCGCTGTCGGCCACCGGGTCCGCGGGGATGGAGGCGGCACTGGCCAACGTGCTGGAGCCGGGGGATACCGCGGTCATCGGCATCAACGGCGTGTTCGGAGGACGGCTGGCCGAGATGGCCCGTCGCATGGGCGCTCAGGTGGTCGAGGTCGAGGCCCCCTGGGGAGAGCCCGTGTCGGAGGACCGATTCCTGGAGGTCCTCTCCCGGCATCCGCAGGCCCGCGTGGCCGCCCTGGTGCATGCCGAGACCTCCACGGGGGTCCATCAGCCCCTGGAAGCGGTCGGAGAGGCTCTGGCCGAGCGGGAGACGCTGTTCCTCGTCGACGCGGTGACCTCCCTGGGCGGCGTGCCCGTGGACGTGGACCGGGTGGGCATCGACGTGTGCTATTCAGGCACGCAGAAGTGCCTGGGCGTGCCGCCGGGCCTGGCCCCGATCACGTTTTCCCCCAAGGCCATGGCGCGCATCGAGGGTCGCTCGCTCCCCTGCCAGAGCTGGTATCTGGACGTGAAGCTCATCGCGGGATACCTGGGCGACGAACGCCGCTACCACCACACCGCGCCCATCAACATGCTGTACGCGCTGCGCGAGGGTCTGGCCCTGGTCGAGGAGGAGGGACTGGAGGCGCGCTTCGCTCGGCATCGGGCCGCCGGTGAGGCACTGCAGTCCGCCCTCCTGGAGCGCGGATTCGAGCTCTTCGCGCAGGAAGGCTACCGCTTGCCTCAGCTCACCTCTGCCCGTCTGCCGGAGGGGCGGCCCGAAGCGCCGCTGCGCAAGGAGCTCCTCGATCGGTTCGACATCGAGGTGGGGGGCGGCCTCGGCCCCGCCAAGGGGAAGATCTGGAGGGTCGGCCTGATGGGAGAGGGTGCGCGACCCGAGGTCGTCGAGCGCCTGTTGACGGCGGTCGATCAGTTGCTTGGCGTGGGTGCCCTCGCATGAGACGCGTGGCGCTGCTCCTGGCCGCCGCGGTCGTCGGGTGTGCACCCGTGGGTGGAGGGGTGGGCCCCGCGTCGACGCCCGTTCCGCAGCCGTCGGTGGACGAGCTGCTGCCCATGGAGATCCCCGAGCCCAGTGACGCCGAGCTGCGAACCGACTCAACCGCCTTCGAGGCGCCGGCCGCAGTGGACATTGCCTCCGAACTGTTGGAGGCGGACGCCGTCGACCCGCAGTTCGATGAGATTCTCTCTTCGCCGCTGCGCAACCAACCGGAGATCCGGGAGCGCATCGACTTCTGGGTGAACTTCTGGAGCACCCGGGGCTCGGAGCACTTCCAGCGCTACCTCGAGCGCATGGGGCGCTACCAGCCGCTGGTGGATGAGGAGATCGACCGCCTCGGCTTGCCGCGCACGCTGCGCTACCTGCCCATCGTGGAGAGTGGCTACAATCCGGGCGCGGTCAGTCGCGTCAGCGCGGTGGGGCTTTGGCAGTTCATGAGTGGCACCGCGCGGTTCAAGGGACTGCAGGTGGATGGGCTGGTGGACGAGCGTCTGGATCCGGTCGCCTCCACGCCGGTTGCGCTCGACTATCTGGCCGAGCTGCGCGAGCAGTTCGGGTCGTGGTTCATGGCGTTGGCGGCCTACAACTCCGGACCCGGACGCATCGGCGGCATCATCCGCCGGAACGCACCGGATGCTCCGCGCACCGACTCGCTGTTCTGGGCGTTGTCCGACAAGATGCCCAACGAGACCAGCCACTTCGTACCACGCCTCTTCGCTGCGACCGAGATCGCCATGGATCCCGAGCGCTACGGCTTCCGCGTGCCACAGGCCGTCGAGCCCTTCGAGTACGAGACGGTCGAGGTCGACGATGCGGTCTCCCTCGATGTGGTGGCCGAGCTGGTCGGCGTCGAGGAGGCGGTGATCCAGGAGTTGAACCCGCACCTGCGCCAGCGGGTGACGCCGCCGGGGCACACGTTCACCGTGCGCGTGCCGCCCGGGCGCACCGAGGGCTTTGCGGCGCGCCTCGCGGATGTGCCGCAGCGCCAGCGGGTGACCTTTCTGCAGCATCGGGTGGCGCGAGGGGAGACGCTTTCGCACATCGCGGCCCGTTACGGGATCCGTGTCTCCACGCTCCAGGCGGCCAACCCCAGCGTGAATCCCCGACGTCTGCGCATCGGCCAGAACCTGATCATCCCCACGGCCGGAGTGGATCGTGCGCGGATCGCTGCGGCAGCGCCCACCGCTCCGGCCAGCACGGGGCGAGCCGAGGCCAGCGAAGGGGGAGGCGAGACGGCGGAGGTCGCGGTGACCAGCGGCCGTGGGGCCGACGTGACCCACGTGGTGCAGCCGGGGGAGAACCCCTGGACCATCTCGCGCCGCTACGGCGTGACGGTCGATGAGCTCTTGGCGTGGAACTCCCTGTCCAAGGGAGAGACGATCTATCCAGGTCGGCGCCTGAGCGTCCGGGGCGCCAAGGTCGTCGTCTACCGCGTCCAGTCGGGTGACACGCTGTCGGGCATCGCCCAGCGTCACGGGGTGAGCGCACGCGCGCTGGCCGAGGCGAATGGGCTGACGTTGCGTTCGGTCATTCGCCCCGGCGACGAGGTCAAGATCCCGGTCGGAGGCCGCTGACCGGCGGTCCCCGCGACGTGGCGGCCCTCCGCGCTCGCAGAGGACGCTCGCTCAGCCTTGGGTCGCCGTCCAGTGACCGCTGCGTCCGCCGGTCTTCTCGATCAAGCGCACGCCGCCGATCTCCATCCCTCGATCGACGGCCTTGACCATGTCATAAATGGTCAGCAGCGCCACTCCCGTTGCCATCAGCGCTTCCATCTCCACCCCGGTGCGCCCCGCCACGCGGGCGGTGGTGCGGACACGCACGCCCGGGAGCGTGGTGTCCGGGTGGACCTCCACCTCGAAGGAGGTCTCCGGTAGCGCATGACAGAGCGGGATCAGGTCGGCGGTCCGTTTCCCCCCCATGATGCCGGCGAGGCGCGCCACTCCCAGCACTTCGCCTTTGCGGCCGTCCCCTCGGATGACGCGCTCCAGCGCCTCGGCAGACATGCGGATATGTCCTTCTGCGACCGCGCTGCGCTGGGTATGCGCCTTGTCGGTGACGTCGACCATGTGTGCCTCACCCGAGGCAGTCACGTGGGTCAGCTCCGTCGGCCCGGGTCCGGGTTCGTGCGGCACGGCTATTCTCCTGGGCTCGTTGGCAGGGCGGTGAGATTCCGCCGGGACGGCGCCGCGCACCGCACCGCTTCAGCGCGCGGGCAGGAGCACCTCGCGCAAGCGCTGGGCGAGCTGGAACAGTAGAAGCTGGGGATTGGCGTTGCCGAGGGCCAGCGCCCGCGCTTCGAATACCGCATCCACTGCAGGTGCGTAGCAGTGCGGGTCTGCCGCGATCGCGCGGACCATCCGGGTCAGGAGCTCGCGCTGGTCGACGTTGACGATGGGCTCGTCCAACCCGGCCGCGGCGGCCGCGAGATCGCGCAGCCACTCGGCCACCTCGTCCAGAAGCGGTGCCCAACCCCGGCCGCCGGCTGCGGAGGCCGAGAGAGCGTAGGCGTACGCCGGGTCGGGTGCGGGCCCGAGGGCGCTTCGCAGGAACGCGAGGGCGTCCAGGCGTGTCCGGTCGAGAGGTCCCGGTCCGTCTCCATCCGACAAAAAGGCGAGGGCTCGCCCCAGAGAACCGCGCGAGAGCCGGGCGGCCAGGCCAGCGGCCTGGGGAGTCGCTCCGGCCCACTCCACGAGCGCGTGTTCGACCTCCGCAAGCGGGAGGGGCGACAGGTGCAGGTGCAGCAGTCGCGAGCGGATGGTGGGGAGAAGCGCGTGCGGCTCCGCCGAAGTGAGGATGAAGGTGGTCGAAGCCGGAGGCTCCTCCAGCAGTTTGAGCAGGGCGTTGGCGGCCTCGGGGCTCGATTCCTGAGGCACCAGCGCTTCGGCGGCGCCGATGAGGAATACCTGACGCGTTCCAGCCGAGGGGCGCTTCGACGCACGGCGGCGGATGGAGCGGGAGGTGGCCACATACAGACCCACCAGCTCCTCCTGATGACTCCGGTGCAACGGGCTCTCCCGGCGTTCGGCCAGTGCTTCGTGGCGAGCCTCCTCCAGCTTCTCCTCGAGCTTCTCCGGCGTGCTGGCTCCCTTGGGGCGCGGGAGAGGGAAGTACCAATGCAGGTCGGGGTGCTCGAGGCGGAGCACCTGACGGCACGTCCGGCAGACGCCACAGGGCCCCTCTTCCGCATGCGGGCTCTCGCACAGGAGCAGTTGGGCGATCCACAGACCGAGGCGTTGCTTGCCGACCCCCTCCGGGCCGTGGAGGAGCAGGCCGGAGGGTAGGATCCCGGACGCGTGCGCCCGCGCCAGGGCGCGCTGGGCTTCCCGATGTCCCAGGAGCGGGTGCAGCGGACTCATGGGACCGGGCTCCCGGGATTCGGGCGGACGCTGCTCAGCGCGGCTTCAGCCACTGGAGCGGGTCGGTCGCCTGGGGTGAGTTGCCGCCGATGCGCATACGAACCTGGAACTCCAGGTGCGGGCCCTCCGGCGTGTTGGCACCGCCCACCGTACCGACCACCTGGCCCTCCGCCACGTTGCGGCCTTCCGTGACGCCGATGTCCTGCAGGTAGAGGTAGAGCGTGTAGAAGCCTTCGCCGTGGCTGACCATCACGGTGGGGCCGTAGCCCTCCAACGGTCCGGCGTGCACGACCAGGCCCGGCCGCACGGCTTTGACCGGCGTGCCCACCGGAGCATGGATGCCGATGCCGTTCCAGCGCAGCGTGGTCCCGTTCGGGCGCCGCTGCTCTCCGAACGGATAGACGAGCGTTCCCTCGACCGGCCAATCCAGTCGACCCACGTCGTTTGACGTCAGCGTCGATGCCGCGGGCGCCGGACCACCGGCCATGCGCGAGCGTTGCTCCTCGCCCCGCCGGCGCTCCTCGAGCTCGGCCACCAGACCTGTCATCCGTTGGTCTCGTGCCTGCAGCTCGTTCAGGCGGGTCTCGGCGGCCTGGGCGGTCTGCTGGAAGGAGGACAAGGTCGCCTGGCGGGACTGCTGCACCCGGACCAGCTGTTGCTCCTCATCCTGCTTGGCATCGCGCAGCCGCCCCAGCTCCTGCACCTGCGCCTCCATCTCGGCACTCTGGCTGACGAGGGAGCGCTCCAGCGTGGAGACGCGCTCGACCAGGGAGCGGTCCAGGGATGTGAGCAGGTACAGATAGCGGTAGCGGTTGAGCAGATCGGCGAACGATTCGGCTCCCAGCAGCACCCGCACGGTGCTGAGCGGCCCTCGCTTGAAGACCTCGCGCAGGCGCGTGCCGAGAACGTGCTTCTTACGGGAGAGATCCTCGCGCGTGCGCGTGAGCTGCGTGGAGATGCGAGTCACTTCGGTGGAGACCGCGTCCAGCTGGAAGTCGATCTCGGCCACGGCGGAACGGGAGGTGGACAGCTGTCTCTCGATGTTCTGCAACTCACCGGACACGTTGCGCACCTGTGAGCGGAGGGTACTCAGCTCGTCGTTGAGACGGGCCCGCTCGGCGCGGATCTCCTCCAGGCGCTTCTGGCTCTCGGCCAGTTGGCGGCGGACGTCTTCCTGGCTCTGCTGTCCGGCTGCCGCCGTGGTCTGACCCACGCCCAAACCTGTGACCAGCAGGACGACCGTGAGCAGGCGCATGACTCAGACCTCCCGCAAGTAGCGGCGCAGCGCCAGAGCGCTGGAGGCCATCCCGAAGAAGGTGCCGGCGAGCAGGCCGATCACGATCCAGGAGCCGGGAATGAAGGCCAGCTCGAACAGGAAGCCCTGGATGGAGCGGTGCGTGACCACCGTGAGGATCAACGCCACCGCCCCGCCGAGCAGCCCGGTAATCGCACCCTCCAGCAGGAACGGACGGGCCACGAACCCGTTGGTGGCTCCCACGAGTCGCATGATGGAGATCTCGTCGCGCCGCGCGAAGATGGCGATCCGGATGGCCGTCCCGATGATCAACGCTGCCACCAACGCGAAGGCTGCTCCTAGAAAGAGCGTCGTGAACCCGGCGATCCGTCGAAGCAGGAACAAGCGCTCGACCCATTCCTGTCCGAACTGCACGTCCTCGACGAAAGGATAGAGCGCCGCCTCGTGAGCGATCTCTTCGATGGCGTCTTCGGTCCGAAACGCCTCCTTCAATCGGATCTCCAGAGAGGCGGGCAGGGGGTTCTCCTCGAGCCCCACGAACGCGTCACCGAATTCGGGAAGATCCGCACGGGCCCGGGCCAAGGCCTGGTCCTTGGTGACCAGGCGCACCTCGTCCACCTCGGGGCGCCGCCGGAGTTGATCCTGGCTCAGGGTCACGTCGAGCGCTCGGGCGTCGTCACGGAGATAGGCGACGATCTGGACGCGCTCCTCGAGCCCGACCAACGCCTCCCGGAGGTTGAAGGCCACGAGGGAGAAGATCCCCACCACGAAGAGCGCCATCCCCACCATGGCCGCCGAGAGGCCGGTAAGGAGCGGAGCGCGGCGAAAGGCCGCCAGCGCCTCACGCAGGGCGTACGGCATCGGCGTTCCCCGAGTCGTAGACGAGCCTTCCTTGATCCAGCTCCAGCAGTCGGATCTCGGGGTGCTTCTGGATCAGCTCCAGGTCATGAGTGGCCATCAGCACCGCCATGCCCAGCGCGTTGATCTGGAGGAAGAGCTCCATGATCCCGCGGGTGGCCCGGTCGTCCAGGTTGCCAGTGGGCTCGTCCGCCAGGAGCACCAGGGGATCGTTGGCCAGCGCGCGAGCGATGGCGACCCGCTGACGTTCGCCTCCGGAAAGCTCGTCCACCGCGGCTCCGGCCTTGGCGGCCAGCCCCACCTGGGAGAGCAGGCGCTGGCACTTGGGGCCGATCTCCCCGCGGCTCGCTCCGGTCACCTCGAGCGCAAAGGCCACGTTCTCGGCGGCGCTGCGCCCGGGCAGGAGGCGGAAGTCCTGGAAGACATACCCGACGCGGCGCCTGACCTTCCACAGGTCGCGATCGGGCGTGCGCAGCGAGGAGAAGCCGCTGACGCGCACCTCTCCCTTGGTGGGGCGTTCCGCCATGTGGACCAGGCGCATGGTGGTGGACTTCCCCGACCCCGAGTGCCCGGTCAGGAACACGAACTCACTTTTGCGAACGTGAAAGGTCACGTCGCTCAGCGCCGCCCCGCGGGGCGGGTACTCCTTGTAGACGTGGTGGAACTTGATCACAGCGCTCCGGGGCGTGGCGTTCCCGACCGGGACCGCACCGAGCGCTCGGGCGCACACCCGACCCGACGTGGCGGTCCCCCCATGCTAACCAACGGCCGAAAAGGCTGTCAAAACCTGCGCGACGAAAGCCTCCTGGCCAATTGGATCGCCTCCATGAACGAGGACGGGTCCGCACGGCCGCTGCCCACCAGATCAAAGGCCGTGCCGTGATCCGGAGAGGTGCGCACGAAAGGCAGGCCCAGGGTCACGTTGACCCCCCTTCCGAACGCGGCCGTCTTGAAGGCGGCCATCCCCACATCGTGGTAGGGAGCGATGATCGCGTCGAACTCCCCCTGGAGCGCCCGGTGGAAGACCGTGTCTGCGGGGATGGGGCCCGCGAGTTGGATGCCGCGGGCCCGTGCGGCTTCTACGGCGGGGGTGAACACGCGTGCCTCCTCGTCGCCGAAGAGGCCTCCGTCCGATGCGTGGGGGTTCATCGCGCAAAGGCCGAGGGATGGGCGCTCGATCCCCCACCGCGCGGCAAGCTCGGCCGCGGTCAGAGCCGCCGCCTCGACCAGGAGGTCGACGGTCACCAGATCCGGTACGCGTCGCAGCGCCACGTGGGTGGTGGCCAGGAGCACGCGCAGCGGTCCGCCCAACCGGGTCTGCTCGGCGCACATCAGCATCCCCACCCGGGGCGCGGCGGCCCAAGCGCCCAGCAGCTCCGTCTGGCCGGGCGAGCGAAAGCCCGCGACGTGTAGCGCTCCCTTGTGGACCGGCCCCGTCACCACCCCGGCCGCTTCTCCGGCCAGACAGAGTTGGACCGCGCGTCGTAGGGCCTGGCCGCTCACGCGACCCGCGGATGCTTCGCTGCCGTCGAAGCGGCCAACCGATTCGAAGCGCGCACCGGGAAAGGGACCGGCGCCTTCGGCCCCGAGGACGGTCAGAGGGGTGTCGGCCAGTTCGGCTCGCAGGAGATCGAGCGACGTTGTCAGGAGCTCGGGTCCCACCCCCCGGGGGTCCCCGGTGGTCAGGACGAGCCCCGGGCCAGGAGCCCTCACATCCGGATCTCGACGTACGATTCCTCGCGGAGCTTTCGCATCAGCTCTTCGAGGATCTTCTCCTGGGACAGGCGCTGCCGGATCTGGGGCTCGAGGTCCGTAAACGTGTACTCGCCTTCCGGACGAGTCTCGATCACCTGGACGACGGCATACACCGTGGTGGGGCCGTTGGGGATGGTGATGGGGCCCAGCACGTCACCCGCCTTGGCGTTGCCCAGCACAGCCGCGTAGCCGAGAGGAAGGCTGCTGAGCTGGTCCACGGTCGTGGTGAGCGAATCGGGGAGTTCCGGGCTTCCATAGGTGTTCGCCAGGGTCCGGACGGATTCCCCGGCCTGTGCGCGGGCCAGGAGACTGTCGGCCAGCGCCCGGGCCCGTACGTCGTCGTCGCCGGAGAGCTTGAAGCCGATCAGGATGTGCCGTGCCTTGCGCTCCGGCCCTCGGATTCGATCCACCTTGATGATGTGGTAGCCGAACTGTGTGCGGACGGGGGGACTGGTCTGGCCGCTGAACAGTGCGAAAGCAGCGTCCTCGAACTCCCGCACCAAGCCCGATCCTCTGCGGAACCAACCGATGTCTCCGCCCAGCGGCTTGGATGAGGTGTCGTCGGACCAGCGCTTCGCCAACTCCTCGAAATCCGCGCCGCCCAGCAACTCGACGTAGAGACTGTCGGCCAGTCGGAGCGCGCTGGAGTCGGCCTCGTTCGAGGGTTTGGGCTCCACGATGATCTGCCGGAACGTGATGGTGGCCGGCCTGCGTCCCAATTGGGCTTTGTTGGCTTCGTAGAACTCCCGCATCTCCGACTCTTCGATCTCGGCGACGCGGACATTGCGCTGTTGCTTGGCCATGTACTGTTGCTGCAAGCGCTGCGCGCGGGCGTCCTGCTTCAACAAGTCCCGGAAGGCCTGCATGGTGAGGTCCTGCGCATCCAGGATCTGCTGGAACGCCTGTTGGCCTCCGGCGCGCTGGATGCGGGCGTCCAGGTCCTGGCGCACCGCCTCGTCCAGCTGCTCGTCGCTGATCTGGATGGTGGTGTCGGCCAGCGCCGCCTGAACGATGAGCTGCTCATTGACCATCTGGTCGAGAAGCTCCCGACGGAGTTGCAGGCGGCCAGCCGAGTCCGGCGGAAGCGCCACGCCCTGGGCCTGTAGCTGGAACTCCCGTTCCCGCAGCTGCGACATCAAGATGATCGAATCCTGGGCGACGGCCAGGATCCGGTCCACCTCTTCGGCGGGGCGCGTGCTCTGGGCACCGAGGCGGGCGCCGGGCGTGGCCAGAGCGCCGAGGAGACCGAGGGCGGCCAGGGCGAAAGCTCGGGGGCTGACGTGCATCATCACGTGGGTAACCGGGGTCGGGTCAGCGTGTTCCGCCGGCGGAGTCACCGGGAGCGGTCGGGAGGGGCGGCGCCACACCGGCCTCGCCCGTGGTCGCACTGGCGGGCGCCCGGGCGCGTCGCTCTTCCCGGAGCCGTTCCAGGGCCTTGTCCAGACCGCCGGCCACGACGCGGGCGTCCGAACGAGCCCGCAGTGTCAGGGCCAGGGAGGCCAGCTCCACGAACTCACCCTCGCCCCGGATGATGCGCTCGATGGTTCGGTCCACGGCCGAGTCGATGGCCGCGGGCGCGGGGCGCGCGCCGTCTTCGGTGAGGTCGCGCAGTCCAAGGCGGTCGGCCACCGTGACCAACTGGACGCGGGCATCGAGTCGGAGGGTGTCGCGCCGCTGGTCGGAGACGGCGATGCCCATGTCGCTGGCCTCCTGAACGATCAGTCGTCCCCGGGCCACACCCTCGAGAAACTGGTTCACCTGCTCATCGGTGGCGGACATCATCTCCGAGCGCAGCGCCCGCGGCTGGGTCAGCAGGAACGCCTGCAGGTCACCCACGCTCAAGGTGCCGCCCTGGAAGGAGACCAGCACGCGGTTCTGTTCTCGGGCCGGCAGCGGCTGGGGGACGTCGGTGGCCAGATCCCGGGCGGCGGCCGCCGCGCCCTCCTGAACGGTCATCCCGGCGCCGTCTTCGAGCCCACGCACGAACGTCTGCCATGCCTCCGCGAAGCGCCGGTTCTTCACGCTGTTGGCGTAGGCCACCTTCACCGAGTCGAACTCGGGCAGCTGTCGCTCGTCCACACGGATGAGGTGGACACCGAACTCGGTCACCACCGGATCGGAAATCTGCCCCGGCGCTAGAGCGAAAGCCGCTGCCGTGAACGTCGGAGCGAGCGTCTGCCGGTCGAAGAAGCCCAGATCGCCTCCGTTGTTCTTCGAACCATCGTCCGTCGAGTAGGTGCGTGCCACGGTCGCGAAGCTTTCTCCCCGTTCCAAGCGCGCTTTCAGCTCGGACGCCAGTGCCGTGGCGCTGTCGCGCGATTGCGCGCTCTGGCGGTCGAACTGCAAGAGAATGTGACGGGCTCGGATGCGCGCTCCCGGGAGCTCCTGGAAATAGAGCTGGCGCAACTCGTCGTCGCCGAGGATGGTGTCAACCTGAAGGGCCCGCTGCTGAAGCTCCTCGACCATCTCCCGTTCGATCTGCGGCAGGATGACGCCATCGAGGTCGAGGGCGCCCACGGCGGTGTCCGAGGCCACCACCTCGGCCAGAAGCGTGTAGTCGATCCAGAGATCTGCGAGCTGCGCCAACAACTCGCGGTCGGCGGGCAGCTCGGTTTCGTCGACCACCAGACCGACCGCCTCGTCCACGGTGAGCACGTGCCCGGCCGCTACCGCCACCGCATCAGCGGGCGCTCGCTCACCACAGGCTGCGAGCGCTGCGGCGAGCAACATCACCAGCGGCGTCCTTCTCGACATATCGTTTCCTGTCTCTTCAGCCCGGGGGGCGTCTGGCTCACCGATCCGCCGCTTCAAGGAGGGCGTCGTCCTCCCGCAAGACGGTGAGCGCTTCGATGGCGGTGGCGGCGAGCGAGTCCGACCCCTCTCGCCGCAGAACCAAGGAAAGTGGTGCCATGCGGCGTACCTCCACCGTGACCTGGCGGTTCCCCAGCGGGCCTGCCAGGGCTGCCATGCGGGGATGGGCTCCCTCTCGGAAATTGAGCCGGGCCTCCTGGGGGCGGAGGAAGACACGCTCCACGCCCAGCGGACCGCCGAGAATGCGCAGTCGCTCGTGGTCGAGAAGCCGTCGGGTCGCCGTCGGCAGCCCGCCATAGCGGTCCACCAACTCCTCGTCGAGGGCGGTGACGTCCGCCAGAGTCGAGGTGCCCGCGATGCGACGGTAGAAATGAAGCTTCTGTCCCGCATCGGAGATGTAATCGTCCGGGATCAAGGCGGGTCCATCCATCACGATCTCCGGATCCGGGAAATCCGGCCGGCTGTCGGGGCGCTGCATGCGCTCGATGGTGTCCTTGAGGAGCCGCAGATAGGTATCCAGGCCAACGGCCTGCGCGAACCCCGATTGGTCAGCCCCCAACAGGTTTCCGGCACCGCGTAGCTCCAGGTCCTTGAGTGCTACGGAGTAGCCGCTGCCCAGCTCCGTGTAGTGCTCCAGCACCTGGAGACGCTTCTCGGCGTCGTCGGTAATCCGCTCCGGTACGACCAGGTAGCAGAATGCGCGCCGGTCGGAGCGGCCCACCCGGCCGCGGATCTGGTAGAGCTGGGACAGTCCGAAGCGATCCGCATCGTCGACGATGAGCGTGTTCGCGTTCGGTACATCCAGTCCGTTCTCGATGATGGACGAGCAGACCAGCACATCGATGTCCCCTTCCACGAAGTCGCGCATGACGTGGTCGAGCTCGCCGGGTCGCATCTGTCCGTGCGCGACTGCCGTGCGCGCATCCGGAGCCAGCTGCCGGACCCGCTCGGCGGCCGTGTGGATGGTCTCGACCCGATTGTGCAGGAAGTACACCTGGCCCCCGCGATCCAACTCACGGCGAATGGCGTCGGCGAGGACGGGGTCGCGCCAGGGGAGCACCGTCGTGATGATGGGCATGCGGTCGCGTGGCGGCGTCCGGATCAACGAAAGGTCGCGGAGGCCCGAGAGCGCCAAGTGTAGTGTGCGGGGGATGGGTGTCGCTGTGAGCGTCAACACATCCACGGAGTGTTTCAACTCCTTGAGCCGCTCTTTGTGCTTCACGCCGAAGCGCTGTTCCTCGTCGACGATCAACAGGCCCAGGGCCCGGAAGCGTACGTCTCGTGAAAGGAGCCGGTGGGTGCCGATCACGACGTCGAGCTCACCGCTGGCCAGGTGCTCCAGAAGGGCGTTCTGTTCCGCGGCGGGGCGGAAGCGCGAAAGCGCCCCGACCCGGACGGGATAGTCCGCCAGCCGCTCCTCGAAGGTGTGACGGTGCTGTTCGACCAGGATGGTGGTGGGCGCGAGCACGGCAACCTGCTTTCCATCCTGGACGGCCTTGAACGCGGCGCGCACGGCGACCTCGGTCTTTCCGTAGCCGACATCGCCGCACACCAGCCGGTCCATGGGCCGCCCCGACTCCATGTCGGCCTTCACATCCAGCGTCGCCTGTCGCTGATCCGGCGTGTCTTCGTACAGGAAGGAGGACTCCATCTCCCGCTGCCATTGTGTATCCGCAGGAAAGGCGTGTCCGGTGGCGGTGGCGCGGCTGGCATAAAGCTCCACCAGCTCCTGGGCCATCTTCTGGATCGCCGCCTCGGTGCGCGCCTTGAGCCCTTTCCAGCGTTTCCCTCCGATCCGGTGCAGAGCGGGAGCTGGACCCTCCTCGCTCGCGCCCACCCAGCGCTCGAGCAGGTCGATCCGGTACACGGGGACCCGGAGCGTCTCGTTGCCGGCATACTCGACAAGCAGCACCTCGAGCGCTTCGTCGCCGACTGTGACGGTCTCGAGGCCCCGGAAGCGACCGATGCCGTGATCCATGTGCACGACGTAGTCGCCGGGACTGAGTTGGGCGAGCGACTCCAGCGCCACGGCGCCCCGGAACCGGCGCCCACGTCGGACGCGCCGGGAGCGGCGGAAGATCTCGTGGTCGGTGAGCACGCGTAGGGGCGGCTCGGCGCAGAGCAGCTCGAAGCCCCGCGCCAGGGACCCCACCACCACGGTGGTGCCGGGTGGCAGCGAGCCCGCGCCTCCCAGGATCTCTTCCAGGCGCTCTGCCTGTCCCTCGTTGTCGCAGAGCAGCAGGGTTTCCAGACCCAGTCCGGCGCCGTCTTCAAGCAGGCGCTTCAGCCGCTTCATGTCCCGGTCCACGGCGGGCGCCGGCAGGGCATTCAGGACCGCGTCACAGCGAGTCCCTTCGCTCTGCAGACGCAGCGTTCCCCACCGCTGTGCCTGCATGAGGAAGTCTGCGGGCGGGATCATCACCGTGTCGGGTGGCGCCGGCTGGAGACCGGCCTCCACCGCCTCCTCGCGCAGGCGAAGCACCTGGCTCCAGACGCGTTCCGCCTCCGGCTCCCAGGGATGCTGGGTCACGTCCACCACGACGGTCCCATCCGGGACGATGTCGAACAGCGATAGGTCGGCGGTGGTGGTGCGGTCGGCTCGCGGCCGGAAGTCCAGTGGCAGGATGCGGGCGTCGGTGCGCTCACCCTGCGTGCGTTGGTCCAGGATGTCGAACGCACGGATCGATTCGACCTCGTCTCCCCAGAACTCCACGCGGACCGGCTCCGGGGACCCGAAGGAGAAGACGTCCACCAGCCCTCCGCGCACGGCGAACTGCCCGACCTCCTCCACCAGAGGAACGCGTTCGAAGCCCAGCGCCGTCAGCGCGTCCGTCAGCGCGCGGAAGGGGAGCGTCATGCCGACCTCGAGGTCGAGAGTCAGGTCGCTCAGTCGCTGAGGGAGGGGGGATCGCTCCTGCAGGGCACGCCGCGTTGTCACCAGAACGTGGGTCCGACCGGCGAGGAGGGCTTCGACTGCTTCGATGCGCAGACCGGCCACTTCCACGTGCGGTTCGGCCGCTTCGTAGGGCAACGACTCCCGCTGGGGGAAGAGGTGCGCCCCCTCGGGACCGAGAAGCACCTCGAGATCGGCCTCGAAGTCGACGGCTTCCGACGGCGTGTCGGTGACGATCAGAAGCGGAGCGCCCCGCGTGGCGAGGGTCGCGACCACCGCCGCGGCCGCCGAGCCCAGGACGCCTCCCAACACGATCCGCTCACCGGGGGCCGGCGTCTGAGCTGCGACGGTACGGAGTGCCGGGCAGGCGGCTGCCGCTTCGACGATGCGATGCAGCCGTGTCGACGGGGTGGACCTCACCGCGCGGTTGGGGACGGAACCGGGGACCGACGTGTCGACGCCGCCAGGCCGCTGCCCGCGACCCAGCTCTCGAGAAGCAGGCACAGGAGGGCTGCGAGCAGGAGGGGCCACCAGATCTCGGGTCCCTGCCGCCGGGCGAAGATCCGAGCTTCCCACGCGTCGGGGTCGACCGCCACTTCGAGCCCCGGCCCCAGATGACGGCGGAGGGCGTCGATAGGCAGTGGGTCGAGCAGGGACTCCCGCGTGGCGATGTTGGCGGCAACCCTGGCGACCACGGAGTCCCCGGCCAGGAGGGAATACAGTCCGGCGACCTGCGTGATCGCGCGCCCGTTCTCGATGGGCACCACCCGTCCCGTCGGGTCGGCAACGGCGTCGATGCCCTCGAACAGGGGCAGCGACTGGCCCACATCGATGGAGGCCGGGAGCGCGTCGGCGCGCGACCAGCGTCCCACCATCCACTCGAGCAAGGGAAGGAGCGACGCGCCCACGACCAGGTTGGTGGACTCCGCGTCGAACGGGGATCCGAACAGCAACACCCGTCCTGCCTCATCCTCGTCCGTGACGATCCAGGGCTCGGCGCCGCCCACGCTGGCCAGGACGCCGAGCGGACTCCCGCTGGACTCGAGCGCGTAGCGGCGGCGGACCCGCAGGTCGGTGAGGTCCTGGAGAAGCCCCGGAGCCGCCACCGGCAGCTCGCCCACGTCGTCCGCGGGTGCATAGCGCCAGCGCAGGCCCGCGGCGCCGAGGC
The DNA here is from genome assembly GCA_041390105.1 of Gemmatimonadota bacterium. Lineage (NCBI taxonomy): Bacteria > Pseudomonadati > Gemmatimonadota > Gemmatimonadota bacterium. The sequence continues at coordinate 64,503 of JAWKQO010000005.1, forward strand.
GTCGATTGAGCGCGCCCAGGCGGGTGGGATCTGCGGACGGAACGATCACGAAGGTGACGCCTGGTCGGCGCGACTCCAGCCCCTCCCCATCCACGGCGAATACGACCTCGGCCGGGGGGTCGAAGCGGGCTCGTCCGCTCTCGACCAGGACGTCGATGGCGCTGGCCAGGAACGGAGACGCCGGTCCGCGGACTTCGACCCGCGGGGGCGGCCCGGCACGGAACGCGAAGTAGCGGCGATCATCGGCGGCGAGGGCGTCCGCGTCGATCTCCACGTGACCCTCGACCACGCCCGGTGCGAGGGGAGAGACTGGAAACACGACGGTTGCACCCAGGGGAGCGACCGTGGCGCCGGCCACGCGCCCCGACAGGATCAGCCGAACCGGGACCGAGTCCCCTTGCGCGGCGTCCGGCCCCAGCAGCTCAGCGCTCACCTCGGTGCGCTGGCCCGTGACCGGTGGCAGACCTCCGCCAACCAACACCGTGCCGACGCCGCGGTTGCGTGGACGGTCCCAATCGGGCTGCAGGGCGCGGACAGGAATCGCTGCCGTTCTGGGCTCCTCTCCGAACGCGCTGGCCTGCAGGTCGGAGAGAAGGTGGATCTCCTTGGCATCGAGCTCCGAGCTCCCCACGAGAGCCTCGGCCCGATCGAGCGCAGCATCCAAGTCGGTGGCCGACTCGCTCACCTCGGTCCCGAGCACGCGTGAGCGCGCCTGTTCGGGCGTGCTCGGGAGGGCCACGTCCTCCGGGTCGCCGGCGCGCAGGACCCAGATGCGATCGCGGTCGGTGGCATTGGCGATCGACCTAAGGGCCGCGGCCTTCAGGCGGTCGAGGACCCGCTCGTCTCCCAGCACCAGGCCGCTGCTGCCGGAGTTGTCCAGGACGATGGCCAACGCGGTTGGCGGGTGAGCGCTGGTGGGTCCAGTCAGAAACGCGCGTGCGCCGGCCGCCACGATGAGCGCCAGTGCAGCGACCCGCAGGAGCAGCAGGATCACCTGGCGCAGGCGGATGCGGCGGGCGTGCTCCTTCTCCGTTCGACGCAGGTAGCGCAGGGCGGGGAAGGCCAGGCGCTCGGTCTCCTGCCGATGGAACAGGTGCAGGAAGAGCGGGACCACGAGCGCGGCACCGGCAATCAGGAAGGCAGGACTCAGGAACCCCATGCGCCGATCGACCCGCTAGCCCAGGCGGGCGCGCTTCTTCAAGTACGCGCCCAGCACGCGGGACAGGGGCTGGTCGGTGTCCACGGTCACATAGTCGATGCCGTAGGGCCTCAGGGCGCGCTCCCACTCGCGCAGGGCCTCCTTCACCGCGTCTCGGTAGTCGGCACGCAGGTCGGCCGCGTTGACGCGCATTTCCTCCTGCGTTTCGGGGTCGTAGAACCACGCATCCCCGGCTGCCGGCAGCTCCCGCTCACCGGGATCGAGCAGATGCAGCACCAACACCTCATGTCCCCGGTGCCGAAGGAACCGAAGGGTGTTCTTGGTCCGATCCAGGTCCACCAACAGATCCGATACGAGCACGACGAGCCCCCTGCGGCGCAGGCGCCGCGCCACGTCGGTGAGGGCCGACGGAGCGTTGGTGCGCCCCGAAGCCTGCAGGCTCTCCAACCGGTGGAGGAGCTCGTACCAGTGGTGCTTTCCGCCTCGGGGGTGGATGCGGGTCGGCACGCCGTCATGGAAGGCGGTGAGACCCACTGCGTCGCCCTGCCGCACGAGCAGCAGCGAAAGTGCGGCGAGGAGCTGCTTCCCATAGGACAGCTTGGACAGGAGTCCGGTCCCGGACTTCCAGTTCATCGATTCGCTGATGTCCAGCAGGAGGTGACTGACCAGGTTGGTCTCCTCCTGGAACTGCTTCACGAAATAGCGATCGGAACGCCCGAACATGCGCCAGTCGATGTAGCGTACGTCGTCCCCGGGCTGATAGGCCTTGAGTTCTGCAAACTCGGCGGAGAACCCGCGGTGGGGCGAGGCATGGAGGCCCAGGAGGAAACCCTCGACCACCTTGCGCGCCACGAACTCGAGGTTCCCGAGGCGGGAGAGCTCGGTGGGATGCAGGAGATCGGCGCGCCGGAGGTGGGCGCGGGAACGCGTCGTCGTCTGACTCATGGAGACTGGCAAAGTACCTCTCCGGCAGACGCGCGAGCAACGTGTGGGACAGGCGAGCCATGGGGCCCGTGGAGCGCGCTGGACCCGGGGTCGGGTGTCCTCGGCGGGCGAGGATGGGCGTCCCCAGAGGGGGACACGGCACCGGCCCCCAGGCCCGAAACGCCCAATCCAGGGGGTTTTGACGCGCCGTACCGTGGCATGGCTCCTGCCCTCTCGACCTACGGACGAATGCGCCGAACAGACTGGGCGCGGGTATGGAGAGGGGACGGGCTTGCGGGAGGTGGCATCGATGAAGGTGGGCCGGATGTGGGTGCTGGGGGCGGCGACCTTCGGGGCCGCGACCCCGACGCTTGCACAAGCACCGGACGCAGCGCTGGAGGTGGAGGCGCGCGTGTGGCTGGACCGGGGCTCCGAGCCCGTCCTCCAACTGGGTGACCGCATCCGCATCTACTACCGGATCTCGCAGGACGCGTACGTCGCCGTGTTCCATCTCGACACCGACGGCCGCGCCGCGTTGGTCTTTCCCGAGCGCCCCGGCCAACCCAACCTCGTGAGGGGCGGTCGTGACTACCGGCTCCTGTTCGGCAACTCCGCGTATTGGTACGTGGAGGAACATCCGGGAGTCGGGTACTACTTCATCGTCGCGTCGCCGGAGCCGCTTGATTTCTCCGCGTTCGACTACTCCCGCTATGAGCGCACCTGGGACCTCCGCACCGTGGGGGGCGAGGTGCACGGCGACCCCTTCCTGGCGATGGACGAATTCGTCGCGCGGCTCATCCCGGAATGGGAGTACGTTCCCTATGCGCTCGACTACGCCGAGTACGACGTGGGGGACGACTACGAATACCCCCGCTTCCTCTGCTACGAGTGTCACGCTGAGCGGCCCTTCTACGTCTGGGACCCCTACTACTCCACCTGCCTGGAGTTCGACGTCTACGGACGCAGCGACCCGTGGTTCTACATCAGCACCCGCTACCGGGGCAGCTACGCCGTGCTCCCCCGGCCTCGGGGTCGCCCGCGCTACGAGTTCAAGGAGAAGGGACTGAGGATTCCGGATGCGGTGCTGCTCAGCCCCCGGCAGGGCCGTCGCCGCCCGGGGGAGTACGACACGCCGACTCGTCGGAACGACGCGGAGGCTCGGCCGCCCAATTCGCGGGGGCGCGCCCCGGCCGAGGAGCCCACCGTCCGCCGGCGAGGCGACTCCGGTTCCACGGACGGGCGGGTGCGGCGCCAGCCCGTCCCCCTGGAGCGCTCGCGGCCCGAGCGTGCCTCGGAGGGCTCGTCGACCCGGCGGGCAGGGCCCACTGAGCGACTTCGGCCGTCGATCCAGCCCCGCCCGCGCGTCCAGCCTCGCCTCGAAGGCCCGGGCTCTCGCTCCGGAGGCAGCGGGTCGGTGGATCGCGGGGGGGGCCCCTCCGCCGGACGACGTCCCGAGGTGCGCCGGCCTTCCAATGCACCCTCCGGGGGCGCGGCAGGGCGTCCGCCCGGCAGCGCCGCGCCGCCACCGGTGCGCCGGCCCTCGGGCGGGTCCGACCAGCCCGCAGCGCGACGGCCCTCTGGATCCTCCAGACCGCCCGTCGCTCGGAGCTCCGGCAGCGGCTCGCCGAAGGAACGCGGTGGAGAGCGTCCGCGTCGGCCTCGAGGTGGCTCCGACGGGGGCTGAGCGTCCCTCGCAGCCGCCCAACGGCGGCCACGCTCCCGGTGACGGCGGAGCCGCGGTATACTTCGCTGTCCTTCTGGTGGCTCGCGGAGCACGATGCTGCCCCGCGAGCCCCTTCGTTTCGGGCGGGCCGCGAGCCTGCCGATCCGACCCCCGGACTCAGCCGTGCAGACCGACCACATCCGCAACTTCTGTATCATCGCGCACATCGACCACGGGAAGTCGACCCTGGCCGACCGGCTGCTCGAACGCACAGGCACGCTGGATCGGCGTGTCATGCGGGAACAGGTTCTCGACTCCAATGAGCTGGAGCGCGAGCGCGGCATCACGATCAAGCTACACGCGGTACGGATGGACTACCGGGGCGCCGACGGCAGCGAATACCAGCTCAACCTGATCGATACCCCTGGTCACGTCGATTTCACCTACGAGGTCTCACGCTCCTTGGCCGCCTGCGAAGGGGCGCTGCTGGTGGTGGACGCCAGCCAGGGTGTGCAGGCACAGACGCTGTCCAACCTCTTTCTGGCGTTGGACGCCGGGCTGGAGATCATCCCGGTCCTGAACAAGATCGATCTGCCGGGTGCGGAACCCGAGCGGCGACGCGAGGAGTTGTCGGACCTCCTGGGTGTCGAGCCTGACTCGATTCTCCTGGCCAGTGCCAAGGAAGGCACTGGGGCCGAGGCCATTCTCGAGGCCATCGTCGCCCGGATCCCCGCTCCCCGAGGCTCTCCTGAGGCGCCTCTGCGAGCGCTGATCTTCGACTCCCTGTACGACCAGTACCTCGGCGCGGTCCCCAGCGTGCGCGTGGTCGATGGGACGGTGCGGGCCGGCATGCGAATCGCGTTCGGCGCGGTGCCCGCGGTCTACGACGTCACCGAGGTCGGCTACTATCGGTTGGGGCGCGTACCCAGGGACCAGCTCGGCCCCGGAGAGGTCGGGTACGTGGTCGCGGCCATCAAGGACGTGTCCCACACGCGGGTGGGCGACACCATTCTCGATGCCGACCGCCGGGCCACCGAGCTACTTCCCGGCTATCAAGAAGTGCGGCCCATGGTGTTCGCCGGCCTCTACCCCACGGACTCCGACCAATACGAGGAGCTGAGGGACGCGTTGGGACGCCTACGACTCAACGATGCCAGCTTGCACTACGAGCCCGAGACCTCGACGGCCCTCGGTTTTGGTTTCCGTTGCGGCTTTCTGGGTCTGCTGCACATGGAGATCATCCAGGAGAGGCTCCACCGGGAGTTCGGGGTCGACCTGATCACTACGGTCCCCAACGTGGAGTACCACCTGCGGTTGACGGACGGGCAGGAGATCCACATCGAGAACCCCACGCTCATGCCGGATCGCTCTCGCATCGAGACGATCGCCGAACCCATGGTGCGGGCGCGCATCGTCTCGCCTTCCGAGTTCATCGGCAACGTGCAGAAGCTCTGCCACGAACGGCGCGGTCTCTTCCTGGGTATGCACTATCCCGATCCGCTGCGTGTGGAACTCGAATACGAGCTACCGTTGGCCGAGATCGTCCTCGATTTCTACGATCGCCTCAAGAGCAGCACGCGAGGCTATGCATCGCTGGACTACGAGTTCAAGGAGTATCGGGCCGGAGACCTCGTGAAGCTGGATGTCCTGGTCAACGGGGACCCTGTCGACGCCTTCAGCGTGATCATCCACAAGGACAAGGCAGAGACCTACGGACGCGACCTCATCAAACGCTTGCGGGAGCTGATTCCGCGTCAGCAGTTCGAGGTGGCTTTGCAGGCGGCCATCGGCACGCGCATCATCGCTCGTGAGAACGTGAAGGCACTCCGGAAGAACGTCACCGCCAAGTGCTATGGCGGCGATATCACCCGGAAGCGCAAACTCCTGGAAAAGCAGAAGGAAGGAAAGAAGCGCATGAAGCAGGTCGGTGCGGTGGAGATCCCCCAGGAGGCCTTCCTGGCCGTCCTCTCACTGGGAAGCGACTGAGGTGTCCGGGTCCCGTTGGATCGTGGGAGTCGACATCGGTGGGACCAACCTCGTCGTGGGCGCCGTTCCGGCAGAAGGTGGGCCGGTCGTCGGACTCCTGCAGCGACCCACGGAAGCGCGGCGAGGAGGCCACTCCGTGGTCGAGCGTGTCGTGCGCATGGTGAAGGACGTGATTGCCGCCGTGCGGGAGCAGGCCGGCGCGGACGCGGAGATCCTCGGGGTGGGGATCGGATCGCCCGGACCGCTGAACCGAACGACCGGTGTGGTGCTCGATACCCCCAACCTCGGTTGGGAGAACTTCCCCGTCCGCGACTTGGTGGCGGGGGCCCTGGACCTGCCAGCCACCTTGGACAACGATGCCAACTGTGCCACCTACGGCGAGTGGTGGCTGGGTGCCGGGCGGGGGTCCCGACATCTGATCGGCGTGACCATCGGCACCGGGGTTGGGGGTGGGATGGTCATCGATGGACGGATCTTCCACGGCGCCTCCGATGCCGCCGGGGAATTCGGACACATGACCATCGATTTCCATGGGCGCAAGTGCAACTGCGGCAACTACGGTTGCCTGGAAGCCTATGCGTCGGGTCCGGCGATTGCGGCCCGAGCCGTCGAAGGGATCGAAGCCGGTGCGGAGACCACGTTGGCGGAGACCGTGGGCGGGGCCCTCGATCGGATCACGGCCGCGACGGTCTACCACGGCGCTGTGGCGGGAGACCGCTACGCGCACGAGGTGCTTCAGGAGACCGCCAAGATCCTGGGAGCGGGGATCGCCAATCTGATCAACGCGTTCAATCCCGACATCGTGGTCATCGCGGGCGGGGTGGTGCAGGCCGGCGATCTCCTTCTCGGCCCCCTGCGGGCCACGGTCCGTCAGCGCGCCTTCCGCTCTGCGGTGGATGCGTGTGAGATCCGTGTGGCGCAGCTGGGTGACGGCGCCGGCGTGGTGGGAGCCGCGGGGGTATTCCGCGCCGAGATGGTCGCGCCGTGACGCTGGGGAAGGGCCCACGCCTGGGCGTGGTCGGCACGCTGGTGTGGGATACGATCCGCCGGGTGGGGCGAGCCCCCATCGAAGAGTGGGGTGGAATCGCCTATGCGCTCGGCGGGGTGTGTGCCTCGTTGCCGGAGGCGTGGGAGGTGGTACCCCTGTTGAAGGTCGGCCGTGACCTCGAAGGACGGGCCGTCCGTTTCCTGCGAGGATTGCCGCGCGTCCACTTCGAGGCCATTCAACCCGTCCCCGAGCCCAACAACCGCGTGGAGCTGATCTACGCCGACCACACGCGTCGGACCGAGCGGTTGTCTGGGGGGGTGGGGCCCTGGACCGCCCCCGAGTTGCTTCCCCGCCTGTCCGACCTGGACGCCCTCTACGTCAATTTCATCTCCGGCTTCGAGATGACGGTGGAGACCGCGGAGTGGCTTCGGCAAGCCTTCGACGGCCCGATCTACGCCGACCTGCACTCGCTCTTCCTGGCTGTGTCGGCGGGCGGCTTGCGCACGCCCCAGGCTCTGCCCGAGCTGGCGCGTTGGCTGCGCTGCTTCGACGCGATACAGATGAACGAGGCCGAGTTCGCTCTGCTGGCTGAACACTCCGGAGACCCCTGGGCTCTGGCGGCGCAGCTGGTGGGCGGACCGCTGCGCGTGCTGCTGGTGACGCTGGGCGAACGCGGCGCGGCCTTCGTGGCCGCTCCGGACTTCCATCCCGATCCGCTGCGGTGGCCCAAGGCGCGCAGGGCGCTGGGGCCCACGGGAACGGCGCTCAGCAGGCGCATCGCCTCGACGGAGATTGTACCGGAGCCCGATCCCACAGGATGTGGGGACGTGTGGGGCGCCACCTGCTTCGCTCGCTTGCTGGCCGGAGACGCCCTGGACGTGGCCATGTCACGGGCCAACACGCTGGCGGGCCGCAACGCCGCTCTGAACGGCGCCACGGGGTTGCATCTGCACCTGACCGGCCGGTTGTCCTCGGAGGTACACGGATGAGGCTCATCGACGTCCCGGGTGCACTCGACATGAAGAGTGTCGATGACCTCTTTCGCGAGGTGGGCACGCCCTCCGAGTCGAGCTCGCTCCTCGACGCTCGCCACTTGCGCTGGATCGACCCCGCCGGGATGCTGGCGCTTCTGGCGGTCGGGCGGGTCCTCAGCGACCGCCAGCAGGGACCGGTCAAGCTCAACCTACCGGAGAGCGCGGATGTCGTGGGCTACCTCTCCCGCATGGGGTTCTTCCAGCAGGCGTCCCAGATCTTCCAGATGACCGACGCGCCGCCGTCCCGGCGGAGCGCTCGCGCGTCGGACGTGTTGCTCGAGATCACGTCCATCGCGGAGAACCAGGACGTCCACGAGGTGGTCGAGCGGGTGCAGTCCCGCGCGGGTGCCATCCTCTCGAAGACCCTGGGCTATCCGACCTCTTCTGTAGTGCAGTTCTCCGTGATCCTCTCGGAGGTCTGCCAGAACATCCTGGAGCATGCCGAGGCACCAGGGTGGGTGGCCGCCCAGGTCTACAAGTGGACCAAGCGCCTGGGAAGAGAGGTGCTGGTGCTCTCGGTCGTCGATGTGGGTCGCGGATTCCGGGGATCGCTCGCCTCCGAGCATGCCGCCCGTTTCGGCGATCGGTGGGGGGATGCTACGGCACTGGAGGCTGCGTTCATCCACGGGCTCACGCGGTTCCCGGATTCGGGGCGCGGACAGGGGATCCAACAGATCCGGCGTCAGGTGCGGCGCTGGGATGGGATCATCGCCGTGCGTTCCGGGACGGCGCGCATCGCGGATGTCCCCAACTGGGACGACTCGCCGCCCTTGGAGGATGAGCTTCCGCCGTTCCCCGGCGCTCAGATCAGTATCGTCCTTCCCGCTGCACCGAAGGGGTAGCCGAGGATGGAACCGATCGCCATCGATGTTCGGGACCTGGTCCGCCGCAACGTCGCTTCGCTCTACTCGCATCTGGTGACGCGGCCCACCGGCCGAGCCGTGCGACTGGCCATCGAAGCTCAGCTTGGTGAACACCTCGGGGATCCGAAGCGGCCCGTGCTGTCGACCATCGACCTCTCCGAGGTCGCGGTGCTCGACTACTCCTGCGCCGACGAGGTGGTGGCGAAGCTTCTTACCCGCTACCGAAAAGCGGACCGGCCCTTCGAGGTGTTCTTCGTATTCAGGACGATCGACGTGCACCACCTCGAGACCTTGGAAGAGGTCCTGAGGCGGCAGCGTCTCACCGCGCTCGTCGAGGCCTCAGGTGGGGACTTTGCGCTGGTGGGTGCCCTGTCCGAGGACGCCAGGGCACTTTGGCATCAGTTGGACGGCGGGGGCAGCTTGCGGGGTGGGGCGCTGGCGGAGGTGCGCGGACGCCAGGCGGAGGCCCTGCAGAGCCTTATGGAGGAACGGCTGCTGCTGGAACTGGACGGGGGTCGCGAACTCAGCACCCTGGCCAATCTGGCCCGACGCCTCCGCTGAGCCGGGGGCCTCGCTCGAGCCAGCCGTGTGCGGGCCGACGCCTTGGTGGGTGGCGCCGCGGCGTTGCTGAGCCTTCCTTCGCTCCCCTACCTTCCGTCCTCCAACGGCCCCTCGGCTCAACGCGAGACCATCCATGACCGCGCACCGTCCCACGCACGGCGGGCTGTCGACCCAGAGCGTGCACGCCGGCTCCGTGACGCCAGCGGAGGGGGCGCCCGTCGTTCCTCCCCTGGTGCAGAGCGCCACCTACTACGGCGGTTGGCACGACGCCACCATCGATCTGCGGTACGCCCGCTACGGGAACAACCCCAACCAGGAAGAAGTGGCAACAAAGCTGGCGGCCTTGGAGGGGACCGAGTCCGCGATTGCCCTGGGCAGTGGGATGGCGGCTACGGCGATGACGCTGCTGGCCCTGACCCGTGCGGGGGACCACGTGGTCGCCTCGAGACAGATCTACGGCACCACGCAGTCCTTCCTGCAGCAGGAGCTGGCCCGACGCGGCGTCGCGGTGGACTTCGTGGACCCGGACAGCGCTCGTACCTGGCGCTTGGCGCTCAAGGCGAACACGCGGCTCCTGTTCATGGAGGTCCCCACCAACCCGACGCTGCGCATCCACGATCCCCGCCCCTTGGTCCGCCTGGCACGCGAAGCCGGCGTGCCGCTGGTGGTCGACAGCACGTTCGCCTCCCCGGTGAATCTTCGTCCGGCCAGCCTGGGCGTCGACGTCGTCATCCACAGCGCCACCAAGTACCTGGGCGGCCACTCGGACGTGGTCGCGGGTGTCGTGTGCGGCAGCACCGCCATCATCGACGAGGTTCGGCGCATGCTCATGCTCTACGGGCCGGCTCTCGATCCGCACGCCGCCTGGCTGTTGGCGCGCGGACTGCGTACGCTCTCAGTGCGCGTCCAGCGACAGAACGAAAGCGCGCTGGCCCTGGCGCGCTGGTTCAAGGAGCAGTCCGGTGTGAAGGCCGTCATCCACCCCGGATTGCCCGAACACCCCGACCACGAGCTCGCCAAGGAGATCCTGCAGGGCTACGGGGGAATGCTCTCGGTCGTGCTGGAGGGTGGGAGTCGCGCGGCCAATACCTTCTGCCGTGCGCTGCAGATCGCGCTGTATGCGCCGAGCCTCGGTGGAGTCGAGACGCTGGTCAGTCAGCCCCGCTTCACCTCGCAGGTGGGATTGGGCGCCAAGGAGATGGAAGAGCAGGGGATCCCCGAGGGGTTCGTGCGGATCTCGGTGGGACTCGAGGACGTACCCGACCTGGAGCGCGACTTCGGTCGGGCGTTGCAGGCAGCCCGCGCCGACGGATAGAGGGAGGGCCCGACCGCGGCTGCGATCGGGCCCTCGCGCGGATCTACTCGGCCCCCATGAAGGGGTACCGATAGTCCTTGGGTGGGACCAGCGTCTCTTTGACGCTTCGCGGGGAGATCCAGCGCAGCAGGTTGCCGGGGCCTCCAGCCTTGTCGTTGGTCCCCGACGCGCGCGCGCCTCCGAAGGGCTGCTGACCGACCACCGCTCCCGTCGGTTTGTCGTTGATGTAGAAGTTCCCGGCCGCATCGCGCAGGCGATCGAATGCCTTCTGGACCGCCCGGCGATCGTCCGCGAACACGGCACCGGTCAGCGCGTACGGTGACGTCGAGTCCACCAGGTCCAGGATGTCTTCCCACTGGCCATCCGGATACACGTAGACGGACAACACCGGCCCGAAGATCTCCTCGCACATCGCTTCGTAGCGCGGGTTGGTCGCCTTGAGAATGGTGGGACGAACGAACCAGCCCTTGGAGCGGTCGCACGCGCCCCCCGCGATGATCTCCACTTCCGGGTTCTGGCGGGCCCGGTCGATGTAGCCCGCGATCTTCTCGAACGCGCGCTCGTGGATGACTGCGCCGACGAAGTTGCGGAAGTCGGCGGGATCGCCCATCGCCAGCCCGTTGGTCTCGGAAACCAGATCGTCCCCCATCCTCCGCCACACGCTCTCCGGGATGTAGGCCCGAGAGGCCGCACTGCACTTCTGGCCCTGGTATTCGAACGCTCCCCGGACCAGAGCCACCCGCAGCGCCTCGGGGTCGGCCGAAGCGTGCGCGACGACGAAGTCCTTTCCGCCCGTCTCCCCGACGATACGGGGATAGGAGCGGTAGTGGGCGAGGTTGCTCCCGATCTGCTGCCACAGGGATCGGAAGACGGCCGTCGATCCCGTGTAGTGGAGACCGGCGAAGTCCGGATGGGCCAGGACCGCCCCTGTGATCTCGACCGGGTCCCCAGGGATGAAGTTGATGACGCCGGGCGGGAGGCCGGCGGCTTCCAGGAGTCGTGCCACGTAGTAGTTGCTCACGACGGCGTGATCCGAGGGCTTCCAGACCACCACGTTGCCCAACAGCGCCGGCGCACCGCTCAGATTCCCGCCGATCGCGGTGAAGTTGAAGGGACTGACGGCGTAGATGAACCCCTCGAGCGGCCGGTGGTCCGTCCAGTTCCAGAGGCCCGCGCTGGAGTTCGGTTGCTCCGCGTAGATGTGCGCCGCGTACTCGACGTTGAAGCGCCAGAAATCGATCAGCTCGCAGGCTGCGTCGATCTCCGCCTGGAACGCCGTCTTGCCCTGGTTCAACATGGTGGTGGCGTTGAGCGTCTGTCGCCACGGGCCGGCGAGGAGCTCGGCGGCGCGCAGGAACACCCGGGCCCGCTCCTCCCAGGGCCAACGGCTCCATTCCGCCCGGGCCGCCATCGCCGCGTCGATCGCCTGCTGTACCTCCTTGGGGCCGGCGCGATGCCACGTGGCCAGGACGTGGCCGTGATCGTGGGGCACGAGGGCAGTTGAAGTATCCCCGGTGCGGACTTCGCGGCCGCCGATCAACAACGGAATCTCGATCTGCTGCCCGGAGTGGGTTATCAGGGCGCGCTTGAGCGCGTCACGCTCGCTCGACCCTGGGGCGTAGGAGAGGATCGGCTCGTTCGTGGCTTGAGGTGGAAAGGCTCGGCTGCTCATGATGGAGTGGCTGCTTCCTTCTGGTAGTAGCGATAGATGTAGCGGAAGTAGTAGCTCTCTTCCGTCGTTGTGACGGATACGTCGTTCAGCAGAACCCCCAGGATGCGCACGCCCACGCGTTCCAGCTGGGTGCGCGCCCGCAGGGCAGCACGTTGGTCGGTGGCCCCGGAGCGCACCACCAGGACCGTACCGTCGACATGCGCGGCCAGCACGGCCGCGTCGGTCACCGCGAGAATGGGTGGAGAGTCGACGATCACGTAGTTGTAGCGGCTCTCCAGAACCGCGAGTAGATCCTCCATCGCGCGCGACGTGAGGAGATCGGACGGGCTGTCGGCAGACGGCCCGGCGGTGAGCACGTCCAGATTCGGCAGGACATCGATCTGTAGCGCATCGTCCAAGGTGACGGTGCCCGCCAGCACGTCGGCGAGCCCCGGCTGGCGAGGCAGCCCCAGAGCGAGATGCAAGGCAGGCCGCCGGAGGTCGGCATCGACCAGGAGGATGCGTTCCCGCTGCCGCGCGATCAGCACTGCCAGGTTCACCGCGGACGTGGATTTGCCCTCGTTCGGGCCAGGGCTGGTGAAGGCCACGGTGCGCACGCCGGTCCGATCCCCGTCCGAGAAGGCGAGGTTGAGCCGGAGCGCCCGATAGGCCTCAGCGGCGGGGTCCCCCGGGTCCATCGCGATCAGCAGGGGACGGCCGTTCCCATTCCGGCTCCCCGCCTGGGCATGGGGGAGCTCGGGTACGATTCCCAGCACGGGCAGGCCCAATGCAGTTCGCACCTGCGTGCTGGTGCGAAGGGTCCGATCCAGGTACTCGAGAAAGAACGCGCCACTGATGCCGAGCAGCACGCCGAGCATCGCGCCCAACAGCAAGGCCAGGCCGGGCCTCGCGCCGGTCGGCGTCGGAATGGACGCTGGATCCAGCACCTCCACGTACGGACTGGCACCGGCCTCGGCGATGCGGGCCTGATACAGTTGCGACAGCAGGTACTCGTAGGTGCCTCGATCCAGGTTCTGCTGGAGCTCCAGCGTCGCGAGTTGGTTCTCCAGGCCGGGGAATTGGCGCTGGCGGTCGCGCAGGGAGCTGCGTTCGCGTCCAAGGAGCTGAAGTCGATTCTCCACCGCGGTGAGATTGGACTGCACAGCGGCGACCAACTGCCGCTCCAACCCGTCGACCTGCTGCTGCAGGCCCATCACCTCGGGGTGGTCACCGGTCTTCGCTTCGGTGGTGACCAGGCGTTGCAGCTCCTCCTTGCGCGTCTGAAGCCGGCCCGCGACCTCGCGGATCTGTGGGTTGATCTCGATCGGTAGCTCAGCGACGATGCGCACCTGATCGACGGTCGCGTCTCCACGCTCGACCTGTCGAAGAACGGCGGAAAGGGCACTGCGCTGCAACTCCAGGGTCGCGATGGAGGCGGCGTTGCCCTCGCTTTGCGTGACGAGCGTCTGCTCCTGCACGGAGAGGTCGGTGAAGGCCTGGCTTTCCTTGAACTCGCGGATGTCTTGCAGGGACTTGCCGAGCTGGGCGTAGGCGCTGTCCAGGCGCTGCTCGATGAACTCGACTTCACGAGAGGCCTGTCCGGCGACGCGGCGAGCTCCGTACGCGCGCAAGGCGCGGGCCGCTCCGTCGAGGATGGCCGCCACGAGCTCCGGATCGGTGCCCACGAATCCGACGTCGATGATGTTGGTGCTCTCGCGCGCCGAGGCCGAGATTGCGAAACGCACCTCGTCCACGACCTCGGTCTCCGTACGCACCCGCAGGCCGTACCGCGCGCCGTCCCCGGGATTGGGGAGGGGCGTCAGCGAGAGCCCAGGTGCCGTCAACGGCGCGCCTACGCGCCCACGGGCGAGCTCGCGCCCGTCGGGCGCGACCAGAGCGACCTCGTTGCCGTCGAGGTAGGCCAGTTCGAGGGCCTGCGGCGGCACGCCGGGCTCGACCCGCGCATCCCGGAACAACGCACTGCGCAGGGGTGGACTCGTGATGGTCTGGACACGCAGACCGAGATCCTGGACCACGGCGGCGGCGATCGGAGTCGAGCCGAGGACCTCGATCTCCGAGCGGATCGGATCGATGAATCCATCGGCGCCGAAGCCGGGAACCGAGGTCAGTGACCGCGATCGCTGCCAAGGGTCGTTGACCTGAAGCGACAGGGTCGAGCGGAAGAGTCGAGGCTGACGACCCACCACCCAGAGGGCCGCACCCGAGGCCAAGGCCGCGATCAGGAAGACCAGCCAGAGCCGGCGCTGGACGATCTCCCAATAGTCCGCCAGGTGCGGTGGGGCGGCCTGGGAGGAACGCTCGGGATAGGGAAGGGTGGGATCGGGCTCCATCGAGCTCCGGATGATCTTCGCGTTCGGCGATACCGACCGTCGCTGGACACGGGCAGGCCTGCCGATCGGGTGTTCCACCACGCCGTTGCGGGCCTGCGGGAGCCGTATCATCGCCCCCGCCCGCTCGTGGGGCAATGACCCGGGAAGGGGCCTCGGAGCGGGGGAACCGACCTCGTTGACGCGTCCTCCGCGGGCCGGGTAGGTTTGGCCGTGCATGACGCCCAGCGGGGGATTCAGGTGGTTTCCGTCGAGGAGCAGATCGAGGCCGTGTTGGAGAGCATCCGCCCGGCCCTGCGTATGGACGGCGGCGATGTCGAGTTTCTCGGGTTCCGTGCCGAGGACGGAGTCGCCGAGATCCGTTGGCTGGGCGCCTGCGAGTCGTGCCCGATCTCCATGCAGACCCTCAAGCTGGGGATCGAGCGTCGCGTCACCGAGTCCGTTCCCGAAGTCACGGGCGTCCAAGCGGTCTGACGTCCGCCGGGGACGGGCGGTCCCCACCTCCTCCATCCCGCTCCGGTCCGATGAATCCCGAAGCACTCAAGCAAGCACTGCTCGTCGCGCTCACCGGCATCCGCAATCCCCGCACCGGTCAGGATGTCTTGGCCGGCGGGCAAGTCAGGGACGTCGCGGTCTCCGAGGAAGGTGAGGCTCGCTTCTCCTTCGCGCTCGGCTCGTCGGATCCGGGAACGCTGGTGCGCGACGCGCGTGCGGCCGCTGAGGCGGTCGAGGGGATCCGCTCCGTGAAGGTGAATGTGGAACTGCCCCGAGCGGGGGGCGAGCGGCCCGCGGGGGGCGGTCTCAAGCCGGGGAGCGTACCGGCTCCCACGCCGCGCCCCGGAATCCTGGCCGACGTCAAGCATGTGGTTGCGGTGAGCTCGGGGAAGGGCGGCGTGGGGAAGTCGATGGTGGCCGCCAACCTGGCCGCGGCGTTGGCCGCGCGCGGCCTACGGGTCGGACTCCTGGATGCCGACGTGTACGGCCCCAACATCCCGACCATGTTCGGGGAGACCCGGCGGCCCGCGGTCACCGGCGCCAAGGGTCAGGAGCGGATCGAGCCCTTGGTCGCCCACGGCGTCCGACTGATGAGCCTCGGTTTCCTGCTGGAGAAGGAGCAGCCTGCGATCATGCGCGGACCGCTCATCGCCGGCGTGCTGAAGCAGTTCATCGAGCAGGTCGCCTGGGGCTCGCTCGACGCCCTCGTCGTCGACATGCCTCCGGGCACGGGCGACGCGCAGCTTTCCCTGGTGCAGACAATCGATGTGGACGGAGCGGTGTTGGTCTCGACCCCACAGGATGTGAGCACCGGTGACGTGCGCCGTGCCGTGCGGATGTTCGAACGGGTGAACACCCCTGTGCTCGGCATCGTCGAGAACATGTCGGGACTCGTGTGCCCCCACTGCTCGGAGGTGATCGACGTCTTCGGACAAGGCGGCGCCGAGGCCCTTGCCACGGAGATGGGCCTCGTCTTCCTCGGGCGCGTCCCGCTCGATCCGCGCGTACGGGTCTCTGGGGACGAAGGACGCCCCATCGTCCTCGGAGCGCCGGACTCGCCCGCCGCGGCGTCCCTGCGCGATGTCACCGGAGCGGTGTGGAGCGCCGTCGAGCGTTCATGAGGGCCACCCCTGGAGACACGCTCGATCTGGGAGCCGCGAGCACGGTTCAGCTTCAAGAGCTTGTGCGTGAGATACCGGCGGCGCTGGTGATTCTCCTGGAGCAGGGGATCGCCGCTGATCGTGACGGGTGCCAGACCCTGGGCGCGCTGGCTTCGCAGCAGCCTGAGCTCCTCGAGGCACTCCGGAGCGCTCCCCCACTCTGATCCGTTCCTTCGGGTGGCGCTGGCCGCGGGGCGTTGCGTGCCGGCCGCCAGGACCTGGCGGTCAAGTGCCGAGCGGCGAGTTGCTGCTGGTCGACTTGGAGGAGTACTTCGAGGGCGGCGATGCGGGACGACTCCGCCGCCAAGGCGCGGGGCGTAGCGCGCGGCGCGGGGTGACCCCGCGGTTCTGAGCGCGGCGCTCTACTCCTCCAGCCAGCGCCGGTCGGCTGCGGAAATCGAGCCGCCGCGGGTGCGGTCGATCAGCTTGAGGACCACCCAGCCCACCAACATGACCGGGGCGACCTTGAAGAGGAGGAACGTCGCCAACCCGAACGTGATCGAGAAGATCGTCCCCAACACGGCCAGCACCACGCCGGCCGCGATCAGCGTCGCCACGCCGACCGCAAAGAATGTGAGAAGTGTTCCGATCATTCTTCCTCCTGCGTCGAGGCCGGAGCACCGCGTGGCGCCCTCAGCACACCTATATACTACGCAGGGGGGCCAGGGAAGGGTTCAATGGGCCCGCACGACCCGGATACGGCCAAAGGCCGCCTCGATCTCGATGCGCACGTGCCGCTCGGCCCGGTCGAAGCCCGGGGTCACGTAGCGGCTCCCCCGGCGCTCCAGGTCCTCGGCGTCGAGCGCGGTAAGGAAGCTGTCCTGCAGGATCTCGACGCCGAGATCGGGCGGAAGACGTAACTCCAGGCCGCCCAGGCCCATCTCGACGCTCACGCGGGCGTCCTTGCGCCACTGCCCACCGAAGTCCACGGTGACATCGCCGACACCTGCGTGGATCTCCACGCGTTCGGCGTTCAGGTTGCCGATGTCCTCCATGACGAAATCGGCTGCGCCGACCTGCACCGAAATGGTGGAGGCGTCCAGCGGGTTCGGCTCCGACACGGAGAGGGTCGTCTCCGACGCTCCAGTCTTGAGGTCGAGCCGCGTCAGCCGAAGCCCTCCCAACTCGATCTCGGAGCGCACCGCACCCATCTCCAGATCGAGCGCCAGAGGCACTTCGCGCGTCAGCTCCAGGTCCAAAGAGCCCTGCGAGCGCCCCTTGAGCTCCACGTTGCCCCGCCCGCTGTCGATGCCCACCTCGAGATCGCCCCGGCGGTAGTCCGCGACCGGCGTGAAGTGGTCGGCGTCGTAGCGCAGCTGCATGCGGTAGAGGAGCGAGCCTTGCGCCGGCGAGAGGCGGATGCGGCCGGCGCCGTAGCGCACCTTCACCCGGAGCTCCTGCTCGTCGGTACGGCGTCGCGAGCTGGCGAAATCCCGCCAATCCTGCGCGTGCAGGGGAGTTGCTGCGAAGGAGAGCACCACGGCCAACCGCACGATGGCGCCCAACCGCGGCGCCGCCGCGGCTGCCCTCATGCGGCGCCCATCAGGCATTCGGCCCCCGGACTTCCGGTTCCTCGCCCTCGTCGTCGCTCCAGGGCTCCATGTCCTCGGGCTCGGCGGTGGGGGCCTCCGAGCTCGTTGCCGCGGACGGAGACGCCTCAGCCGGGGCCTCCGTCGCTTCGCCGGATGGTGACGTCGGCTCCGCTTCCGCGGTGGTGCCCGCGTCTTCCGTATACCAACGCTCGCGCCGCCACCCCGTACGCCAATCGTCGAACGTGAAGCTCTCACCGACCAGATCGGGCCGGGAGCCCGCGCGCGTCAGGAGCACCGCCCCGAAGCCCACCGTGGAGAGGGCCAGGATGGCGAGCACGCCGACGGCCGATAGCATCCCGTGGAGGAACCCGAGCAGCGACCCCGCCATCTGGAGCGTGTTGGCGGCGACGAAGATCAGGGTGAGTGCGAAGAGTCCCGCTGCCATGCGGTACATGGCACCTGGCTCCCGCGCCCACTCGAACCCGCGCACCTCATGGGTGCGGATCCACTCGCCGACGTTCATGGCCACGGCCAGGCCTCCAGCCAGAATGGCCACGCCGGCGGCGAGTGGGAACAGCGGGGCCCACGCGATCATCAGCGGGATTCCCACGATGGAGATGGCCAAGGCCACGATGCCGAGCACCCAGGCGGGGACGAGCAGGAATGCCCCGGCAAGTCCCACCGCCGCGGAGCGGGCAGGGTACCGGCGCGCCGTTTCGGCGATCACGTCGAGTCGGTTCCCACCGAAGTGGAGCAGCACCGCGCCGATTGCGCAGAGGACTCCGAAGGTGAGGAGGTTCTCGAGGATGCCTCCAATTCCCGCCGCGATGTTGCGGAAGGGACGCCAGAGCTGGCGGCGAGAGTCCCGCTCCACGCTCCGCCCGATCTCGCGCTCGAGATCGGCCCGGATCTGCTCGCGCATCTCTTCGAGATCGGGACCGGCGCCGCGCGCCTCGGCACGCACCCGCTCTACGCTGCCGCCGATCTCGCCGTGATCGGTGAGTTGCGCATCGAACAGGCGTACGTCGCCTTCGATCTCGGCGCCGTCCTCGAGGCGCAGGCGGCCCCCGACCACGATCACGTCACCCGTGATGCGTCCTTCCACATCCAGGTCGGCGTCGACGACGAGCACCGATCGATCGACTGTCTCGCCGCGAGCCACGACCGCGTCGTCGCCCACATAGAGCTGGAGCTCCTCGAGGTCGACTCCTTCGAGAGCATCGCCCACCTGCGCCAGTTGGTTCGCGTGGCTGAGTAGTCGCAGCAACTCTCGGCTACCGAACCCGGATGTCGGCGCCTGGGGTGCTTCGGCGGCGGTCTGAGCGGCGATCGCTTCTTCAAGGGCTCGGTCGATCCGCTCGGCGGCCGCCCGCGCCTCCCCTGCGAGCCCTTCGGGGGGAGACCACTGCACGAGCGCATCGGAGAGCGACTCCCCGCTCAGCGCGATGGCCTCGGCCAAGAGCGCTCGCCAGGCCCGATCCAGGTTGTCCCCGCTGCGATAGGAGGCGACGTCCTCCGACCCGATCCACACCTGGCCGTCCGACAAGGAGATCCGTAGCTGTTGGCCTCCGACGAGCTCGAGGTCCAGGCGTGCCTCGTTCGAGGACACCGCCACCTCACTGGAGACCAGCATCGACTCCTGTGCCTGCAAGGGCAGGCAGGTCAGCAGGCCCGCACCCAACACCCACGCCCAATGCCGCACGAGCGCAGTGCTTCCGGCCGGCCGCAGAGCCGCATTCGATGACATGTCAGATCCGCGCCCGCGCATAGGTTCCACCCGACGAGCCGTGAGGAATCAAGTTTCGATAGAGCGTCCACAGCGCGACCAACGTCAGCGCGCTGAAGACGAGGAAGCCACCCACCAGGGCTGCCGGCGACGAGAGTGCCGAGAGTTGACCCGGGGCCAGGCCAGCGACCGCGGAGGCCACGGGCCGCCACAGGACCGCCGACCACTCGACGACCTTCCAGGACGCATACCTCGCCAGGGCGGATGCGGTCACCATGGGGTTGGAGAACAGGCTCCAGACGATCAGGGCCGCGACGGCGGCCGGCGCGGTGGCCACGCCGGCGATGGCCGCCCATCCCCGCGGACGGATCCGCGCGAGCGCCGCGCCCGAGCGGGCCGCCAGGAGCTGAACCCGGCCCTTCAACGTCTGCGGCTGTGCTGCGGGTACCCGCGACAACACGCGATCGGCGAACCCTGCCGAGGGCGCGCTGAGGGGCAGGCAGGCGACGGCCTGGAAGAGCCCCTCCCAACGGACGTAGTCGGCTGCGCAGGGTGCACAGGCGGCCACGTGCTTTCGTAGCCGCGCGTCCGCCTCGGCCGGGGCCACACCGTCGACGCTGTCGAGCAGCTCTTCCGGCGTGGGGTGCCAGCCCTCGCTGGGAAGGCTCTGCGACGCCTGCACCAGGGGACGGACGCCGGCCAGGCGGTCCATCACCCGGGTGGACAGGTCGGGGGGAGGCGCCAGGGAGGGAAGCACGGACAGCGTTCCGAACAGGCGTGTCCAGCGCGCGTACTCAGATCGGCACCGGCCACACGAGCCCAGATGCCCTTCGGCGACCAGCTTCTCCTCGCGGGAGAGCCGCCCGTCCAGGAGGGCCTGGATCTCGCTGCTGTTCAGGTGTCCGTCCATCCTCATCCCCTCGGTTCTTCCACCCTACGGATTCCCCCCATTCGGGGTTTCGCGGGGCGGGGCCTGCTAAACCGTTGGCAGGGAACGCCTTGAGTCGATATATCGGCTGGCCTCATTGGCGGGCCGGCTCCAGCAGGTCCATCAGCTCATGCCGAGCCCGATGGAGGTACGTCTTCACGGTGCCCAGCGGGATCTCCATGATCTGTGCGATCTCCTCGTAGGCGTATCCCTCGACGTGGCGCAGAAGCACCGCCGTCCGGTACTCGGGCCGAAGATGGCCGATGGCCTCCTCGATCTGGGCGGCGAGCTCGCGGTTCTCGACATACTCCTGGGGACTCTCGTCGTCACAGGGGACGCTCAGCCTGGACTGGGACTGCTCCTCCGCGGTGAGGGCGTGCGGAGACCCGTCGATCGATACCGTATCGAGGGTCCGCTTGCGCAGGTGATCGATCGTGAGGTTGTTGGCGATCTTGAAGATCCAACTCGAGAACTTGTAGCGTGGGTCGTAGCGACCGAGTGCGTTGAACGCCCGGATGAAGGTTTCCTGGGCCAGGTCTTCCGCCAGACCGCGGTCGCGTACCATACGGAGGATCAGCGAGAAGATCGGGCGCTCGTAGCGCTGCAGGAGCTCCCGGAAGGCGGATTCGCGTCCGCGCAGGGCTCGGGCCACCAGCTCACGGTCGTCGACGACTGCGCCCGCGGCCTCGGGGGCTGCGGCCGGTGCCGATCGTTCCGGTTGTGGTGCTTCGGCCATGGGCTCGACCTGCTCGGGATCGGGGCGGACCGACTCCGGCCGGTCCTACGGACCCGAGGGGGTCCGGGTTTCGGAACCCGGCGGCTCGGCCGGGGTTCCGGCGTTCGCCCGGGGGGCCAACCGGCCTTCCTACCCACTCCGACCGGCACGCGCACGGGTCCGTTTCGATGTCCTCTGTACCAGAAGCCCGGCCCTCCGTGGGCGCCGACCGGGAGCGTCAGGTTCGGCGCATCTTCTCCGAGATCGCCCCCCGCTATGACCTGCTGAACCACGTTCTCAGCCTGAACATCGATCGGCGCTGGCGGCGGCGCGCCGTGGATCGCCTGGGATGGGAGCGCGCGCCCGAGGGGCGCTACCTGGACGGGTGCGCGGGGACCTTCGACCTCTCGCTGGAGCTGGCGCGCCGACCGGGGTTCGCAGGAAGGGTGATCGCGTCCGACTTCGCCCATCCGATGTTGGTGCAGGGCAGGCCCAAGCTCGGGGATCTGGGCATCGAGCCCGTGTGTGGGGATTCGCTGCGCCTCCCGTTCCCGGACTCCTCCTTCGACGGCGCTACGGTCGGCTTCGGTGTGCGCAACCTCTCGGATCTCGACCGGGGGTTCGGAGAGTTGGCGAGGGTGTTACGCCCCGGGGCCCGGGCGGTCATCCTGGAATTCACCGTACCGCCCCGTCCTCTCCTCCGGCAGCTGTACCTCTTCTACTTCAACCGCGTCCTGCCTCGGGTGGGTCGCTGGGTGTCCGGGCACCCCTGGGCCTACACCTATCTACCCGAGTCCGTCAAGGAATTCCCGGATCCGGAAGGGCTCGCCAACCGGATGCGGACGGCAGGGTTCGGCGCGGTGGAGTGGAGCCTGCTCTCCGGGGGGATCGCCGCTCTCCACGTGGGGACCCGCTAGCCCGCCCCGCCTCGGAGGCGGGTGCTCGGAGTTCCGGCTCTCCGGGGGCTCAACCGACCGGGACCGCCGTCGACTCCTCCAGCAGCGTCACCGGTCCCAGCCGTTCCAGCTGCGGGCGCAGGATCTCCGGATCGCCCACCACCAGCCAGGTCAGGGCGGCCGGATCGAACTGCGCGCGCACCACGCGCAGCACGTCGCCCGGATCCACTCGCTGGATCTCTCTCAGGTAGGTCTCCAACCAATCCACCGGGATGTCGGAGGCGAGGTAGGCCATGCGCCGCTGCACGATCTGGGCGGCCGACTGCAGGCTGAACACCATGCCGTTGGTGATCTCCTCGCGGATGCTCTTCACCTCGGAGGCCGCGGGGGCCTCCCGGCTCATCTCCTCGAGCACCTCCAGCATGGTCTCGGCCGTGGCCGTGGCCGTTTCCGTACGCGAGCTGGCCACCATGGCCAGGATGCCGTCGTTCTTCCTCGGGGCCGTCCAGGTGGACGTGGCTCCGTACGCGTACCCCTTCTCCGTGCGGATCCGCTGCATGAGCCGACTCGACATTCCGCTCGACCCCAGGATGGCGTTCGCCACCCGCGACGCGAAGTAGGTGCCCTTGTCCCCCTCGTGCACCGTGCTGGGAAGTCCCATGACGACGGTGGCCTGATCGACCTTGCGGGGGATGAGGAAGATGCCGCCCTCCCGGCGCACTTCCGGCCGTGGCGAGTCGCCCAGCTCGCCCTCGCACGCGGGCCATTGTTCGATCAGGCGCGCCATCCGGTCGCGGATCGCCTCCCAGGAGGCGTCGCCAGCCACACCGATCATGAGATCGTCCCGGCAGAAGAGCTCGCGGTGTGCTTCTACCAGCGTACCCGCGTTCACGCGCTCCGGCGTCAGGTCGCTCGGCCCCATGTCCCAACCGATGGGGTGATCGCCGAACATCAGGTGGTTGAACGCGGAGTAGGCCACGCTCTGGGGCGAGTCCTGACTACGCCGTGTGTAGTCCAACTCCTTGTTGCGCCAGACTTCGATCTCCGCACTGTCGAAGCGAGGCTCCAACAGCACCTGGCGCCACAGATCGAGGCCGGCATCCAGGTCGCGCGAGAGCACGCTGAAGCCGGAGGCCATGGCGTCCCCGCTGGAGCTGAACGAGCTCTCCATCGCCAGCAGCTCCATGCGGAGCGCGAGCGAGTCCGGCGACAGCGCCTCGGTTCCGCCGTTCTGCAGCATCGAACCCAACGCGGTGACCGCTGCGTAGCGCTCGCGAGGGAGGTTGGAGAAGCCGCGGTCGAAGCGGAAGAAGACGCTGACCAGGGGAAGGGAGCGATCCTCGAGAAAGATCACTGGCACCCCTCCGACGCGCTCGACCACCGGCTCGGTCTCGTCGTAGTCGAGCGGAGGAGGTTCGAAAGCCAGAGCCGCGGCTCGCCCCACCTCGACCCGCGGAACCGTCGAACGGGCCGGACGGGTCCCGAGCTCGATCCGACGGGCCACCTGTCCGGTCCGCGGCCGGGCCCGAGGAGTCGGGTCCGCCGGGGCGTGCAGCGAATCAGCCGGAGGCGCCTCGACTTCAGCTGCCGCAACGACCTGAGGTCGCTCCAGGACCGCGGTGGTGCGATTGGCATCGCCGAAGTAGGTGGCGACCACTCGCCGGACATCGTCCGCCGTCACGTCCACCATGCGCTGGGTGCCTCGGAAGACCTCGCGCCAGTCGTTGTAGCGGGACACCGCCCCGGCCAGTTCGAAGGCGAGGGAGAGGTTGGAGCGCAACCGCCGCACGGCGCTCGCCTGCAGTTGGTTGCGCACGCGGGTCAACTCCACCTCGCGAGGAGCTTCCGACGCGAGGCGCGCTAGCTCTGTGTGAATGGCCGCCTCCAGTTCGACGACGTCGTGGCCAGGAGCGGGCAGGGCCTCGATCACGAACAAACGCGGGTACCGCCCTCCGGGGGCGGTTGAGCTCACCACCGAGGAGGCGATCCGATCTTCCGTGATGAGTCGGCGGTAAAGGCGGGACGTGCGCCCGGCGGTGAGCACCGCCGAGAGCATTGCCAGAGCCGGCCCATCCGAGTGGGTATCCTCGGGAACGTGCCATCCCATACGGATCCGCGGTTCGGCCTCGAACTCGACCCGGACTCGCCGCTCTCCCTCCTGCGGGGGCTCCACGACCGTGACCGGCGTTGGTACGTCCCCCGGCGCCAGTGCCGAGAAGTAGCGCTCGGCCATGGCGAGCGTCTCCTCCGCGTCGACGTCGCCCACGATGGCGATCACCGTATTGCGCGCGCCGTAGTAGCGGTGGAAATACGCGTCCACCCGCGCCCGGTCGAGGCGTTCCAGGTCGTGCACGGTGCCGACCACGGGCTGGCCATAGGGATGGACCTGGAACGCGGCGGCCAGGTGCGCTTCGGCGAGCTTGCCGGCCGGGTCCGTGTCCACGCGCAGGCTGCGCTCCTCCATGACCACGTTGCGCTCCGTGTGGAACTCCCGGAGGACGGGGTTCAGACGTCGGTCCGCTTCCAAGATCATCCACAGCTCGAGCCGGTTGGCAGGGAGCTCGACGAAGTAGACGGTCTCTTCCGCCGTGGTGGTCGCGTTCAGCCCCCGAGCGCCGTTCTCCGAGTAGATCCTGTCGAGCTCGTTCGGATTCACATAGCGGCGGGCGCGCGTCTCGAGAGAGCGCAGCCGCTCTTCGAGCCGGCGTACCCGCCCGTCCTCTGCGCTTTCTCGGTCCCGCTCGCTGACCAGCGAATCGAAGACGGCATCGATCTGGGGGAACAGCTCCATCTCACGCTCGAGAGAGCGGGTCCCGATGGTGGTGGTGCCCTTGAAGAGGAGATGCTCGAGCAGGTGGGCGATGCCCGTCTCGCCAGGACGCTCGTCCACGCCGCCCACGCCGGTGTAGACCGCGAAGGCGATGGTCGGGGATGTCGGGCGGGGGAGTACCACCACGCGCAGCCCGTTCTCGAGCGTGTGCGTGCGGACCGGCAGCTCGGGAACTCCCGGCTCCTCCTGCGCCTGGGCCGGAGCGCCCGGCGCTGCCGAGGCGAGGAGCGCGAGAACGAGGCGGATCGGGCGGTGGAGACCCGGGCGGGTCAGCGCTGGACGGGCTGGCAGCTTGGACACAGGAAGGCGGATCGTCCCCCAAAGGTCAGGCGTTCGATCGGCGTGCCACACCGTTTGCAGGCCGATCCCTCTCGCCCATACGCGCGGAGGTTCTTCGCGTTTTCCCCCTGCTGACCATCGATGTTCCGGTAGTCCCTCAGGGTGGTGCCCCCAGAGTCGATTCCCAATCGCAAAGAGGCCCGCAGCGAGGTCAACAGCAGCGCCACCTCCGGGGCGTCCAGCGAGCTGGCTGGGCGCCTGGGGTGGATCCCGGCGGCGTGCAGCGCCTCGGTGGCGTAGATGTTCCCGATCCCCGCGATCTGACGCGGGTCCAGAAGCCAGGAGCGGATGGGGCTCTCCGACCGGGCGAGACGGTCGGAAAGAAGGTCAGGGGTCAGCGAAGGGTCGAGTGGCTCCGGGCCCAGTTCAGACTCTCTGTCCCTCCACTCCGAGCTGGATAGGGCTTCCACACGTCCGAAGCGGCGCACGTCCGAGTATACGAGTGTCGCATCTCCGTCGAGCACCAGCGAGACGGCGGTGTGGCCGGGCCGGCCCGCCTGCCCCCTGAAGTAGAGCAGTTGTCCGGTCATCCCCAGGTGGACGCGCAGGATCAGGGGGCGGTCCGTCTCGATGAGGATGTTCTTGGCCCGCCGTCGCACGCTCTGGATGCGAGCACCCTGAAGGGCGCGCACCAGGGCCGCACCCGAGGGGACGGCCACGTCGGCTCGGCGTACGCGCACCCGCACGATCCGGTGACCGGGCAGGCGGGGGACGAGCGCGTCCACCACGGCTTGTACCTCGGGGAGCTCGGGCACCGGCGCAAGCTTCTCTAGGGAAGGTCCCGGGGCCCCTCTGCCGAGCTTGCCCGCGTGCGCGGCTCGGTGAGGGCGTCTGCGTGCTCGGGTTGTGTTGGCCGGCTCACTTGAGGGAGACCGCAGTTCCGCTGCAGGTGACCATGAGCATGCCGTTGCCCGTACCGAGCACTTCATAGTCGAGGTCGGTGCCCACCACGGCATCGGCACCTCGCTCCGACGCCTGATTCGACATCTCACGCAAGGCTTCTTCGCGCGCGGACCTCAGCGCTTTCTCGTAGGCTGCCGAGCGCCCACCTACGATGTCACGAACGGTCGCGAGGATGTCCTTGAAGATGTTCGCGCCGATGATGGCCTCACCGGTCACGATTCCGAGGTAGTCGGAGATCTGGCGGCCTTCGACACTCGGGGTGGTCGTCAGGATCATGGTCTGCCTCGCTCGTCACGGGCGCGTTCGCGCCATCCGATGTCTGTCCGTAGCTGCTTTCCGTCGAACTCGATCATACGCGCCGCGCCGAGGCTGCGTGCGTGCGCCTCCTGGTGGGTAGTCCCCAACCCGGTTGCCGCGAGGACACGACCGCCGGACGTGGTGAGACGACCGTCCTCGAGGCGGGTGCCGGCGTGGAACAGCAGCACGTCCGGATCCTCGAGCAGCGCGTCGGGCACCGTGATCGGGTCGCCCGTGCGAACGGTGCCGGGATAGCCGGCTGAAGCGAGCACGGTGGTGACGGCGGCGCCCGCTTCGAACTCCAACGCGGCGGCCCCCAGGTCCCCTCCCGTGGCGATGGTTTCCAGCACGGGGAGCAGGGGACTGCGCAGCAGTGGGAGCACCACCTGCGTCTCGGGATCCCCGAAGCGGCAGTTGAACTCCACGACCTTGGGGCCTTCCGACGTGATCATGAGACCCGCATACAACAGACCGCGAAAGGCGCAGCCGTCCGCCTGCAGGGCCGCCAAGGTGGGCGCCAGCACACGGTCCTGGATCGTGTCCAGCAGCGTCGGTGTCACGAACCCCACGGGCGCGTAGGCGCCCATGCCGCCCGTGTTGGGACCGGTGTCTCCCTCCCCGATGCGCTTGTGATCCTGGGCGGGGAGCAGGGGGAGCGCTCGAGTGCCATCGGTCAGCGCGAACACGGAGAGCTCTTCGCCCTGCATGAACTCCTCGATGACGACTTCGCGTCCCGCCTCGCCGAAGTGCAGATCGCCGAGCATGGACTGCACCGCATCGACGGCTTCCGCCTCGCTCTCGCACACGACGGCACCCTTGCCCGCCGCCAGCCCGGAAGCCTTGACCACGATGGGCGCGCCGTGCTCCCGGATGTGTTGGAGGGCCGGTTCGAGATCCCGGAAGGTGTGGAAGGCGGCGGTGGGCACTCCGGCCCGTTCCATCAGCGCCTTCGCGTAGGCCTTGCTGGTCTCGATCCGCGCCGCAGCGGCCGTGGGCCCGAACGCAGGCACGCCGTGCTTGCGCATGCGGTCCACCATTCCCTGTGCCAGGGGTCCCTCGGGGCCGACCACGGCCAGGTCGATCTGCCGGGACGCGGCCCAGCCAGCCAGGGCCTCGACGTCGGTGGGCGCGATCGGCACGACCTCGAGGCCGGGGTGCGTCATCATGCCGCCGTTGGGGCGGGTCGCGTAGATCTGCGCCTCGGGTGCGTCCCGGGCCAGCTTCCAGAGGAGGGCGTGCTCGCGTCCGCCGTTTCCAACGATCAGGATCCGCATCCCGCTGCTAGCGGCGCAGGGTGTCGAGCAGGGATTCGCCCATCTTGCGTGCGGCATCGGCGACGTCGTCGATCAGGCCGCGAGCCCCCTCGGCATAGGCGCGGGCGGCCTCACGCAGGTCGCTCTTGTACTGCGGGTCCGGGTCGCCACGCCGAGGGTACTCTCCGGCGAGCACCTGCTCGTAGTGTCCCTCCTCGATCCAGGTGCGCAGCTCCGCCACTCGCAACACGGGGAAGGGGTGCGATTGACCGAGGAGGTTCAGGATCTTGAACACCGAATCGGCGACATCGTCGGAGGTGCGGTACTCCTCCGCCTGCTGGATGAACTCGCCCAGGTTCGTTTCGTCGGGCGTGCCGTCGCCCGCCATGCGCATGAGCGCGGTCATCACCTGATCGGGATCCTGGATCGCCAGCAGCCCGGCACGGTCCGAGGACAACTCGCTCTTGCGGGACCACTCCAACAGCCCGATGAGCACGGCCCGCGCGGCGATACCTACGATCGGGAAGCCGAGCTGAGCCAACTGCAGCAGGAGCACCGTCATGGTCCGGTACAGCACATGCCCGCTCATGATGTGACCGAGCTCGTGTCCCATCACGTATTGGAGCTGGCGCTCGTCCAGCAGGGTCTTCATCCCTGAGTTCAGGATGATGAAGGGCTTGTCCATTCCGTAGGCGCCGGCGTTCACCACCGGGGTCTGCGAGATGAAGAGATCGTAGGGTTCGGGGGCGTCCAGCGTCTCGCACACCTCCAGGTAGAGGCGGTGGATGCGGGGGAACTGGCGAGGGGTCACGCGGACGGCGTTGGCCTGGAAGGACAGCCGGATGGGCTTTTCACCGAAGATGCCGAAGAGCTTCTTCAGGACGAGATCGAAGACCGGGAGCTTTCGGAGCGCGGCCAGCGCCGCCCGGTCGGCCGGATGCTCCCAGGTCCGGGACGAGATGCCGGTCAAGATGCGCCGGGCACGGGCCTCCCCGTCGTATGCGGTCTCTTCGGTCATCGGGCTCTCCTACGGCTGAGGTGTGTTCGCCCCGTACGCCGCGGTTTCGAGGTCGGTTTCAGACCTGGGCCAGCGCGCGGTCCAGGTCTTCGATGAGGTCGGCGGCGTCTTCGATTCCCACCGAAAGCCGCACGAGCGAGTCCGTGATCCCCATTGCCAGTCGCCGTTCCGGAGGAACCGAAGCGTGCGTCATGCGGGAGGGCACGTTGATCATGGACTCGACTCCACCGAGGCTCTCGGCCAGCTGGAAGAGTCGGGTGCCGGCGCAGAAGCGCGCGGTTGCCTCCGGAGACGGTAGCTCGATGCTCAGCATGCTGCTGAAGCCCCGCATCTGCTGCCTCGCCAGGGCATGCTGTGGATGGGACGCGAGACCGGGGTAGTGGACCCGCTCCACCTTTGCGTGCCCCTCCAGGTATTCCGCGATCCTCTGACCGTTCTCGTTGTGGCGGAGCATCCGGACCTCCAGGGTTTTGCACCCGCGCAGGCAGAGCCAAGCGTCGAAGGGTCCGGGAACGGCACCCGTGGACTTGCGGATGAAATAGAGGTCTTCCGCCAACGTGTCGTCGTTGACGACCAGTCCTCCTCCGATCACGTCCGAGTGCCCGTTCAGATACTTCGTGGTGGAGTGCATCACCACGTCAGCGCCCAGGGCCAGGGGATTCTGGTTGAAGGGGGAGGCGAACGTGTTGTCCACGCACAGGATGGCATCGCTCCCGTGCGCGATCTCAGCCAGGGTTGCGATGTCGCTCACCCGCATGAGGGGGTTGGTGGGTGTCTCGATGTGGACGAGGCGGGTGCTCGGGCGCAGGGCGTCCCGGACCTGGTCGGGGTCCCGCGTGTCCACGAACGAGAACTCGATCCCCAGACGGGCCAGGACGCGGGTGAACATGCGCGTCGTGCCCCCGTAGGTGTTCTCCTCACTGACCACGTGATCGCCGGCCGAGAGTCGCTTGACGACCGTCTCGATGGCGGAGAGTCCGCTGGCGAACGCCAGCCCATGGCGTCCGCCCTCGACCGCGGCCAGAGCGCGCTCCCACCCTTCCCGGGTCGGATTCTGGACCCGAGCGTACTCGTAGCCGCCCCGGGGCTCGGCGATTCCGTGTTGCACGTAGGTGGAGGTTTGAAAGATCGGTGGGGTGATGGCGCCGGTCACCGACTCGGGGGCCTGTCCGCCATGGATCGCCACCGTCCCGAAGCGGTGCGTCTGATCGGATTCGATGCTCACTCGGGGCTCTGCAGTTCAAAGGTCCAGTGGGTGCCGGCCTTTGACGCGACGCCGGCGGAAAAGAGCATCCGCGGAGGATGCCCGGCGCCGAATCTAGCCCGGGGCGCGGGGTGGGGGCCACCGGTCGTTGACCCCCCTGGAAGACGTGGCGAGCTTCTTGCACCCGCGTTGGGCGATCTCGTTATCCTGGAAGCGCTTTCGGCAGGCTGGACCGCACAGATGCCCATCCGATTCCCTCCCGACCTGATGGTCTCGGTTTCCGGGTTCCGCGGTCGAGTCGGCAGCCCGCTCACTCCCGAGCTGGTCACGGCCCTGGCCGCAGGCTTCGGGGCCTTTCTGCAGGAGGAAGGCTCCGGCGATCTGGTGATCGTGGGGCGGGACTCGCGCACGTCCGGACCCATGCTCGCCGCCGCCGCCATGGCGGGACTCACGTCGGTGGGCGCTCGGGTGGTGGATCTCGGGATGGTCCCGACTCCAACCCTGATGCTTGCGGTGGAGGAGGCGGGCGCTGCGGGAGGCATCGGGATCACCGCCAGCCACAACCCGGCTGAATGGAACGCAATGAAGTTCGCGGCGGGCGAAGGAGTCTTCCTCGACGCGGAGCGGATGGCTCGCTTCCAGCGCTACCTGCAGGAACGGGAGCCTCCCCGGGCCCGCTGGGACCAGCTGCACGCGGTGACCCAGGACGACGGAGCCGCGGCGCGGCACCTCGATCGGATCCTGGCTTTGCCGCTGCTCGATCGGGACGGGCTGGGACGACGCGGCTTCCGGGTTGCACTGGACTGCGTGCGTGGCGCCGGCGCCACGATCATGCCCGATCTGCTGCGTGCGCTCGGCACGTCGTTCGAGGTCATCCACCTCGAGGCCGACGGCCGTTTCCCGCGGGATCCCGAGCCCACCGCGGAGCACCTGGCCGAGCTGGGGGACCTGGTTCGCCGCACCGGGGCGGACGTGGGATTCGCGGTCGACCCCGACGTCGACCGCCTCTCCCTCGTGGACGAGAACGGCACGCCCCTGGGGGAGGATCTGACCCTGGCCCTGGCCGCGGCCGTGGTCCTCCGGCGGCAACCCGGCGTGGTTGTCACCAACCTCTCCACCAGCCAGGTCGTGGAAGACGTGGCCGCCTCCCATGGGGGCCGGGTGGTCCGCGCTCCCGTCGGCGAGATCAACGTGGCCCGTCGCATGCAGGCGGAGGGAGCGGTCGTCGGAGGCGAGGGCAATGGTGGGGTCATCCTGCCGGCGCTGCATCTGACTCGGGACGCCCCCGTGGGTGCCGCCCTCATCCTCCAGCACCTGCTGGACGAGGGCCTGACGCTCTCACAATCGGTGGCTCGGTGGCCTCGCTACCAGATCGTGAAGGAGAAGCTGGATTTTCCGCGAGAGGCCGTCTCCGACGCGTACCGCGCTCTGGCAGAGCACTTCCAGGGAGGGGACGCGGACCGGGCGGATGGGCTGCGCCTGGCCTGGCCCAAGCGACGGGCCTGGCTGCACGTGCGACCGTCCGGTACCGAGCCGATCGTGCGCCTCATCGCGGAGGCGGAGGATGTGAAAGGGGCCCGGGAGCTTGTTTCCGAGGCACGCTCAGTTCTTGAAGGAGTAGGCTGAAGTCATATGTGCGGCATCGTGGGCTACATCGGACCCAAGCAGGCCGGACCCATCCTCCTGGAAGGAATCCGCCGCCTCGAGTACCGCGGCTACGACTCGGCCGGGGTGACCATCCTCACCGAGCGGGGGAAGCTGGCCACCATCAAGAAGCCGGGGAAGATCAGCGAGTTGGAGAAGGCGCTGGACGGCATCATGCCCCAGGGGTCCGCGGGGATCGCCCACACCCGCTGGGCGACGCACGGTCCCCCCAACCAGATCAATGCCCACCCCCACACCAGCCGGGACGGGGACATCGCGCTCGTCCACAACGGCATCATCGAGAATGCCGAGCTCCTGAGGACCAAGCTCCAGGAGCTCGGCTACCGCTTCACGTCGGACACGGACACGGAGGTGGTGGTCCATCTGATCGACGAAGCGTGGAAGACCAATCCCTGCCTGGAGGATGCGGTCGCTGCCGCGCTTCTGCAGATCGAGGGGGCGTATGGACTCGCCGTGATCAGTTCGCGCGATCCCGGCAAGCTGGTCGCGGCCCGCAAAGGCAGCCCGCTGCTGCTGGGCATCGGTTCCAGTGACGGGGAGTTCTTCATCGGCTCCGACGTGGCGGCGATCCTCGAACACACCCGCAAGGTCGTCTACCTCAACGAGGGCGACTATGCGGTGGTGGGTGAGGACGGCTATGAGATCTACCACCTCGGCGAAGGGTCCGTGCGCCGCTCCGTGCACCAGGTCGACTTCGATCTGTCCGCCATCGAACGGGGCGGATTCGAGCACTTCATGCTCAAGGAAATCTTCGAACAGCCCAACACCATCCGCGACGTCGTGCGCGGTCGTCTGCTCGAAGAGGAGGGCATGGCTCGGCTGGGCGGGCTGGACGGCATGGAGGAGACGCTCGACAAGGTCAAGCGCATCGTCATCACCGCGTGTGGAACCAGTTGGCATGCTGGCCTGATCGGCGAGTACATGCTGGAAGAGATGGCGGGGATTCCGGTCAAAGTCGAGTACGCTTCGGAGTTCCGCTACAAGAATCCGGTGGTGGACTCCAAGACCCTGGTTCTGGCCATCTCGCAGTCGGGAGAGACCGCGGATACGCTGGCCGCCCTACGGGAGGCGAAGCGCCGGGGTGCGCACACGATGGGGATCGTCAACGTGGTCGGGTCGTCGATCGCCCGGGAGACGGACTTCGGCGTCTACCTGCACGCCGGCCCGGAGATCGGGGTGGCCTCCACCAAGGCGTTCACGAGCCAGATCGTAGCGCTCGCCCTCTTCTCCCTGTACCTGGGGCGTCGTCGCACGATGTCCATCTTGCAGGGACGCGAGTTCGTGCGAGCTCTGCGGGAGCTTCCGGGTCAGATCGAGGAGGTCCTGCAGCTCAACGGCGAGATCCGTGAGTTGGCCCGTGCCTACATGAGTTCGCGGAACTTCCTCTATCTGGGGCGCGGCTATCAGTTCCCGGTGGCGTTGGAGGGTGCACTCAAGCTCAAGGAAGTGAGCTACATCCACGCCGAGGGCTACCCGGCTGCAGAAATGAAGCACGGCCCCATCGCGCTGATCGACGAGAACATGCCCGTGGTCGTGCTGGCACCCAGCGACACTGTCTACGCGAAGGTCGTCTCGAACATCGAAGAAGTGAAAGCGCGCTCGGGCCGCGTCATCGCCGTCGTCTCCAACGGCAATCAGGAGCTGGCCCGCAAGGTCGACCATCTGATCCGCGTGCCGCAGACCCACCCCTGCCTGCAACCGGTCCTCACGACGATTCCTCTGCAGCTCCTGGCCTACCACGTCGCGATCCTTCGCGGATGCGACGTCGACCAACCTCGCAACCTGGCCAAGTCCGTCACGGTCGAGTGAGGGTCGTCCTTCAACGGGTGTCCCGCGCGGCAGTCCGCTCGGGCGGTCGCACCCTGGGCGAGATCGGCCCCGGCCTCGCGCTTCTGGTCGGTTTCAGCGCCCGCGACGATGGGGCTACCGTCGCGTGGATGGCCGACAAGGTCTCCGACCTGAGGGTGTTTGCGGACCCCGAGGGCAAGATGAACCGAAGCGTCGACGAAACCGGCGGCGAGGTTCTGGTCGTCAGCCAGTTCA
This sequence comes from Gemmatimonadota bacterium, assembly GCA_041390105.1. Taxonomy (NCBI): domain Bacteria; kingdom Pseudomonadati; phylum Gemmatimonadota; species Gemmatimonadota bacterium. The sequence continues at coordinate 97,999 of JAWKQO010000005.1, forward strand.
CGCTGTACGGTGATGCCCGGAAGGGCCGACGGCCCTCCTTCGTGCAGGCCGCTCCGCCCGCTGTGGCGATCCCGCTCTACGAGCAGTTCGTCGCGTGCATGGAGCGGCGCTTGCCTGGTCGTGTCCAGACCGGAGAGTTCGGTGCTGAAATGCAGGTGGAGCTGCTGGGTGACGGACCCGTCACGCTGGTCCTGGAGCGCTGAGCGACGACCCCAGACCGTGCGGTCGGCACCATGCGCTTGATTCTCGCCTCGGCGTCCCCGCGTCGCGCGGACCTCCTGCGCATGCTGGGGCTCCACTTCGAGACCTGGGCGAGCGACGTCCCCGAAGAACGCGGCTCGGGCGAGGCGCCGGAGGAGTACGTGGTCCGGTTGGCGCGCGAGAAGGCGGCAGCGGCTCCTGACCCACGCGCGCTGGTCGTCGCCGGGGACACGGTGGTGGTCCATCGTGGCGACGTTCTGGAGAAGCCCCGGGACGAAGCGGACGCGCTCGCCATGCTGCTGCGGCTCAGCGGCGAACCCCACACCGTCTTCTCCGGACTGGCCCTGCGTCATCCAGAGGGCGGGCTCTTCAGCACCTGCACGGAGGTCCGCGTGCACTTCCGCTCCTTCGACGCCGACACCGCGCGCCGCTACGTGGAGACGGGAGAGCCACTGGACAAAGCCGGCGCCTACGGAGTGCAGAGCAAGGGAGCCGTCCTGGTGGATCGGGTCGAGGGCGACTTCTTCGCCGTCATGGGCCTGTCGGTGGTGGCGCTGACGGACCTGCTGGGGCGTGCCGGCGTGACCTACCCGTTCGGACCCTTGGAGTGGTGAGGGAGGTGGAGCCGCTGGGCCCGGTGCGGTGGGGAAGGGCGCCCGGCACGGTGCGCGTTCTCGACCAGACGCGTCTCCCCGACCAGGAGGTCTGGGTGGAGGTCTCGGGCGTCGACGGGATGGTCGAAGCCATCCGTGCCCTGCGCGTCCGGGGCGCGCCCCTGATCGGAGTGGCCGCCGCGTTGGCGCTGGTGTCGTCGCTCGAGCGCTGGGTGGACGGGTGCGCGCGGTCCCGGACCGAAGCGCTGGCCCAGCTCGCCGCCATGGCCGAGACGCTGCGGCGAGCGCGCCCGACCGGCAGAAACCTGGGGTGGACGATGGACCGGCTCGTCGCGTATGCGGACCGGAGCGGTGCGGCCGACGCGCGCGCCCTGGTCGGGGCGCTTCGGGCGGAGGCCGATCGCATGGTCGCGGCAGAGGTCGAGCAGTGTCGGCGCATCGGAGAGGCTGGCCTGTCTCTGCTCCCGCCGCGGGATCCGGTGCGCCTGCTCACGGTCTGCAATACCGGTCAGCTCGCCACGGCCGGGATCGGAACGGCATTGGCCATCGTATACGCAGCGCACGAGGCCGGACGGGACATCGAGGTCTTCGCGTGCGAGACACGACCGCTGTTGCAGGGCGCCCGCCTGACCGCCTGGGAGCTGGCGCGTGCGGGCCTCCCGGTCACGGTGCTCACCGACTCGATGGCGGCTGCCTGCATGGCACTGCGTAGACCCGACCTCGTCGTGGTGGGAGCGGACGCCATCGCCGCCAACGGGGACGTTGCCAACAAGATCGGCACCTACGGGGTGGCGGTGCTGGCGCGTCACCACGGCCTTCCCTTCTACGTTGCAGCTCCCCTGTCCACGGTGGACCTGAACCTGGCGGGCGGCGCTGACATCCCGATCGAGCTGCGCCCGGAGTCCGAGGTGCGCGGAGCGGAGCCCGCGCGCGTGCCGGAAGGTGCGATGGTCTGGAATCCCGCCTTCGACGTCACGCCGGCGTCGCTCGTCACCGCGCTCGTGACCGACCGGGGTGTGCTCCGTCCTCCCTTCGGGCCGCGATTGGTGACGGCGTCGCAGGGTTCAGCCGAGCAATAGGGAGCGCTTGCCCCTTGGCCCGTGCACTCGAGATGCGGGTGCGGTGCCTTGCTCGGCCGTGCGGGCGGGTTCAGCTTCGTTCGTCGACCCGAGTGTTGAGGGGGAGCTGGGCATGCAGGAGGCCATCCTCGCCATAGACGAAGGGACTACCGGCGTCACGTGCTTGGTGGTGTCGGCGGACGGCCGTGCGGTGGCTCGGACCTATGCGGAGTTCACCCAGCACTTTCCGGCGCCCGGATGGGTCGAGCATGATGCGTCCGAGATCTGGAGCGTGACCGCCCGACTCGCCCGGGAAGCGCTGGCGGAGGCGGACCGAGCGGGCGTGCGTCCGGCGGCCGTGGGCATCACCAATCAGCGCGAGACACTCGTCGTCTGGGACCGCACCACGCTCGAACCGGTTCATCCCGCGATCGTGTGGCAGGATCGGCGCACCACGGTTCTGTGTCGGGCCCTCAAGTCCGCAGGGCATGAGCCACTGTACCGCCAACGCACGGGGCTCGTGCTCGATCCCTACTTCACCGGAACCAAGCTGACCTGGCTGCTGAGAGAGAAGCCCGAGCTCGCGCGCCGGGCAGCGGCCGGCGAGCTGGCGGCGGGGACCGTCGACAGTTGGCTGATCGCGCAACTCACCCGCGGTGCCGTGCACGCAACCGATCCGACCAACGCCTCGCGCACGCTGCTCTACGACCTGCGCAGCGGAGCGTGGGAGGAGTCGCTGTTGGACCCGTTGGAGGTGCCCCGGACTCTGCTTCCCGAGGTGCGCTCCTCCTCCGGTGACTTCGGAGTGGCGGTGGGCGAAGCGATCGGCCGCGACCTTCCCGTCACCGGGGTGGCTGGGGATCAGCAGGCCGCCCTCTTCGGCCAGGGATGCTGGTCCCGGGGGTTGGCCAAGAACACCTACGGCACGGGCGCCTTCCTGCTGCTGCACACGGGCTCGGATGCCGTTCCTTCACACTCGGGGCTCCTGACGACGGTGGCGTGCGATGCGAAGGGGCAGGTGGCCTACGCCCTGGAGGGATCGATCTTCATCGCGGGCGCGGCGCTACAGTGGCTGCGCGACGGCCTGGAGATCCTGGAAGACGCGACGCTGTCGGGGAGCATCGCCGCGTCCCTGTCCGGCAACGAAGGGGTCTACCTGGTCCCGGCGTTCGTCGGGCTGGGGGCTCCGCACTGGGTCCCGGAGGCCCGGGGCATGATCGTGGGGCTGACGCGCGGGACCCGCAGGGAACACTTCGTGCGGGCAGCGTTGGAGGCCATGGCCTACGGGACGGCAGACGTCCTGGAAGCGATGGAGGGCGATTCCGGCGTGGCCACGCGCGAGCTACGGGTCGACGGGGGGGCATCCCGCAACGACTGGCTGATGCGGTTCCAGGCGGGGGTGCTGGGGATTCCCGTGCGGCGGGCCGCTCAGGTGGAGACCACCGCCCTGGGGGCTGCCGGGCTGGCCGGGCTGGCCGCCGGCGTGTGGGCCGACGCTCCCGCCTTCCTCGAGGCGCAGGGCGAGCCGGATCGATTCGAGCCGACCCTGCCCGAGGGCGAACGCTCGGCCCTGCGGGCCGGATGGAATCGGGCGGTGACGGCTGCCCGGGATTGGGGGAGGGCCGGAGCCTAGGGGAAGCGCGCTGCGCGGGGCAGGGCCGGGGGACGAGCCCGCTGCGGGGCAGTGGGAGCACGCCTCGCGGAGGGACCCCGCCGGGGTATATTTCAGGACGTACTCGGGAGACGGTGTCTTCGAGGAGATCGAATGAAGAAAGATCGACGGTTCATGGTCGGCCTGGTCGGTGTGGCCGCCGTGGTGAGCTATCTGGCCTGGACAGGCGTCCGGGAAGCCAAGGTCTACTATCTGACCCCCACCGAGCTGATGGCTCAGGTGCAGGCGGATCCTTCCTATCACGACGTCGGCGTCAAGGTGAGCGGGAAGGTCGTGGACGGCAGCTATCACAGCGCCAACGGGGAGCTCCTGCACACCTTCCGGGTGGCCGATCTGGAGGATCCCTCGGTGACCTTCCCGGTGGAGTATCGAGACCTGATCCCCGACACCTTCGCCGAGGCGTCCGAGGTCGTCGTCGAGGGCCGCTTCCGGGCCGACGGCGTCTTCGAGGCCACCACCGTCCTCACGAAGTGCGGTAGCCGCTACGAGGCCGCGCCGGAGGCGATGGCCGGGTGATTCAACTCGGAGAGCTGGCGCTCTGGATCGCGCTCCCCATTGCGTTGTGGGGCGCGGTGCTCGCGTTCGTGGGCGGGCGGTCGGGACGAGGGGATCTGGTGGCTTCGGCCGAGCGCAGCGTCTACGCCGTGTTCGCGCTCATCGTACTCGTCTCGGCCGGAATCATCGCTGCCTTCGTCGGAAACCACTACGAGTACTGGTACGTCGCCTCCTATTCCAATCGCGAGCTCGATCTGTTCTACAAGATCTCGGGCCTGTGGGCGGGACAGCGGGGCTCCCTCGTCTTCTGGGTGTTGTGGCTGACGTTCTTCTCGAGCGTCACCGTGTTCAGCAACCGCAAGAGCAATCGGGAGTTCATGCCGTACGTGGTGGGGACGCTCCTCTCCATCACCACCTTTTTCCTGGTCGTCCTCCTGTTCGCGGACGTCAATCCGTTCGAGCGCCTGGACTTCGTGCCGGCGAATGGGCGCGGGCTCAACCCGCAGCTTCAGAACTACTGGATGACCATCCATCCCCCCACGCTCTATCTGGGGTTCACGGCGTTCACCATTCCCTTCGCCTTTGGTGTGGCGGCGCTGCTGAGTGGCCATCTGGATGCGCGCTGGATCAAAGTGACCCGGCGTTGGACCCTCTTGTCGTGGTTCTTCCTGTCCAACGGCATCATCTTCGGGATGCGTTGGGCCTACGAGGAGTTGGGGTGGGGCGGGTACTGGTTCTGGGACCCGGTGGAGAACGCCTCGCTGTTGCCCTGGCTCAGCGCCACGGCCTTCCTGCACTCGATCCAGGTCCAGGAAAACCGGGGAATGCTGAAGATCTGGAACATGTCCCTGGTGTTCCTGACCTTCCTATTGACGGTGTTCGCGACCTTCCTCACGCGATCGGGACTGATCGAGTCGGTCCACTCGTTCGCACAGGAGCTCAAGATCGCCTACATCTTCTTGAGCTTCATGGGCGCGCTCGTCATCGTGGGCGCCGTGCTCATCCTCTATCGCAAGCAGGAACTCAGGAGTGAGCATCAGCTGCAGTCGTTCCTGTCGCGGGAAGCGGCCTTCCTCTTCAACAACCTCATCCTGATCGGCGCTGCTTTTGCCGTGCTGTGGGGGACGATCTTCCCGCTGGTGACCGAAGGGCTCACGGGGCAGAAGGCCAACGTGGGACCGGAGTACTTCAATCGCGTCAACGTGCCGATCGGCCTCGCTCTGCTGGCCCTGACCGGGATCGGTCCCGTCATCGCCTGGCGCCGGGCCACCGCGCGCAACTTGAAGCGTTCCTTCTCCGTGCCGCTGGCCACGACCGTGCTGGTCCTGGCCGTGCTGGCGGGCCTGGGGATGCGCAACGGATGGGCCCTCAGCACCTTCGCGATCTCCACGTTCGTCCTCACCATCATCGTCCTGGAGTTCTGGAAGGGCACCAAGGCGCGGGCCCGCATCGAAGGGGAGGGCTGGCTCCCGGCGCTCTACCATCTGGTGCAGCGCAATCGACGTCGCTGGGGCGGATACGTGGTGCACGCTGCCGTCGTCGTGATCTTCGCCGGGTTCGCGGGGAGCGAGTTCGATACCGAGGTCCAGCAGACCGTCAACCCCGGGGACACGATCGAAGTGACCTCGGCCTTCGGACACACCTACCACCTCACCTACGAGGGGCTCTCCACCTCCAGGGACGGGAGTCTGGGTACGTCTCAGCCGAACGTCCTGCGTTGGGTGGCGACCTTCGACGTGCAGAAGGACGGTGAGCCGCACGAGGTCATGACGGCGGAGCAGCACTACTACGTGGTCAACGAGCAGCGAGCCTCCGAGGTGGGGATCCGTTCCACGTTCCTCGAAGACCTGTACGTGATCCTGGCCGGTGTCGAAGACATGCAGGGCACCATGTTCGAGGGAACCACCGGAGACGCCGAGCGCGCGACGGTCGAGGTCCAGGTCAACCCGTTGGTGGGGTGGATCTGGTACGGCGGGATGATCCTGGCGCTGGGGTCGCTCATCGCGCTTTGGCCCACCGGCGTCGTACGGGTGGAGACCGCGCCAACGGAGCGTGCCACGCTCGAGAGGGTGGGATAGACCTGTGCCCTTCCTCGCCACTGCGGGGGCCGTCCTCTTCGCGTTCGCAATCGTCCTGTTTGTGTTGGAGCCGCTCCTCACCGGGCGCTCGGCTCTGCTGCAGGCGGAGGACCGTGCCGACAACGAGGCCTTCCGCAAGCATGCGGCCCTGCGTGCCCTGCGCGATCTGGAGTACGACTTCCAGACCGGTAAGCTCGACGAGGGGGACTACCGGGCCCTGAAGCGAGAGTTGGTCGCGGAGGCCGCCGAGGTCCTCTACGACGGGGCTGCCGGACCCACCGATTCCGTGGAAGCAGAGATCCGCACGGTGCGCGAGCGCATGCGCGCGGGGACGGCCTGCACACACTGTGGGGCCGAGGTGCTGATCGAGGGGCGCTTCTGCGCCTCCTGCGGCGCGCCGCTGGGTGCGGCGAGCCCGACATGAGCCGCGGGCTGGGCGCCCGCAGCCTGACTCGACGCTACGGGGCCACCTTGGCCCTGGACGACCTCTCCCTCGACATCGAGCCGGGGTGCTTCCTGACGCTGTTCGGACCCAACGGGGCAGGGAAGACGTCCCTGCTGCGGGTGCTGGCTGGCGCGCTCCGACCGGACCGGGGAGAGCTTCTGTGGGACGGGGAGCCGCTCGATCCCCGGGACGAGACCTGGCGCGCCCGCCTGGGGGTTCTGTCCCACCGTTCCTTCCTCTACGACCAGTTGACGGTGCGCGAGAATCTGAAGTTCTACGGGGCGCTGTACAGCCTGAACGACGTCGCGCGGCGGATCGACGAGAGCCTGGAGCGGTTCGGTCTGGGGAAGTGGCAGCATCATCCGGCCAAGGCCCTGTCGCGCGGCCTGACCCAGCGTCTCTCGCTGGCGCGGGCGCTCCTGCATGACCCGCAGGTCGTGCTCCTGGACGAGCCCTACACGGGCCTGGACGCCCACGCGGCCGCTCGTCTCGGCGAGATCCTCACCCACCTCAAGGACGGGAAGCGCCTGGTGGTGATGGTGACCCATGACCTGGTGCAGGGTGCCCGGCTCGCAGATCGGATCGCCATCCAGGTCGCGGGCAAGCTGCGCCTCGTGACGGACGACTTCCCCGCCGATCCCACCGGTTTGGAGGGACTCTACCAGCGCACCGTGGGCTTGGCCGCATGAGAACGCTGAAGGCGGTGGGCTGGATCTGTTGGAAGGACGTGGCCATCGAGATCCGGACCGGGCGCCGATTCACGCTCATGGGCGCCTTCGCCGTCTTGATCGCGGTGCTCTTCAACTACGCGATCGACCCCGGCGTCGTCCGCCCGCGCGACTTCGCCAGCGCACTTCTGTGGTTGACGATCGTGTTCGGAGGCCTTCTCGGGCTCGGTCAGACGTTCCACCTCGAAGACGAGAACGGCGCGCTGGAGGGCGTGCTGCTGACCCCCATTCCGAGGGAAGCGATCTTCTTCGCCAAGGTCATCTCCAACTACCTCCTGGTCCTGGCGCTCGTGCTCCTGCTGCTCCTGCTCTTCGCTCTGTTCTTCGCGGTCGACTACGGGCCCAGCTGGCCGGCCCTGCTGGGTCTCCTGGCCCTGGGAGCCCTGGGTTTCGTGGCGGTGGGAACGCTGTTCGGCGCGATCACCGCCCGGTCCTCCATGCGTGAGACGCTGCTGCCGGTGCTGGTCTTCCCCGTGCTGCTGCCGGTCGTGATCTACGGCTCCGGCGCCACCAGCAGACTGATCGCCGGCCTCTCGGTCTCCGAGGTCGGTGGCAATCTGCGCATGTTGGGAGCGTTCGCCTTGCTCACGCTGACCGTCGGGGCGATCCTCTTTCGATTCGTTGTGGAGGATGCATGAACGACACGGGTTTGCGCAGTGGTGCCATCGCCCTTGGCGTCGTGGGCGTCGGGGGCGTGCTGCTGCTCTATTGGATGATCTTCTTCTGGGTGCCCACGGAAGCGACCATGGGCGTCGTGCAGCGCATCTTCTATCTGCACGTCCCTTCGGCCTGGGTGGGTGAGCTCGCCTTCGGCCTCTGCGCCCTCTGTTCGGCCGTCTACCTGTGGCTGCGGGACGAACGCCTGGACATGGCCGCGGTCTCGCTGGCCGAGGGCGGGCTGGTCTTTCTCACCATGACGTTGATCGCCGGACCCCTGTGGGCGCGGGTCGCGTGGGGATGGTACTGGCAGTGGGAGCCGCGCCTGACGCTGACCCTTCTGCTGTGGTTGATCTTCTTCGGGTACTTCATGGTCCGGGGGTCCTCGGGATCGGAGGAGCGGGGGCGCCGCTTGGGAGCCGTCATCGCGATCATCGGTGCCCTGGACATCCCGTTCATCCATTTGTCCGTCGTATGGTTTCGTTCTCTGCACCCGCAGCCGGTCGTGATGAAGCCGGAAGGTCCCACGCTCGATCCGCGCATGCTCGCGACGCTGCTGACCGGCCTGGCCGCGTTCACCGTCCTCTTCTTCTCCCTTTTCCTGCTGCGCTACGGCCTGGAACGAGCGCGCCGGCAGGCGTCGGTCTTCCTGGAGGGTGCTCGATGATGAGAGTCGTCCGCTGGTTCGGGCCCGTGGTGGCGCTGCTGTTCGTGGTGCTGGCGGGGCCGGAGTCCGTGCTCGCCCAGGAGGTCGGCGACCGCGTGGCGAGAGGATCGCTGCGACCGTACTGGCATGTCTTCGCAGCGTACGCGATCGCGTGGGTGCTGGTGTTCGGGTGGATCGTGAGCATCGCCAGGCGCTTGGGCAAGTTGGAGCGGGATATCGCCGTCTCCAGAGACTGAGTCTGGACCGCGAGGGCCGCACATGGTCTTCGACCTGCGCAGCGATACGGTCACCCGCCCGGACGCGGCCATGCGCGCCGCCATGGCGGAGGCCGCGGTGGGCGACGACGTCCTCGACGGCGATCCCACCACCAGGGCCCTCGAAGAGCGTCTGGCGGTGCTCCTGGGTCAGGAACGCGCGCTCTTCTTTCCCAGCGGAATCATGGCCAACCAGACGGCGCTGGCCGTCCTCGGACCTCCAGGGACCGAGGTGTTGTGTGAGCAGGATGCCCACGTCCTGACCTGGGAAGAGGCGGCGGCCGCCGCGCATTCCGGGTTGCAGCTCCGGGGCGTGCCGGGCGAGCGTGGCCGGCTGACGGTGGCCGCCCTGGATGCGGCATGGCGCCCGCCCTCGCGTCTGGTTCCCCGGGTCTCGATCCTCGAGTTGGAGAACACCCACCTCTCCGCGGGGGGCGCCGTGCTCCCCGTCGCGCGGTTCCAGGAGCTCGTCGGCTGGGCCCGCGAGCGGAAGCTGGCCGTGCATCTGGACGGAGCTCGCCTGTGGCACGCCCACGTGGCCACGGGATGCGCCCTTCGCGAGTGGGGCGCGCTCGCGGACACCGTGATGGTCACCCTATCGAAGGGGCTGGGTTGCCCGGTGGGGAGCGTGCTGGCGGGATCGGAAGCCTTGATCGACGAAGCGTGGCGCGTCCGGCGTCGGATGGGTGGCGGCCTGCGTCAGTCCGGGATGCTGGCGGCTGCAGGTCTCTTCGCGCTCGAGCGCAATCTCCCTTTGTTGTCCGAGGACCACGAAAAGGCTCGCCTGCTGGCGTGTGGGTTCGCCCGCATCCCATCGCTCCGGGTCACGGAGCCCGAGACCAACGTCGTGATGATCGACCTCATGGACGAGGCACCCCCCACGGAGTCGGTCCTGGACAGCCTCGCTCGCCGGGGCGTGCGCCTCAGCCGCTTCGGGGAACGACGGGTGCGGGCTGTGACCCACCGAGATTTCGCGCTGGCGGACGTCGAGCGTGTCGTTACCCTCGTGGGGGACGTCCTGACGGCGGAGGGGGCAAGTCCTTGACTGGCTTGAGAGTGGACCTGCGGTTAGCTTTTGGCCAAGCCCCGGAAGGGGTTAGGCCGCATGTCTCGCCCCCGAGGGGCAGGGTCTACGGCAACTACACTGAGACGGAGGTTCCATTCCCATGAAGATCGCTCGGGGAGTATTCTCCGGGGCGATGGTCCTCACGGTGGCGCTCGCCACCACGAGTTCGCTCGCGGCCCAGAGCACGAAGGTGCCGAGCACGCTCCGTTACGGCTCGGGTCTTCTCGACGTGCCGGTCGCCAGCGTTCTCCCGCACATGGCCATCGTCGGGACCTATTCGGGATTCCCAGTCAGCATCGACCGCATGGTCCAGACCAACGCCCGCGGCGACATCGTCGGCCGCGGCGGATCGTTCGACAAATGGTTGTCGGACGCGTCTGTAGCGATCGGTCTCTTCGACCGTGTCGAAGCCGGTGTCACCGTTCAAAACTTCTCGGATGCCGAGCAGGGTGGCACCATGGTGGGTGCCTTCGGCCGGGTCGCCCTCATCCGCCCGGAAGCGCAGGGTCTGGGTCTGGCTGTGGGCGCGCGTTACGTGACGCCGCCGTCCTTCGACGGGACCTCTCGCGACGACTATCAACCGGGCCGGCTCGGCTATCCGGACGCCCGTTTGGTGGAGACCTATCCCGGTAGCGGTAGGGACGACGTCAGTACCGCCTTCACGCCTTACGTGGTCGGAACGGCGCAGCTGCGCGGCTTCGACTCCGACGTTCTGCCGGAGCACGACTTCACGTTCGCGCTCGGGTGGGGTGCCGGGATGTTCAAGGACGGCGACCAGCTTCCCTGGTATTCGTTCGTGGACTCGGAAGGGTGGTTCACCGGCGCGGCCCTCCATATGGCGCTGGGCGAGACGAGCCTGCTCAACCTGATCGGTGAGTGGAACGGCTTCGACATCAACCTGGGCGCCCAAGCGGACTTCGGCGGCTTCCGCATCGGTGGCTTCCTGCTCGGCGCGAACTACGCTGAGGAGACTTCGATCTACCGGTCCAAGAAGTTCGGCGTGCTCGGCTCGGTGGCTCTCTGCCCGCAGACGGGTGGCCTGTGCAAGCCCGGACTGCTGGATCGGCCCATGCCCGACACCATCGTGCTGCCAGCGCCTCCGCCGGACACGGTGGTCGTGGAGCGCACGGTCGCGCCGCCGCTCCCGACCGGGACGTCGACGCCGATCTGTCTGGCGACCGGTGCCACCGAGACGGTGCTCGTCACCGCACAGGGCGACACGTTGGTCGGCCCGCAGCGTGTGTCGGTCCGTCAGTTGCGGCCGGGCGTTGTGTTCGCCGGAACGTATGCCGAGGGCGCCAGCTGGTTCGAGAACGACGAGGCGGTGACCTTCGAGCGCCGTCGCTACTCCAAGTCGGGTGGCGAGGTGCGCCTATCCTGTAACGACATCATGCAGGTGGGTGAGTTCAACGGTGTGCCGCTCTTCGCGGATCGCGGAGGGTCCACCCCGTACCAAACGGTGTATGTGCCGGTGCGACCGGGGGTCTGGCAGGCCTATCAGTCGGGCCTGCAGCGGACGCGCGGCTAGCGCACGGTCTGCCTAGAGAGGTGGGGGTCCGTTCCTGACGGGGCGGGCCCCCTTTCTTTTGGCACCCTGCGGGCAATGACCCTCCCGTGGTGTCTTCCTTTCCAGGGAGCGCGGGGTTCCGCCACGTCCACACGGACATTGCTCGTCGGGCAGGGCGGGCTACCTTCGGGAACGATCCTCGGGGGCAGGCTTCCGTCGCCAGCCCGATGACCCAGCCCTTGGTAGGCCATGAAAACGGCTCCCCCCTCTTCGAACCCGGACGGCGCCCCGGTCTCCGCGGCCGGCCCACCACAGACGCCCTGGCCGGAGCGGGCGCTCAGCCCTGGACGGGCTGTGTTGCTGCCCCTGGGGTTCGCCCTGGCGCTGGCTCTGTTCGGATGGTCGGTCCTGGCCGGACAGGGGCTCCTCTTGCGCGCGTGCCTCTCCGCCGCCGGTGTCGCCGGTCTTTGGGCGCTGGCCCTGCTGGTCTCGGCTCGACGCCAGGGACGCACGTTTACACTCGGCTTTGCCCTCTACAAACACCATTGGGTGCAGGCCCTGGCGCAGATCGTCGTCTACGCCTGGTGGGGGTGGTATGTGCGGGTCGTGTACGCGTACCTGCCCTTGCTCTTCGCGCAGGTGCTCTTCGCCTATGCGGTCGACGCCTTGCTGACCTGGTCGCGACGCGACCGCTACTCGCTCGGGTTTGGGCCGCTCCCGGTGATTGGCAGCATCAATCTCTTCCTGTGGTTCCGCCCCGAGTGGTTCCATTTCCAGTTCGCCATGATCGCCGTCGGTTACCTGGGGAAAGAGCTGATCCGTTGGACGCGTGACGGCCGTTCCGCGCACATCTTCAACCCGTCGTCGTTCCCGCTGGCGCTCGTCTCGATGGTGCTCATCGCTACGGGAGCGTCGGACATCACCTTCGGCAACCTGATCGCCAACACGCAGCACGATCCGCCATTCATCTACCTGGCGATCTTCCTCGCCGCGCTACCCGGACAACTCCTGTTCGGTGTGGCACGCATGACGCTGGCGGCTGTGGTCACCATGGTCGTGTTCGGGTGGGCCTATTTCCAGGCGACCGGGACGTACTTCTTCTACGACTCCTTCATTCCCGTTCCAGTCTTCCTCGGCATGCATCTCTTGTTCACCGATCCCTCCACGTCCCCCCGCTCGGAGCTGGGGCGGGTCGGGTTCGGAGTGCTGTATGCTCTGGGCACGCTGGTCTTCTACGTCCTCCTGACCCGGGGGGGCATCCCGACCTTCTATGACAAGCTGCTCCCGGTGCCGCTCATGAACCTGACCGTGCGCGGCATCGACGGGGTGGTGGCGAAGGGCGGCCTCCGTGCGCTCGATCCGTCACGCGTGGGACGAACACTGACCCCGGCGCGGCGCAACACGCTCTGGGCCGGCATCTGGACGCTGGTGTTCGTGGCCTTGATCGGAACCCGGGCCCTCGGGGATCGTCACCCCGGGCAGTACCTGCCGTTCTGGGCGAACGCGTGTGCGCAAGGCAGCGAGAGGGCCTGCGACTATGCCACCTTCCTCACGCTGGCCTACTGCAACAACGGGTCGGGCTGGGCGTGTAATGAAGTGGGAATCCAGGCGGCCGCTCTGCGCCAGGACCCGCGGCTGCATTTCTCCCGAGGGTGCGACGGCGGCTTCGAGCCAGCCTGCGAAAACGCACGCCGGGCGGCAGCGGGGCGGGGGGACTGGGTACGCGAGTCCCCCACGCTGGCCGATCTTCCCATCGTCCTCAGGGGCACCAAGCCGGCCCTCCGAGAACGAGACCCGGGACGCCTGCTGGCTCTGGCGTGCGAGCAAGGCTGGGAAGGAATGTGTCGTCCCGCATCGTGACCGAGCCCCACTTCTTCACCTCGCCCGCCGAGTTCCGCACCTGGCTGGCCACGCACCACCGGTCGGCAACGGAGTTGTGGGTGGGCTATCACAAGAAGAGCACGGGCAAGCCCAGCTTGACCTGGCCCGAATCGGTGGATCAGGCGCTGTGCTTCGGATGGATCGACGGTGTACGCCGCTCCCTGGGCGCCGAGGCCTACACGATCCGCTTCACCCCACGAAGGGACGCGAGTGTCTGGAGCGACCGGAACCTCCGCCGCATGGAGGTGCTCCTCGAGGGGGGTCTCGTGCGCCGCGCGGGGAAGGACGCCTACGAGCGGAGGAAGGAGCATCTGAGCCGCCGCTACTCCTTCGAACAGGACGAGATTGCCTTGCCCCCGGAGTTGGAGAAGCGCTTCCGCGCGAACCGGAGGGCCTGGAAGCACTTCGGCGGCGAGACAGCCTCCTACCGGAAGGCCGTCACCTGGTGGGTGGTCAGCGCCAGGCGGGAAGAGACCCGCCTCCGACGCCTGGATCGCTTGATCGAGGACTCGGCGGCGGGATTTCGCATCAAAGAGATGCGGCGCTGACCCGCCGTCGGCGGGCGCGGACCTCAAGGGCCCGTCGGCGCGCTCTCCGAAAAGAACAGGTCGAGGACCGTCTGCGGGGGTGGTGGGGACAACCGGCTCACCACCACCATCAGCCCCAGGGAGAGCGCCGGCCCGAAGAGTGCCGGCCAGATGCCCCCGACCCAATTCTCGAACGAGCCCGTGGTGAGATACCCCAGCCCGTACCACCCCACGCAGGCAAGCGCCCCTCCGGTCATCCCCGCCAGCGCTCCCGCCTGAGTGGCGCGCGGCCACCAGAGGCCGAGCAACAGCGGAAACGTGAAGGCGGAGGCCATGAGGCTGAAGGCCATCGTCACGATCCAGAAGATCGTGGCAGGGGGATCGATCGCGACCAGCACGGCTGCCAGTCCCAACGCCAGCGTCGACAGGCGCGCGATCCGAACGCCACGCTCCGTGTCGATGGCCCTCCGGCTGAGAGGCACCACGAGATTCTCGACCACGAGCGAGCTGGCCAGGAGCAGCACCGAGTCGATGGTGGACATCGTGGCACCCAGGACGGCGGCGACGATGAGTCCCCCCAACGCCGGTGGCAGAAGCATCGAGACCAGGGTGGGAAGTGCCAAGTCCGGGCGATCCAGCTCGGGGAGCAGCACGCCGGAGGCGATCGCGATCAAGGTGCCGCAGACGAACACGAAGCTCGAGAACCCGATGGAATAGACCAGGGCCCGCCTCAGCGTGTCGGCGTCGTCCGGGATCAAGAATCGGGTCACGGCCGCGGGAGCGCCGCCGATCTGGAAGAAGCCCCACACCAGGAAGGAGGAGACCACCCACAGCGCGGGCATGCCGCCCAGGAAGTGAATGCCCTCGGGATTGAGGGCCGCGTAGCGCAGGTGCATCTCGGCGAATCCCCCGGCGCGGGAGACCGCCACCGGCGCCAACAATGCGAAGCCCAACACCATGATGGTCCCCTGCACCAGGTCGGTCCACGCGACGGCGTGCATCCCACCCACCACCGTGTAGAGGATCACGATGCCGCCGAAGAGGAAGAGACCGGTCAGGTAGGGAAGTCCGAGCAGAACCTCGAAGACGTTGCTGGCGGCCTTGAGCTGGGCCGCGATCAAGGGAATGAACGCGATCAACATGATCGCGGTCGCGAGGCCCCCGATCCGTCGGCCGTAGTAGCGCGCTTCGAAGACGTCGACCAGCGTGGTCAAACGGACGCGATCGGAGACGCGCCGTAGCCTTTCCCCTACGAGGACGTAGGTGAACCAGGCGGCCGCGGCGGACGAGACGCCTCCGGGCGAGAAGTTGTAGCCCAAGACCCGCTCCGTGCCCACGGCGCCCATGTAGGAGCTGCCGCTCATCTGCGTGGCGGAGTATGAAAAGCCGACGGTGGCTGGTCCCAGCTTCCCCCGCGCCAGGAAGTACTCCTGCCGGGAACCCTGGCGTCGGTTGAACCAGAGCCCCGCTCCCAGCAGCACCAGGAAATAGACCACCAGGATGGCGGAGTAGACCGCTGTGCCGGCCACGCTACTTGCCGGTGCGGACGTAGAAGAGCGCCGCGCCGACCACGAACGGGTAGCCCCCGTAGATCAGCAACCACACGCCCCAGTCGAGGTGCGCGGGCCCGGCCGGCCAGTCCAGCACCAGCGCCACGCTTCCTCCCACCAGGAAGAGCGCCATCAACAGAAAGGTGACCCAGGGGGTGCGGGGGCGGATGGGCGTCACTGCCAGGCGTCCTCGAGCACCCTGAGGATGTTCTCTCCCAGCACCTTGGCCATGTCCGACTCCGAATACCCGTGCGCTACCAGCCAGCGGAGGATGTTCTTGGAAGCCTCCGTCGGATTCTCTACGCCCTTCACATACGCGACCCGTTCGTAGGTAGGACTCGCCTCCCCGGACTCGGCCCGGTGCGAATCCCCGATGGACAGTTGGGCGGTGTAGACCTGGTGCAGGCCGACGTGATCGCCGTAGAGCGTGTCCGGACCGAACGCCACGTGCTCGATGCCGACCAGGTCGGCCACGTACTCGAAGTGCTCCATGAAGGACTCCAGGTCGTGCCGCGGGTGCTTCGCGGAGACCGTGGTGTGCGGCGCAGCTTCGATGCCGATGACGCCACCTTCGCCCGCGACCGTACGAATCACCTCGTCCGAGGCCAGACGCTTGATGTTCCAGAGGCCACGCGCGCCCGTATGTGTGAGGAAGATCGGCTTGCTGCTTTCGCGAGCGGTGTCGATGGCGGTCTGGTCGCTGGTATGGGCGCAGTCGATGGCCATGCCTACCTCGTTCATACGCGCCACCGCCTTGCGGCCGAAGGCGGTCAGGCCCCCATCGCGACTTTCCTTCAAGCCGCTGCCCAGCGCGTTGGACTCACTGTAGGTGATGCCCAACACCCTCAACCCGATTCCGTACAGGATCTCGATGCGATCCAGCTCGTTCTCGATCATGGCCGCGCCTTCCTGCGCGGGTACCAGGGCGATGCGGCCCTCCCGGTGCGCGCGATGGATGTCGTCGACCTTCTCACACCGGATGAGGAAGTCCTGGTGGGCGAGGTCACACAGGCGCATGCCCATGTCGTAGATGACGTCGCTCCACTTCCAGCCATTCTTCGACGTGATGAAGGAGGCGCCGTCCTGGAAGTTGTCGAAGACGCAATCCCAGTAGGAATCGGATAGCGCCTCGTAGGCCGTCGCGACGCGCGCTTCCTGGTCGTACGGTCGGATCTCGTCGGCTCGCTTGGGGAAGAGGTGCGGATGCTCGTGCAAGGAGATCATGACCAGCCGCGTGGCCAGCTCCTCCACGCGCACTTCCTGTTCCGCCGAGAGCGGGAGCAGATAGGGTTCGAAGGGAGACGCGCCGTCGATCAGGTCGAATTCGCGAAAGTCACGCGTTGCGCGCAGGTAGTCGAACGATCGATATCCCGAGTAGCGCTTGCGCTTTCCCGTGCCCATGCTCGGAGCTCCCGTCCGCTGGTGAGGTCCGGGCAATAGACCTGCCGCTGCGGATCAGGACAAGGCGGGCGGAGGCGGAGCTGCAGCGGGAGGGCGGGCGGCCCCTCCCGCTGCAGCGCGGGAGGACTAGAAGTGGTAGTGGATTCCGCCGCCGAAGACGAAGGGGGACCAGTTGTAGTTGTCGAAGCTGGCGAGGACGAAGCCGGCCTCCAACGACCAGAAGAGGGGTGGGAAGCTGTCGTCATCCGGCGAGAAGGCCTCCTGCAGGTCGAACTCGAAACCCGCCCCGCCTCCGAGTCCGATGGTCGTCTCCGCGTCGCTCACTCCCAGGATGCTGTACGCGTAGCGCCACATGCCGACGGCGCCGTAGCCGTAGACGTCGTACTTCTCCTTGTCCTGGAAGTCGTAGTTGACGCGCCCCGAGAAATTGGTCACTTCGCCGAGCGCGCCCACGACGGCCTGCAGTTGAATCTGATCACTGGCGTCGTAGCGACCGCTCAGCCCGTACGAAGGCCAGGAGCTCTGGAAGCCGATGCTGTAGGGGGAATCCTGAGCGGCGCCCGCCAACGGGGCACACGCGAGCGCGGCCGCCACCAAAGCGGCCACTCGGGTGGGAGTGGATCGAAGCACGGTAGCCTTCCTCTGGTTGAGCGTCGGGACCGGGTGATGGGGTGGCTCCCCGTCTGCGCCTGGGGTCCGACCGACGGCCGGATCAACCCGGCTGTGATGCATTACGCGGAAGTACGCGTGCGACCGTCAGGAGAGGCGAGGCAAGCAAGCACCCCGCGGGCGCGGGGGTGGTGCCGGTCCAGAAGACGAACCTTCAGGTGCGAGAGCGCAGCTCGCGCGCCAACCAGGCCCGGGCAGCGCGCCATTCCCGCTCGACGGTCGACTTGGACACGCCCAGGATGTCAGCGGTCTCGGCGACGTCGAATCCAGCGAAGAAGCGGCACTCCACGATGTCCGATTGGCGCCCGTTCAGCCGGGACAGGTCCGTCATGGCCAGGTCCAGAGCCAGGAGGTCCTCCGCATGGGTCTGACCGGCGGCAGCCGCTTCGTCGAACGTGACCAGGGCCACATCGGCGCCCCGTTTCCGCGTCGAGCGTCGGCGGGCTGCCTCCACCAGCACCTGGCGCATGGCCCGCGCCGCGATCCGTTTGAAATGCAGCAGGCTCTCGGGATTGAGCTCCCGCGAGCGCGCCAGCTTCAGGTAGGCCTCGTTGACCAGAGCGGTCGGATTCAGCGTCTCGGTGGGACGGGATCGCTGGATCGAGGTAGCCAAGCGCCGGAGCTCTTCATAGGCGAGGCTGAACAACTCGTCGAGGTCGGGTGGAGGGCCTGGCGGCATGGCGCGGGCGATTCGGGGAGCGGAGGAGGGCCCGGGAGGGCCGGTAGCGCGCCCCAAGAGTAGGACCGGCGTGCGGTCGCGGCCAGGAAGGGCCGCGCTTCTTCTCGACTCGCCAGGATTCCCTGGCCGCCGCCGGTGCTCAGTTCAGGTACTTCTCCAGGATCCGATTGGTCGCGTCCAGCACGGCCATCGCCGCACCGCGTGCGGCGTCGGCTTCGTCGGTGGCGAACGATCCCAGCAGTCGGTAGCTGTGCTCCCCGGATCGACCCCGGATGGAAACGATGACGATCCACTGATCGAAGGCCCGCACCGCCTTGACGCCGAGCAGCTCCAGGGCGATCCGATTGGCCGTCGCAGCTTCGGCGGCCTGCACCGCGGCCAGCGCTCCGACCCTGAGGCGACCCTCCAGCGTGTGCGTGCCTTCGGAGGCCCCCTGAAAGCGGTCCCCCTGGAGCTCCAGGCTGAGCCGGGCCAGGCATTGGCCGTTGGCAAAGACTTCGTAGCTGAAATCGTCGAAGCGGAGACGTTCGCGGCGTTCCATGGGTATTCGGGGGCGTGGGGAGCCCGTTCCTACGTACGGGCGGGAAGAGGTGCAAGCTCCGCGCCATCAGGCAGGAGCCCCTTGGGTCGGGTCGGAGGGAGCCGGCGGCCGTGAACTCGTGCTGACAGCGGGGGGCTCGCCGGGCCCGGACCCGAACGGGGCGCGGCCCGCTCCGGCTAGGGACGGCGCGCACCCGCGGGGCGGGCACCGCGCAGACGTCGGGCCAGCGGGGGCAGCGCGCCCAGCGCCACGAGCAGCACTCCGGCGAGCAGCGCACGAATCCAGGCCTCCCGAGAGGCTTCCCGCGAGCCCTGCAGCAAGGCGTCTGCGAAGAACGTGTAGATCGCGGTGGCCGGGAGGCCGCCCACCAGCGTGGCGAGGCCATAGCGGGACCACGGCATGCCGGCCAGTCCTCCCGCGTAGTTCACGACGGCGAACGGAAAGAGCGGGACGAGCCGCATGGTGAGAACCGCGACAAACCCATGCGCCTCGGTTGCACGGTCCAGCGCCTCGCGCCGGTCGCCGACCAAGCGCAGCAGGCCGTCGCGCCCGAGCCCGCGAGCCAGATAGAACGCCAGGGTGGCGCCGAGGTTCGCGCCGAGCGAGTTCCAGAGCAGTCCCCAGCCGAATCCGTAGAGTGCGCCGCCGGCCAAGGTGAACGCGGTGGCGGGGAGCGCCACGGCGGTGGAGAGCGCGTACGCTGCGACGAAGGCCGACGGTCCCCACCACGAGTCGCGGGCGCTCCCCACGATGCTCAGGACGCCCGGTGCAGAGAGGAGGTCACCGAGGGGGAGCAGGCGCGCCCCCGCAGCGACTGCGAGCAGCAGCGTCACCAGGGCGAGCAGTCGCCCCAGACCTGGAGGTCGCCCCCCTAGGTCCACGACCGCACCACCTTCCGCAACAGCGCTCCCTTCCACATGTCGAGTTGCGCCCGCCGGAATCCGTCGGCGGCCCGTCTCCATGCCTCCATGCGGGTCGGGTACGGGAACATCGTGTTGGACAGAGCCGCGATGCCGAGCCCGTGGGCGTGTCTGGCGGAGGCCAGGAGTGCCTTGGAGGGCACGCACCCGGTCCAGAGGCGATCGCCTCCCAGGCGTTCGCGCTCCACCAGGGCGACGCGTGCCCCCAGATACGCGGCGCCGGCGGCCGTCACCAGCCCCGCGGTCCCACCGCCGACCGCGACGATATCGAACTCGTTCTCCAACGCAGCCCCCTGCTTCCACATGCCGACCCGGCCTGCGAAACCCACCCCTGCAGCGGGGAGTTCCAGGTCCCGCGCCCCCCTCCGGCCGCGTGCCCAAGCTCGAATGGCGAGGCCCCGGGGCCGCCTTTAGCTTTCCCTCGTTCCTGGGGCTCGGGGAGGGGGTTTCGCTTTCTCTTCGGGTCGACTAGGTTGTCTTCGCACTCCGGATTCCGGGCCCCAGCGCGGGCGCCGCCGGAGGGTTTCCGCGGCCGTTCCGGAGGAGTCAGCCCACGATGCCTGCCGTCGATATGAACGATCAGAAGAAGAAGGCCCTCAGCACCGCCCTAACGCAAATCGA
>JAWKQO010000006.1 GCA_041390105.1 Gemmatimonadota bacterium
CGTGTCCGTGCAGGATGGCCAAGCGCTCGATGGCGTTGAACAGCTCACGCACGTTGCCGGGCCAGTCGTGTGCCTCCAGAACGGCGAGCGCCTCGTCCCCGAGCTCCGGACTGCGAACGCCTTGGCGCGAGCGCAGGCGCGTGAGCGCATGCGCCACCAGAGGGCGGATGTCGGCAGGTCGTTCGCGCAGGGGCGGCAGCGCGATGGGAACGACTTCCAGGCGGAACAGCAGATCCTCCCGGAAGGCGCCCTCACGGGTCGCGGCCACCAGGTCCCGGTTGGTCGCGGCAATCACGCGCACATCCACCGGGATGGGACTCGATCCGCCGACCCGCTCGATCGTTCTCGATTCCAGCGCGCGTAGCAGCTTGGCCTGGGCTTCCAAGCTCAGGTCGCCCACCTCGTCCAGGAACAGCGTGCCCCCGCTCGCCAGCTCGAACCGTCCCCGTCGGCGCTCGGTGGCGCCCGTGAACGAGCCCTTCTCGTGGCCGAACATCTCGCTCTCGACAAGGTCACGGGGGATGGCCGCGCTGTTCACGCGCACGAAGGGGCCATCGCGGCGCTCGGAGAGCCCGTGGATGGCCGCGGCAACCAACTCCTTGCCCGTGCCGCTCTCCCCGGTGATGAGCACGCGCGCGTCAGTGGGAGCCACGCGCTCCACCCGCCGCCGGACTTCCTCCATGGCCGGGGAGATGCCGATCAACTCCGTGCCAGGACCCAGCTCGCGCCGCAGCGCCCGCGTGAGGTCGCGCTCGCGGCTCAGCTCCAAGGCTCGCGTCAGCGTCAGCAGCACCGCTTCGGGAGTCAGCGGCTTCTCGATGAAATGAAACGCCCCCTTCTTGGTGGCTTGTACCGCATCGGAGAGCGACGCCTGCCCGCTCATCATCACCACGGGCACCTGGGGCGCGAGCTGGCGGAAGCGCTCGAGGGCCTGCAAGCCGTTCATTCCCGGAAGGGCCAGGTCCAGCAGCACGGCATCGGGGGAGATGTCGTCGAACCCGGCCAGCGCAGCCTCTGCGCGGTCCACGTCGCTGACCCGATAGCCCTCCGACTCGAGAAGCGAGCGCAGGGTACGGCGGATGTTGTCCTGATCGTCGACGATGAGAATGTGCACGGCGTCAGGGTGCCGGAGACGCAGGGGCGAGGTCCAAAGGGGCACGCGGAAGCTCGCAGACAAAGCGCGCCCCGCCCTCCGGGCGATTCTCGGCTCGCACATGTCCTCCGTGGCTGGTGAGGGTCTGCCGGACCATAGGGAGCCCGATTCCCGAGCCCCTTCGCTTGGTGGTGACGTCCAGATTCCAGATGGCGTCCTCCAGGCCCGCGGGCAGCCCGGGTCCGTCGTCCTCCACCGTGATTCGGACCGCTGCGGCTCCCGCCGCGTCCGCGACGGTCCGGATTTGGACGACGACACCGGCGTCCGGGGATGCCTGCACGCCTTCCTGAGCTTCCACGGCATTGCCGATGAGGTTCAGCAGCGCTCCCCGGAGTGCGTCGAGGTGCCCACGCACGAAGACCGGGTTCGGCGGTGCGTCCAGCATGACAGGCACTGGCGCGCTTGCGAACCCGTCGACCAGGGCGCGGCACAACTCCACCAGATCGATCATCGCGGCCGGGCCCTCGGGGGCCCGACCCACTTGAACGAACGAACGCGCAAGCGCATCCAGCCGATCGATCTCCTCGACGAGCACGTCGACCGACCCGTCGTCCTGGTCCTCGGGCAAGCGCTTGCGGATCTGGTAGGCCGCCAGCTTCATCGGAGTGAGCGGATTCTTGATCTCGTGCGCCGCCCGGCGTGCCATTGCGCTCCAGGTGGCCAGCCGCGCCGCCTCGACGGCCTTGCGCCTGCCTTCGTCGATGCTACGGGACATGGAGCGCAACGCGTCACCGAGCTGCTCCAACTCAACGAAGCCCGGTGAGACGGCCCGCCCCTCCGGGATGACGTCTCCGGCCGCGATTCGCCCCGTCCAATCGATGAGACCGTGCACGGGCCTCGCGAAACGCCTCGCCAGGGCATGGGCCGTGGCCCAAGCCAGCCCGGTGACGAACAGCAAAAGACCCGTTGCGATCAAGGGGAGCCGGTCGAGAGCACGCGCGGCGACCGCGGCGTAGAGGCGGGACATGTCGCGAGACCGGACCAGATCCGTGCGATGTGCCTCCAACGCCTGGCTGACCTGGGCGGGGACGGGCTGAGCCTCCGGCCAATCCCGTTCGACCCTGTCGATGAGCTCGAGCCCGGACCCTGCGACGGTGACCCACGGTCCCGCAGATCCGGACCGCGCCAGCACGTCTCCGAGGGCCCAGGCACCGCCCGCCACCACCAGGGCGGTTGGTATGAGCGCCACGGTCAGGAGGGCCAGGAAGACGCTCCGTTCGAAGCGGCGGGGAGCCATGGGTCCTCGGGGGATCGGGTGGATACGATCGCGAAACGGACGGAGCCTCATCGTAGAGCCCCACTGGCCGCCCCGTCACGCTCGCCGATCCCCGACCTAGCGATTCAAGCGTTCATCGAGGGACTCCAGACCCTTGATGACCTCCGACAATCCGGACCGCAGGTCGACGGCGATGCGGAACAGGAGGAGGATCATCACGACCTGACTGAGCAGGTGCCAATCCATGGCCACTCCTTCGTGGGGGTGAGGATGCGAAACTACCAGGTCCTTCGGTAGCGGAAGGTGGGGCCGGCCCCTTCGGCGACGTAGCCCATCTGTGCGATCGACTTGTTCGTGCGCTCGCGGAACCCGCGCAGGCTCTCGGCGGCCTGAGCTCCAACCTGGGTTGCGACGCGCTCGAAGAGGTCCTCGGGTGGCGCCCCAAGACGCACGGCGCTGTCGTGGATCAAGGGAAGAATCAAGAGCGCCTCACGGCTCCCCTGTTCCAACCCGGCCAGCGCGAGTGCAATCAGAGCGGCGTCCAGGTGATGCGACGCCCCTTCCCTGACAGCGCGAGCTGCAGCACGCTCCGCGAAGGCCCGCAGTGTGGGCGCCTGCTCCGGGCCGAAGCGGGGCTGGAGAAGCGACCAGCGCTCACTCGCCGCCGGCGTCGTCAGGGCGCTCTGGATCTCATGGTCCAGGGTCGTGGGTATGGGACGCACGAGGTACCCGACCCCGGCCCCTTCGGCGATGCGCGCTTCGAGCGAACCCTTCCCGGCGGGTCCTGTCGGATCCGTCATGGTCTTCCTCCCCTCCCCCGCTGCAGCACGTCGGCCGCGCCGGTCAGCCTCAGTTCCATGGTTGCGGCGCTCAACATCCCTTCAGATAGCGCAGCCCGATGAGCAGATGCCCCCGGTCGTCGACGAGATCCGTTCGTGCGACCCGCACCGGCTCGTCTGCGATGCGCGGTGGTGGGGATGCTTCGTCACACCAGTGATCGGCGGGCTGCTCCCGGCGGAGCAGTAGCGCGTCCGCTTCCACCGCGACGACCACCATCCCGCGGCCGGCGATCTCGATGATCTCGTCGGGGGCGAGAGACAGCACGCGCGCCTGCGCCGCGTCGTCGGGAAGGAGCGCCCACGCAGACCCTTCCCAGGGCCCGCCCGGTAGCCGGTACCACTCACCGCGGCGCTCCGCGAACGTCTGATGGAACAGGGGACCGTAGCCCCAGTCCTGGAACTCGAGATCCGGACGGAGGGGCACCGTCGAGTCACCACGGTCTCCGCGGAATACGGCGCTCAAGCCCCGGCCGGGCACCGCGATGACGATCAGCTCGCCCAGGCGGCTCGAGGTGACGTCGGGCGCCACGTGGAGGGACATCACGCGGACGGCCGGCGACAGCATGGTCTGATGGCAGGCCGCCAGATCCGCCGCGTCGCGACACAGCTCGTCGAGGCGGTTCTCGTTCTCCAGCCAGCCGACCTGGTCCGGGTCGAAGAGCGCGACCCAGCTGGCGAATCCGTCCTGGGCAGCGAGGCCATGCGCGTGAGCAAGGGTGAGGCAGAGCGCCAGGCTGGCGCCGGCTGCCCTCCGGATGCACCGGCCTCGCCCTCCGAAGCTCGCCCACCGAGCCGCGAACCTGTTCTTTGCCAACACGGTCCAGCTCCTCGTTCCCCTACCCTCCGGACCGCGCAGCTCGTCTGGTCGCCTCAGCACCCTTCCGACTCATCTCCGCGAAACCCGAACGCCACCGTCGCACTGTCCCTCTCACTGAGAACACCTCCCCCTACGTCGCCCACTGCTCCTCCTTGCAGGGCCCGAAGGCCCCTCCTCATCGGGTCCAGCGAACCGAGACGCGGAGACCATCCGCGCTCGGGCCAAGACGGACGACCGGGCCAGAGGTCGGTTCGAGCTTGTCGCGGACCGCCCAGAGCAGCAGCGCACCTGCTGCGAGACCGGCTCCCGTGTAGACGACGACGGTGGTCTCATCGGACCAGTCTCCGCGGGGCTCCGGAGGAGAGATCCGGATCGCGGCGGCCAGCGCCCCCACGGCGCCCACGCTCAAGACCGTCCCAGCCCCCACGGCCGCCTTCAGACCGGAACTCAGCGCCCGACCGTCCCCGAGCGTGCGGTCGGCGCTGCGCCCGATCCGATAGCCCCCGATGACTCCCGCACCGAGACCGGCGGCGACCAGCACGAGGGCCGCTTCGACCGTCTCGTCGACGTCGTGGTTGTCTCGAGTGAACCAGCCCGCGAACGAAGCACCGGCCGCGAACCCTACCGCTCCGTATCCCACCGTCGTGGGGATCCGCCAGAGCGTCTCCTGTGCTTCAACGCCCTCGGCCAGCGCCACTGCGATGAGGCACGCCCAGCCGAACCGGCTACTCATTCGCATCATCGATCCTCCTCTCCGACCCGCAACCAATCGAGCGGGATCGACCGCACGCGGGCACATGCACGACTACGTAGGAGCGCGGGCCCCGTTGCGTAGGCATCGAGACCCGACTGGCGGACAATCTCGACGCCTCGCAGCGAGAGGGGCAGCTGCCCGGGGACCTGCGGTGGAGGGGAGGGACGAACCGACCGAGGCGGTCCCCGTCACCGCTGAGGGAGCGCGACCTCGTGCCGGAAGACGACGGCGGGCGTCCCGGGCTCGACCACCCTGAGGATCGCGCGGTCGGCGAGGATGTCCAACACCATGAAGCCGGGGTGCTGGTGTGCAAACAACGTACGCGCTTCGTCTCCCACCGGCGTGGCTTTCTCCGAGGAGCCCAGGCCGCTCACCAGCAGAAGCGACGCTGTGGTCTCTCCCTCGAAGACCTGGAGTCCATGATCGTGCCCCGACGCATAGGCGAGCGGCGGAGCCGTCGCCAATGCCTCACCGAGTCGCCTCCGGAGCGCAGTGTTGCCACGGCTCACGAAGTCCTGGTCCGTACGCACGAGCCAGCGGCCCAGTGGGCCCACACCGGGAAGGGGTAGGAGCACCCAGCGCCACCCGCCGTTGGTCATGAGCGAGGGGAAGATCCACTCACCAAGCGTGTAGAACCCACCGTGCGGCCCCCTCGACCGCAGCGGGTGGTGCGCCACCACCACCACGGGCCTTCCGTCCGGCGGGCGCAGCGCATCCTCCACAAGCCCAGCAATGACGGCCGCGGTGTCCGCATAGGAGCAGGCCGGCCCCGCATTCTCGCCCCGCAGCCACCACTGTGTGTCGAGCGCCACCACGCGGGCGGCCGTGAGATCCAGCGCGTACGGACCGGGACACCCGGGGAACGGCGTGAAGAGGGCGTTCGGATGCGCCTGAACAATCTCCGCTTGGCGCCGAACTCGCTCCAGGCCATCGGGTGCGTTCTGATCCCAGTCGTGGTTTCCGGGCACGAACACCGCGCGCGCCTGACCTGCCGCCTCCAGTTGGGCCTGGAGCGCCCGCTCCGCCTGCGCTCGGCCCTCGGCATCGGCCTCCGGCACGCCGGACGGATAGATGTTGTCGCCCAGATACACCACCACGGTCTTCTCAGGCAACGAGTTCGCAGTGTCACGCAGCGCCAGCAGCACCGGCTCACCGTCCACCGAGGGCGCGCCGGCGTCCCCGATCAGGATGATCCGCTGCAGGATGGCTCGCGCCGGAGGCGCGTCCAGCGATGGGGAAGCGACATCGGCACGCACATAGGGGCGACCGTGCGTGCAGCCCGGCGCTGACAGCGCCACCGCCATCGCCGCCGCCACCCAACCACCGGCAAGACGCAGATCGCGCTGCGCACCTCGCCACGCTGCCTGGATCCAGGCGCTTTGCGCCTTCAGCCCTCCGGCCACAGCATCTCTACCCATACCGGCCTGTGGTCGCTCGCCTCGCGAATCTCCAACACCGTCCCGGCACCTACGGACGAGACACCACGCAGGAAGATGTGATCCCACCGCATGCGCTTCACCGTGGGAGGGCCTTCCTGCGTAGGCCAGGAGAAGCCGGCCTCCGCCGCCACCTCTCCGACTCCGCCGCTGTTCATGTCGCCCCCGATCACCACCCGCTCATAGGGCGAGGCATCGTCCAGGACGGCACGCAACTGCGCCTTCCGCGCCCACGGCGTGATCTCGAGCAGCGAGCCCAGATGAGCGGAATACACGCGCAGGGGCCGCCCCCGAACGTCCAGCGTCACCGCCACGGCGATGCGCTGGGTGCGGGTGAACAGGGACACGTGCGGAAGTACCAGCTTGGACTGCTCGCGTACCGGCCAACGGCTCAGGACCGCGTTGCCGAAGTCGCGGTCGTAGCGGTAGTGGAAAACCGCTGGATAGTAGACATACTGGAGCCCCAGGTGCTCGGCGATCCGACGGGTGCCTTGCTCGTCCATCTCCTGGAGCAGGATCACGTCTGCGCACTGAAGCTCCGACGTACTACCGAGCACCCGCGCCGCGGTGTCGGGGCGAAGTGCGAACTCGACATTGAAGGACACCACGCGCAGTGTCCTCCCTGCCCCGCCGTCACAGGAGACGAGGCTTCCCGGTTGGCCCGCATAGGCAGGCCCTCCCGGGCTCGTGTAGTTGCTGCCGGTACGGCACGCCGTCAGGAGTGGGGCCGTGCAGAGAGCGGCCAGCAGGATCCGCGACGACACCCCTCAGCGCCTCAACAGGTGAGCGTCGAAGAACGCCGCTGCGCGCGTCACGAAATCCAGACGGCTGGCCTCCGTCTGGATGGTATGGGGCTCGATGGGATAGACCATGACCTCGAATCGCTTCTCCAGCTCGATCAAGCGCTGGATCAAGCGGGCACTGTCCTGGAAGTGCACGTTGTCGTCCACCAAGCCATGGGTGATCAGGAGCGGATCACTCAGTCCTTCGGCGTAGTAGATCGGGCTGGAACGACGGTAGGCGTCCTCATCCATGTGTGGCACGCCCAGGATCCGGCTGGTCCACCCGTCCGAGTAGTGCGCCCAGTCGCTCACCGAGGCCCGAGCGATGCCGGCGGACATGACGCCCGGATAGCGGAAGAGTGTCATGAGCGTAAGGAAGCCTCCATAGGAGACCCCGTGCATACCGATGCGGGTCGGATCGATCCCTTCCGCCTCCGCCAGCCAGCGGGCTCCGGCGACGACGCCATCGGTGTCCTTGATGCCCATGGAACGCGCGATGTCGGTGCGATAGTCCCGTCCAAAGCCGGCACTGCCCCGGTAGTCGACGTCCAGAACAGTGTATCCCTGCTGCACCAACCAGTTCACGAACCCGACGTGCAGGGCCCAGCCGTAGACGCTCCAGCCGCGGTGCGCGAATTGCCGGTATCCGCCGCCGTGCACGTGCACCACGGCCGCCCGCTCGGGCAGGGGACGCTCCGGCCGGTAGAGCGCCGCCCATACGCGTCCGCCGTCCGGGTGGGCGAACGACACCATCTCGGGGCGGGTGCGTCCGTACGTGAAGAAGGCGTCTGATCCGCTCACCGTGACGCGGGTACGCTCCGGCGCCGCCGCACCGCTGGGGCCGCCGCGTCGGGCGGCCAGGGTGCCCACCCACAGATCAGGGAGTTGCAGCGACTCGCTGGCCACGACGGCCACCCGCCGCACGTCCGGCGACAACCAACCCTCGTGACGCCCGGGCCCCTCCGTGACGCGTGTGAGGGGGCCGCCCCCGGCGGGCATGGTGTACAGGTGATCGTCCGACGGATGCTCACGGCTGGCCTGGATCAACCAGGTGGTCCGGTCGCGGGATAGCTCTGCGCCCCGCACCTCCCAATCGCCCGTGGTGAGCGCACCGGTCGCCCCGTCGGGGGTCGTGCGGTAGAGGTGGCTCCAGCCGCTCCGCTCGGAGGCGAACACGAAGCTGCCGTCGGGGAGCCACTCCAGCAGCGCGGGCTGTAGCGTGTTGGCCTGCACCGGAGGGCCGCCGATCCAGGCGTCGTCGTGGTCGTGCGCCAGCACCCGCAGCGTACCCGTTCGCGGGTCCAGCTCCGCGATCCACAGGTCCTGATGATCCTCTCCGATGAGTTGTACGAGCGCGCGGGTGCCGTCCAGGGACCACCAGGGGCCGTGCGGCACCGTCTCCTGTTCCTCCGCCTCGGGGAAGCTCACCCAGGTGACCTGTGCGGAGTCGCGCTCCACGCTCGCGTCGGCTGCCACGATACCCAGGCGGAACCGGTCGCGCGGCTCGCCGGCCTTGCCCCGCGCCTCATGCACCGTGGAGTACCCGCTGGGGTCCAGGTAGTCGATGTATTGTGTGGCGGGTCGGTCGACAGCCCGACGCCGCGCCCGGAAGGTCACGAAGCGACCATCCGGGCTGCGCTGGATCTGGTCGACGGTCTCCCCGGGCTCCACCGGAAGGGCGAGCACCGGGGACGGGTCGCCTAGCCGGTCGGCTTGGGCCAGACGGGCTTCGCGGTCCAAGCGGGCACGCGTCTCCTCGAACAGGCGCGTCTCTTCGGTCCGCAGCCACGCTCCCTCCGCGGTGCGCTTGGGCTCGGGCACCTCGTGCCGTGTTGCGAAGAGCCTCAGCGCACCCGCATCGACATGGTAGATCCAGAGCGATCCGTCCGCCTCGACCTCGATCTCGCGTCCGGAGCGCGCCAGTCGTACCTCGCGCACTGCCGACTCGAGCGCAGCCACCATGCGTGTGCGGGGATCGTGGCTCCGGTCGTACAGGAAGACGCTGCGCCCCGACCCCCATGCGGCCCGCACTCCGTCGGCACTCCAGGACAGGCGTTCCGCTGGCACAACCTGCGCCTCGCGAGCGGTCAGCTCCGTGGCCCCGGTAGCGCCCGCGTCCACGCGGAACCATGGATCGTCCTCGGGCAGGTCGTCGGAAGCGGGGTCCTGCTTCCAGCGGAAGTAGACCGCCGCCCCGTCCGGCGCCCAGCGCACGTCGCGTACGCCAAGCCCCAACCAGCGGTCGTTGCGAGAGGCGTCGCGCAGGGTGAGCTCTCGAGGCTCCGCCATCACTGCAGTCAGATTGGACTGGCGCAGCGGAAGCGCGAGTCGGTCTCCGCGGACCTGGGCCGCCCCTCCCACCGGTGTCGCCAACGCGGCCGTGAGGACGAGGCAGGGGATGGCGGCGCGCATGGGGGGCCTCCTGGCCGGCTAGGCTGGTCCGGTTCGCTTCAGGTACAGCGCGGAGAGCGGTGGGAGCGTCAGCTCCACGAATTGCTGCCGTCCGTGCAGCGGCTCGGGAACCGTGTGGAAGACGTCGGGGATCAGGGTGCCGGCCCCGCCGTATTCCGGCGCGTCGCTGTTGAGCAGGATCTCGTAGCGGCCCGGGTGCGGCACCGCCAAGCGATACGCCTTCCACGGCACGGGTGTCAGGTTGAGCACCACCACGACGAACTGCTGCCACTCGGCGGACCAGCGTACGAACGAGATCGTGCTGCGCTCAGCATCATGCACGTCGAGCCATTCGAACCCGTGCGGCTGCGACTCCGCCTCGTGCAGGGCGGGCTCTTCCTGGTAGGTCCGGTTGAGCGCGGCCACCCAGTTCTGCAGGCGCCGGTGCAGGGGCTCGTTCAGGAGCGGCCAATCGAGCTCACCTTCATGGTTCCATTCGCGCCACTCCCCCAGCTCTCCACCCATGAACAGGAGCTTCTTTCCGGGGTGTGCCCACATGTACCCGAAGAGCGTTCGCAAGGTGGCGTGCTGATCGAGCGGCCCACCGGGCATCTTCGAGAGCAGCGAGCCTTTCAGGTGCACCACCTCGTCATGGGAGAGTGGCAGCAGAAAGCGCTCCGAGAACGCATACAGGATGGAGAACGTGAGGCGGTTGTGCAGGCCTTTGCGAAACAGCGGGTCGGCCTTGAAAACCTCCAGGGTGTCGTTCATCCAGCCCATGTTCCACTTGAGATCGAAACCCAGGCCTTCCTGCTCCACGGCATGCGTCACGCGGGGCCAGGCGGTCGACTCCTCCGCCACCACGATCACGTCCGCATGAGCCTCGTGCACCGTGCGGTTGAGCTGCCGGAGGAACTCTACCGCTTCCAGGTTCTCGCGCCCACCGTGCGGGTTGGGCTCCCACTGTCCCTCCCCCCGCGAATAGTCCAGGTAGAGCATGGAAGCCACGGCGTCGAGACGCAGCCCGTCGATGTGGAACTCCTCGAGCCAGTAGAGCGCGGACGAAATCAGGAACGAACTGACCTCGAAACGCGAGTAGTTGAAGATGAAGGTGCGCCAGTCGGGGTGGAGCCCCTTGCGTGGGTCCGCGTGCTCGTAGAGGTGGGTGCCGTCGAAGCGGCCCAGCCCGTGTGCGTCCGTGGGGAAGTGAGCGGGCACCCAGTCCAGGATCACGCCCAGACCCAACGCGTGGGCCCGATCCACGAAGTGGCGAAAGTCGTCCGGACTCCCGTGGCGCGCGGTCGGAGCGAAATAGCCTATGGTCTGGTAGCCCCAGCTCTTGTCCAGGGGGTGTTCGGTGACCGGGAGCAGCTCCACGTGCGTGAAGCCCAGGTCGCGCACGTAGGGCAGCAGCGTATCGGCCAGTTCACGATAGCTCAACCATCCCGGCAACCCTTCCGTGGGCTTCGCATCGGCGTGGCGGCGCCAGGACCCCAGGTGCACCTCGTAGATGGAGAGGGGCGCGTCGGGCGCATGCCGCTCGGACCGCTCCGCCATCCAGGTCTCGTCTGTCCACGCATGGGTGCTGGGCGCCGTGACCACGGAGGCCGTGGCAGGCCGCAGCTCCATGCTGAAGCCCACCGGGTCCGCCTTGAGGAGGTCGCCCGCGTCGAAGCGACTCCGGATGGCGTACTTGTAGACCGCTCCTGCCCCGATTCCCGGAAGAAACAGTTCCCAGACCCCGGAGGTGCCCCTGGGGACCATGCCGTGGATGGTGGCGTCCCACCCGTTGAAGTCCCCCACCACGCTGACCCGCTCAGCCGCGGGCGCCCAGACCGCGAAGCGCGTTCCGAGGACCCCGTCGCGCTCCGTGGGGCGCGCCCCCAGGATGTGATGGACTCGTCCGTCCGGGCGGCGGAGCCGGGCGAGCTCGTCGTCGCTGAGGTGGGGGCTGAAGCGATAGGGATCGTCCAGCGTCACCTCACCCAGATCCCCGTGCGCGAGCAGTCGATAGGCAAAAGGGGACGGGGAACCGGGCACGAACGCCTCGAACAGGCCGCGCTCGTCCAGCCGATCCATGGGCATGGTGCCGCGCGCCACCCGAAGGTCCACGCGGTGGGCCCAGGGCAGCCAGACCCGCACGAGACGGCCGATTTTCCCCTCCCGCTCCGCCGCGCGCTCGCCGAGCAGCGTCGACGGATCGGCGAGCCGGCCGGCAGCGAGCGCCTCGATCCGTTCGCGGTCCGTTTCTTCCATGAGCGAGAACCTACGTTGAACGATGCGTCCTGGGCAGGTAGGGTCTCCAAGGCCCGTCGGATGCACTCCGATTGCGTTAGGTTCAGAGGGTTGCGGGCCGAGGCCCGCGACACCCCCCAGGGAGATCGAACGGCATGACCACCACCACCGGGGTGCGGACCGCCCGTCCGGTACCCTCCATCGAGACGGTTCCGCCGCTGGGCGCCGGCATCGTCCATCTGGTGGCAGAGTACTGGCCGTTTGCGCGGACCGGCGGCCTGGCCGAGGCTGTCCGCGGGGTCGCGGAGCACCAGGCCCGCTCCGGCGCGCCCACCTTCGTCTTCATGCCGCTGTATCGCTCGGTCCGCGAGTCGGGTGTGGCCCTGGAGCGCTTCGGGGAGTCGTACAGCGTGAAGTTCGGCTCCCGCACGGAGGAGGCCCGGCTTTGGCTGGCACCCGGTCGACCGGGTGCACCCAAGGTGTTGTTCGTGGATCATCCCCACTACTTCGACCGCGCCGGCATCTACGGCGAGGCGGGGGGCGACTACCCGGACAATCACCGTCGCTTCGCGTTCTTCGCCAAGGCCGCCCTCCAGGCCATTCCCACACTGGGCGAGAGCCGCTGGGTCCTGCACGCGCACGACTGGCACACGGCGCTGGCGCCGGTCTATCTGCGGACCGAGTTCGCGAGCAGACCTGAATTCGACGCCATCGCCACGGTGCTCTCCGTGCACAACGCAGGCTACCAGGGGCACTTCGGTCCCGAGATCCTTCCCGATCTGGGGCTACCGCGGGAGATGTACCACTGGGCGCACATGGAGTGGTACGGAAAGGTCAACTGGCTCAAGGGCGGGCTGGTCTATTCCGACTTCGCGGCCACCGTGAGTCCCACGCACGCCTACGAGCTGCGGACGCCGCAGGGCGGCTTCGGGTTGCACGACCAGTTCATCGCGCTCGGTGATCGCCTGGTGGGCATTCTCAACGGGATCGACCTGGGCATCTGGGATCCCGAGACCGACCCCAGCATCCCCGCCCGCTTCACCAAGGAGGATCTCACTGGCAAGGCCGTGTGCAAAGCCGACCTGCAGCGGGCCGCCGGCCTTCCGGTGGAGCCCCGCAAGCTGCTGGTGGGCATGACTGCGCGGCTGGCGCAACAGAAGGGCTTCGACATCCTCCTGGGCGACGGCCTGCTCTACCGCGTCGACGCCCAGTTCATCTTCGTGGGCGAAGGAGAGGCCCGCTATCGGGAGGCGCTCGCTCAGGTCGCGCACCACATGCCGGACCGGGTAGCGGTGCGGTTCGAGTTCACCGAAGAACGCGAACATCGCCTGCTGGCCGGGTCCGACAGTCTCATGATGCCCTCCCTGTACGAGCCCTGCGGCCTCACGCAGATGCGGGCACAGCGCTACGGCGCGCTGCCGGTGGTGCGGAAGGTGGGGGGACTCTCGGACACCGTCGAGGATCAGGTCACCGGCTTCGTCTTCGACGAGTACTCGTCCGCAGGGTTGGAGCGCGCACTCCGTCGGGCAATCGCCACGTATGAGGACGAGCGCGCCTGGATCAACCACATGCGGGAAGCCATGAGCAAGGACTTCGGGTGGGAGCGCTCCGCGGTGCGCTATCTGGACCTCTACCGCCGCGCCCTGGCGGCGCACGCGCCCGCCAAGGGGTGAGCACCTCCTCCCGCTCGGTCGTCCTGCACGGCCATTTCTACCAGCCGCCCCGCGAGGACCCCTGGTTCGAGACGGTGGACGCACAGTCCACGGCGGCACCCGACCACGACTGGAACGCCCGCGTCGAGCGTGAGTGCTATCGAGCCGTGGTGGCTGCCCGGATCCTGGACGGGGACGGACGCATCCAGCAGGTGGTGAACACGCTGGAGCACATCAGCTTCAACGTGGGGCCCACGTTGCTCTCCTGGATGGAGTGGGCCGCACCCCGCACCTACAACGCCATCCTGGACGCGGATCAACGCAGTCGGGAGCGGTTGGGTCACGGCAACGCCCTGGCCATGGCCTACCATCATCCGATCCTCCCGCTCAGCGATCCCCGCGACCGCCTGACCGAGATCCGCTGGGGCATGCACGACTTCCGACAGCGCTTCGGGCGCGACCCGGAGGGAATGTGGCTGCCCGAGACGGCGGTGGACGATGCAACGCTGGACGCGCTGGCCACCGAGGGAATCCGCTTCACCGTCCTGGCGCCGTACCAGATCGATCCCGTACCGGCCGACGGCGGACCCGCGCTCTACCGCACGAAGAGCGGGAGGGAGATCGCGCTCTTCGCCTACGACGGGGACCTCGCCCGCGGGGTCGCCTTCGGCGAGCTCCTCTCCGACGCGGAACGTTGGGTGGCGCGCTGGGTCGCGCCTTCCGATCCCCGCAGACTCGTGTCGATCGCGGTCGACGGCGAAACCTTTGGTCACCATCACCGGTTCGCTGATCTGGCCCTGGCGGCCGCACTCCATCACCTGGCCCAGCGCACGGACGTGCGCGTGGAGAACTTCGCCTCCTACCTGGAGCGGCATCCGCCCCGCGAGGAGGTGACACTGATCGAGCCCTCCGCCTGGAGTTGCGCGCACGGGGTGGATCGCTGGCGGCGCGAGTGCGGATGCAAGATGGATCCGTCGTCCTCCACGCGGCAGACCTGGCGGACGCCCCTGCGCGACGCCGTGACCTGGCTGGCGAAGGAGCTGCACTCGGTCTTCGAGACCGAGGGTGTACGCCACTTCGTCGAACCCTGGCGCGCCCGCGACGCCTATGGACGCATGGTGGGTCGGCTGCCGGCTGAGGCGCGCCTCGCCGCGCTGATCGGGGAGTTGGCCGAGCCCGTGAATGACGGTGTACGCGCTTTGGAGCTGCTGGAGATGGAGCGCAACGCGCTCCGGCTCTTCACGTCCTGCGCCTGGTTCTTCGACGACCTGGCCGGCATCGAGCCGGTGCAGATCCTCCGCTACGCGGCGCGCGGCATCGACCTGGCCGGGGCCGAACAGGTGCGGATCGAGCAGGGATTCCGGGCGCGCCTGGCCGAGGCGCGGAGCAATGACCCCGAGGAAGGGAGCGGCGCCGATCTCTACGACCGGAGAGCGCGACCCAGCGCGTCCGGAGAGGCACGGGCCGCAGCCGGGGGTAGCCTGCTCTATGAGGAGCAGCACGAGGACTTCGCCGGATTCGGCGCGTTCCGCACGCACAGCGTTCGCCCAGGGCACGTCGTCGTAACGCACGAGCCCACCGGACACCGGTGGGAGATGACCGCAGAGGTCCGCGCGCGGGGACCCGCGGCGCTCGTGGTCGATGTGGGCGAGGGAAGCGAACGCGAACGCGTCGAGGCGGGAGAGCTTCCGGAGGCGGCGCGGCGCCCACTGGAGCGCGGACTGCGGGCCCGGCTGCTCGGCCGTGTGCTGAACGACGACGACCGCGCGGCGTTGGCCGAAGGCGCCCCGTTGACCGAGGTTGCGCGCGGCGCCTGCCTCCGCGCTGTGGCCGAGCTCACCGCGGAGGGGCCGGGCTTCAGGGATCCGCTGGTGCGGAGTGCCCTCGATGCGGCTGGGTTGTTGGTGCTGCTGGGCCTCGACCTACCGTTCGATGCCCAGACAGATCTTTGGCGCTGGTTGGAAGCACTGGGGCAGCCTCCACAGCTCGCCGAGCTGGCCCGCCAGTACGGGCTCGCCTGACGGACCCGTTGCCCAAGCGGGATCCTGGCAGGAATCCCGTACCGCGCCACGGTCCTGGACGAAATCCCGTACAGCGCCACGGATCTAGCACTTTGCCAGAGCCGCTTTTCTGGCCCGTGCTGCGTCACTCCCACACCCCGGGTCGTGTCGCTGCGACCCGTCACCCAGCCATCCGCCTTTCCGTCCGTTGTGCGTCTCCTACAGCCGCCACGGTCCAACGAGGCACAAGAGGTGCCCCAGTGCAGGGTCGAGCGACCCAGATCCCTCGCCCCCGGACCTCGCGATGCCCGCTGTGCTCAAAGCGAAGAAGGCCAAGCGCCGGAAGAAGTCGCGGGGTAGCGCCAAGCGCCCGGCAACGCCGACGCGAGCCAAGGAGGTCGAGACCCGAAGGCCCGCCGCGAAGTCCGTCCAGCCAGCAACCCCCCAGGCCGCGCTTGATCCGGCGGCCGCGCTGGCGGCGAGCTTCCGGCGGGCCCTTGATGGCATCTGGTTCGCCTACCAGCCCGTCGTCGATTCTCGCTTCCAGATCGTCGGCTACGAGGCTTTGCTGCGCAGCGAGGAGCAGGGCCTCCACACGGCCCTGCCGTTGCTGGACACCGCACGCAGATTGGAGCGCTCCGACGACCTGCTGCTGCAGATGTGGACGCAGGCGCCTCAGCCCTTCGGTCCGGGCGGGCTGGACAGCGAGTGGCTGTTCATGAACGTCGAGCCGTCCGAACTGGTGGTCTTCCGCGACCTGGCCCGCGGTGGTCCGTTCCGTGCGCTGGCACCCCGCATCGTGATCGAGATCACCGAGCGAGCGGCGTTGCTTCCCCACGCCGGCCTGGATCGCGCAGCGGTGGACCTCAAGGCGATGGGCTTCCGGGTGGCCATCGACGACTTCGGCGGAGCCTATACGGGCATCGCCACCTTCGCCGCGCTCGAACCCGACCTGATCAAGTTGGACGGCCAGCTCATCCGGGGAATCGATCGCAGCCGGCACCGCCAACTCTACGTGCGCAAGTTGCTGGAGATGTGCGACGAGCTGGGAACGAAGGTCGTCGCGGAAGAAGTGGAGACGCCCGCGGAGTTCGAAGCGCTCTGCGATGTGGGCTGCCAGTACCTGCAGGGGTTCTATGTGGGGCGGCCCGAAGCGCTCGCGGCTCGCCCGAGCGACTGAGCGGCGTCTCCACCGCTCCCCGCGGTGCTCCCCGCCGCATGCCGCTTCCACCTCAAGCCGCGACTCATCCGCTCCGCGCGGCCAGCGCGTTGATGTCGGAGACCTCCAGCACGGACTTGGGCGCGCCTCCCGCGGCCGCCTCGATCATCGCCTTGCCCACCTTCACGGTGGTGGTGAGCTGTTTCGAGGCAATGCGCTCCAGCAGCGGATACAGCGGCGCCACCACGGCGTAGAGCGCTCGGTAGAGCGTCGTGGACGAGGTGGTGCCCCGCAGGGGTTGGATATAGCCGGGCCGGAACATGTAGGCGGCCTTGAACGGCAACCGCAGCAGCGCGTTCTCGGTTCTCCCCTTCACGCGCGCCCACATGAAGCGGCCCTTCTCGGTGCTGTCGGTGCCCTGCCCCGTCACGTAGCAGAACGTCATCCCAGGGTTCAGGCGAGCCAACGACGCCGCCACGGCCATCGTGAGGTCGTACGTGAGGCGCGTGTAGTCCGCCTCGCTCATCCCCGCGGCAGAGACGCCCAAGCAGAAGAAGCACGCGTCGTAGCCGGCGAGCCGCGGCTCCAGATCCGTGAGATCGGAGACGTCTTGCTTCAGGATCTCCGTCAGCTTGGGCGAGCTCCGCACACAGGAGCGCCGGCCGATCACCAGGACTTCGCTCACGCGCGGATCGTCCAGACACTCGAGGACGACGCCGGTCCCCACCATGCCGCTGGCCCCGAAGAGGATGACCTTCACCGGCGCACCAGCGTGCCGAAGGCATCCAGGCGTGGCTCCCCTTCCAGCGGGGGCGCGGCCAGGATGGCATCGACCGGTCCGATCAGCACGGCGTCCATGCGTTCGGGATGCAGGTACGCGGCAGCCGCTGCACGAACGGCCTCGGCCGTGACCGCGCGCACTCGCTCGGGGTAGCTGGCTGAACGCTCGTGGCTCCCGTAGCGGATCCACTCCTCTGCGAACGACAGTGCAGTGACATGCCCGTCGCGGTAGGCGAGCGTGTACTCGCCGTCGGCCAAGGCCCCCTGGGCCACGAACAGCTCTTCCTCGCTCACCGGCCCACTGCGGATGCGTTCGATCTCCTCAAGCGTGAGGTGGAGCAGCAGGGGGATGACCTCCGGCCGCCCATAGGTGCGAAACGTGTAGGTGCCCGGGCCGCGTATGGACTGGACGGGAAAGCCCGAGTCGTCGTTGGTCAGACCTCTCAGATCCCGCGTGGCGCGGAAGAGGCGGGTGTCGAAGTGACCGCCGCCCAGGATGTAGTTCATCACCTGAAGCGGGGCCTCGTCCTCCAACGGCACGACGGGCAGCTCGTGACCCAGCACCAGCCAGCCTTGCAGTTTGTCCGCATCGAGCAGCAGGAGCCGTCGGCTCGCGTCGCCAGACACCTCGGGCACGGCGGCCCGCTCGGCTGGGGCCGGGCCCCGCCACCCGGAGAACTCCCGCTCCACGGCGGCTCGAGCCGCCGCACCGTCCAGGTCACCGCCCACCGCCAACGCCACGTTGGAGGGCACCACCCAGCTCTGCTGGAAGGCGACCGCGTCGGCCACGCCCAGCCGTGAAGGCGTGATCGCGCGGGTGCCGTACGGGTGGCCGTCCAGCAGCGTGGCGGTGAACACGTCGACCGCACTCGCCAGTGAGCCTTCGTAGAGGACGGGCCCCGACTCACCCCCTGCGGCCGCCGAGGCATCGATCCCCCGCGTCCCACGGGCGGAGATCCGCGTCACGTCCGTCGCCTGGACGGCCGGTCGCTGCAACAGATCCGCGAGTAGGCCGAGTGCCGCCTCCCAGTCCTCCGCAGGTACATTCAGCACCACGCGGGTCTCCTCGGGCGTCTGCGTCACCGACAACTCGGCCACCATGTCGTCCAGTAGCCTGGCCACCTCGAGACGGGAGCGCACTTCGGTGCCCCCCGCCCGCAGCGCGGCGGCCCACGCCTCGCTGGCGCCGGCCACGCGCCCGTCGGCGCTGCCCGCGCCCACGATGCCCGCCACGGTCACGAGGGGTGTGGTGTGGTCCTCCACCACGTAGGCCACCAATCCGTTCGCCAGCGTTTGCTGCAGTTGGGCCGGATCGGGTCGCTGGAACGTCGGGGCCGGCAGCTCCATCGTGTGGGGCGGGGGCAGGTCGGGTCGCCACTGCTCGCGATCACACGCGGTGAGTGCCACGGTGAGCAACACGACCAGGACGGGCGAGCGCCTCCCAGCGCGGGGCCTCACCGCACGACGCGCCCTCATCGCTCGACCTCCCGCCGCACCGCGCCCACCGTCCGGTTGTCTGCGATCAGATAGCGGGACGCGATCCGCATGAGATCGTCGGAGGTGGTGCGCTCGCGAGCGTTGAGATGCTCCGCCAACGTCTGCCAGGAATCCATGGTCTGGAAATGCCCGATCTCGAAGGCGAATGCGTCGGCATCCTGCTGTGTTCGGTACCACTCGGTGCGAAGGCGCTTCTTGACCCGGGCCAGCCGGCCCGCCGCGGTGCCGCGCTGTTGCACCCGCGTGATCGCTATCAGCACGGCCTGTTCGGCCGCGTCCAGCGTGGCTTCGCTGCCGGTCACCACCTCGATGTTCAACGTGGCGGGAACGCCGAAGCGCTCCGTGTGCACGACGCGAGTGTTCACATCCACTGAGCCGTTCACCCCGGCGTCGCGCAGCGCATCTCCCACCTCGAGGCGCAACACCTCGGCCAGAACGTCCACGTGGGGACGGTCCGGATGCCCGACGCCTGGGATCAAGTGGCGCATGTCGACGCGTGGCGACAGATCAGGGGACGACCAGATGAGTCGCTTCTCTCCGTGAGGCACGGGCTCGATGGCGAACGTGCGCGTAGGCTCGGGAGCGCGGTACATGTCCCCGAACCAGCGGTCCACGAGTGGAACCATGTCCTCCAGGCGGACGCCCCCCACGAACACCAACGTGGTGTTGTTGGGGATGAACCAGCGCTCGTAGAGGTTGCGCTGGTAGGCCCGGTTGTACTGGTAGAAATCGGAGCGGTAGCCTTCCGGGAAGAACACTGGATGGACCATGCCGACCTGGGCATTCATGGCCTCATAGAACGGCGTGCTGACACGGTTCAGGTCGCCCAGACGCTGCTCGACCAGGATCATGCGCTCCGCGTCGAACTCACGGAATACGGTGTTGCGCATGCGGTCCGACTCGACTCTCAGGAACAGCTCGACCCGCTCCCGAGGGAGGTTGATGTCGAACTTCATGTACTCCTGTTCCGTGGTCGCCGTCAGGCCCGTGCCACCATAGGCCTGATACCAGCGCATCATCGCGCCGGGGTCACGATAGGCGCTGGCGGTCAGCTCCAGCCGGGCAATCTCGGCCTGGATGGAGTCGATGAGGGGCGTGCTCTGCGCGTGGCGGTAGTCGTGGAAGACGCCCCGCTCACGGAGCTCGTTGCGGGCTGCGTTCCTGGCCTCCGAGAGCGCCCGGTCCATGCGCGCGATCGAGTCGCGCAAGGGCTGCTCCCGCTGCCAATCCGTGGTACCCAGGGAACGGGTTCCCTTGAAGAGCAGGTGCTCGAGGAAGTGGGCCGCGCCCAGCTGCCCCGGCTGTTCGATCAGGGAGCCGAAGTCGGTGAAGATCTTGGCCGCCACGCGCGGATCGTCGGGACGCTCCACCACCAGGAGGCGCAACCCGTTGTCGAAGACGTGCTCACGGATGCCGAACTCGTAGGTGGTCTGGGCAGCGAGCGACGAGGCAGCCCCCAAGAAGGCGATGGTCAGAACACCGCGAGCCCGCCGGGGAAGGGTGCGTACGCGCGCCCCGGACGAGACGTGTCCGCTGCGCAAGAAGCGCCGGGTGAGCCCTGCGACTGAGACGAACGATTCCATGACCGGTAGAGCGGGAGTCGGGTGTCGGCTGCGCGTGGTCAAGGTAGAAGCCTCGGAGCGGCGCCGCTATCGGACTTCGGGTGGTACGAGGGATCGCGCCCTGGCCCATGCACTTGCGTTCCGGCTTCATGGGACCCCTCATGAGCGGACGCCGATTACGCTCCGGGATCCTTGGGGGGTCGTTGAGGTGAGAGCCTATACCCGACGCCGCTTGCTGCTGGCCCTCAAGCTCGGCATCGCCACCGTCCCGGTCGCGATCCTGCTGCGATGGTCTGATCCGGAGGCGTTGCTGCCGGGGTCCATCCTGCTGGGCTTCGTGTTCGGCTTCTCGGTGGGCATAGCGGAGCTCTTCCTTCTACGCAACTGGCTCAAGGGACTGCCCTTCGCGCTCCACCTCGTGGTCAAGTCGTTGGCCCTGCTCGCGGTCCTGTTCCTGGCCTTCGCGGCGCTCAACCTGCTCGACGTGGCCCTCGAGGGGACGAGCTGGGCGGCGTACCTGCGTGCCTTGACCAGCGCCGACGTGGCCTCGGGCCTGATCGTCGCGTTCGCCGTGATCATGGTGTACCTGTTCATCATCCATCTCGACCGCTTGCTGGGTCGGGGCGTGCTGGTGGGGTTGTTGACCGGGCGCTACCACCAACCCCGGCGCGAGCAGCGGATCTTCATGTTCCTCGACCTGAAGGACTCCACGGCCCTCGCCGATCGGATGCCCGCCGAGCGGTACTTCCGCTTCCTTCAGCGCTACTTTGCCGAGATGTCGGAGCCGATTCTGGAGACCAATGCGGAGGTCTATCAGTACGTGGGGGATGAAGTGGTGTTGAGTTGGCCTCTCAGGGTAGGCCTGACGGATGGGAACTGCGTCCGAGCCTTCTTCCTCATCGAACAGCGCCTGGCCGCGCAGAGGGCCTCGTTCCTGAACGAGTTCGGCACAGCCCCCGAGTTCAAGGCGGGTCTGCATGCGGGAGAGGTCATCGCGGCCGAGATCGGCGAGATCAAGCGCGAGATCGTCTACAACGGAGACGTTCTGAATACGACGTCACGCATCCAGGCACAGTGCAATGCCCTCGGGCATCGTTTGCTCGTCTCGGAGAAGCTGGCGATACGCCTTCCGCCGGACCCCGCGTATGACGTGCAGCGATTGGGCCCCGTGCCGCTGCGCGGCAAAGACGAGCCACTGGCATTGGCAGCGATCCGGCGGGTTGGTGCGACCTTCACTGGCGCCGCCGGGCGCTCGACGTCACTCGCGATCCTGCTGGCCCTTCTGATCGGAGCCTGCGGAAGGGTCCCGGGACCGGAAGCGCCCGTCATGTCGATCCCGGACGCAGCGCCGGTGGCGTCAGAGGAGTTCGCGATACGCCGTGCGGCCCTCCTGGCCCGCCTGAGCGACGGCGTCGTGCTCTTGCAGGCCCGCCCGGCCGAGAAGTCCATGGAGGAGTGGGGCTTCGTACAGGATGCCGCCTTCCTCTACTACAGCGGTCTTCCCGAGGTACCGAGCGCCATCCTCGCGCTCGACGGACCCGCCCGCGCGTCGCACCTCTTCCTGCCCCCCGCACCGGAGTCGTTCGGCGTAGCGGTCGAGGGACTGATCCCCCGCTCCACTGCAGAGGAGCTGGACCTTACGTCCGTTCGGCCCTGGTCCGAGTTCGCGCCCTGGGTCGAGAGCCGCCTCGCCCAAGGTGTACGTACCCTCTATGTCGACGAGCCCCGGAGGCCGGAAGGGACCGGAGTGCCCCCCGGCATGGCACCGGTGGCGGGCAGAAGGACCTTGTGGAAGGAGACGCTCGCTCGCGCGTTCCCGCAGGCGACCTTCCGAAGTGCCAAGGTCGCCATCATGGAGCAACGTGCCGTCAAGTCGGACGCGGAAATCCGGATTCTGGAGACGAACGCGTTGCGCAGCGCCCCAAAGCTTGCTTGCCGTTGCTCGCTCTGTGACACCCGGGCTCCGCCAGCGCGTCAACGAGGGTGCGATGGTCGACGCCTGTATCGCGAGCGGCGGAGAGGGGCCCTCGTTCTGGCCGTGGACCATGTCGGGTCCGTCCGCGCACATGGGTCAGCTGGTTGGGGCGTTCTTCCGGTACGACCAGAACAACCGCATCACCGAACCCGGCGAATTGATGCGCGTAGACATCGGGTGCGCCGGAGGACTCTACGGAGCAGACGTCGGACGCACGTTGCCCGTCTCCGGTCGCTTCAGCGAAACCCAGGCCGAGGCCTGGGATCTGTTGATCGCCGGGTATCGGGCCGGGCTGGAGGCCATGGCCGACGGGGTGCCGGTGGCCGACGTTCGCACCGCCAGCATGGATGCAGTCCGTGGGCGTAGCGAGGCACTGGGGACCGCGACCGCCGACGCTGCCGCGCAAGCGATCCTCGGAGGTGGCGCCAGCACCTGGCACATCCACGGCGTCGGGCTGGATAGCGGCGAGGATATCCCAACGGTGCTGCGAGCCGGCATGGTGGTGGCCTACGAGCCCGGCTTCGTGCTGGGGCCGGACGCCTACTACCTGGAGGATATGATCGTGGTGACGGACAGCGGTTACCGGATCCTGAGCGCCGGACTGCCCTACTCCGCAGAAGAGATCGCGGCCGCCATGGCCCGCTGAATCAGCGCCTCGGCGCGCCGCGATTGGATCCGTCTGCGCTCCGTCGTCCCGCCGCCCGCACCGCGATGTAGGAGAAGTTGAAGCACATCTCCTCATCCGACCCGTAGCCCCCATAGACGGGTCGATCGGTCGAGTTCTCGAAGGTGCACTG
This sequence comes from Gemmatimonadota bacterium, assembly GCA_041390105.1. Taxonomy (NCBI): domain Bacteria; kingdom Pseudomonadati; phylum Gemmatimonadota; species Gemmatimonadota bacterium. The sequence goes on from JAWKQO010000006.1 coordinate 23,046, forward strand.
GACCGACAGGCGCACATCCTCGAGGCCGTCGCGTCCGAACACCTTGGGATGGACGAACGTGAAATCCCGTTGCCAACCCAGGTCCCAACGGGGAATCGACAGCAGCGTCTCCCGACGACCGTTCCCATCCGTCAGTGTGACGACGCCCGAGTGACCGAAGCTGTGCATGTGCAGGTTGGCCGAGTGGATCTCCAGGGCCTCGATCGAATCCTGCGGGACCTGCGTCGCGAAAGCGAGGTAGCCGAGCAGGTCGCCCAGACTCTCAGACACCTCGTAGGTGGCCTGCGCGCCCGGCCCCACCACCATGGACCCGTTGCGCTCGCCGTTGAGCCACCGGTTCTGCGTCAAGGGATAGTTGACAGCGGGGCGCTCCACTTCGTCGGCGAGCTGGAACTCGAGCAGGGAGCCCTGATCGCTCTCGCCCGGCGCGTGGCGGGTGTAGTAGTGCATCTGCACCACCAGAGCGGCCCCCGGCTTCATGGCGATCCCCGTCCCTTCGGGGAACGTGTACCCGTCCATCCCGGGCGCCCAATGCGCCAACCAGAAGTTGCCGCGGCTCAACTCCCGCACGCCATTCGTATAGCGCGCGTCATAGGCATCGCGCTCGGTCCGGCTGTTGAACCGGTCCGGCAGGGCGCCCCCGAAACAGCGATAGCCCGCGCCCTCCTCCTCACCCTCGAGCTCGTGAAAGCGTTGTGCCAACGGGGGCTCGATCGCATGCACGACCACGTGGTGGGACACGTGCAGGTTGCCCGGCACGGCCTTGAAGCCCGTGATGAAGCCGGGCGTTTGCCGCGGCCAGTCCAGCACGAAGCAGCGGTACTCATCGGGTCCGCCTTGATCGGGCAGGTAGGCCCGGCCACCCGTGACGTCCAGCGTCAGGTCCGCGCGGAAAGGAGCCAGTGGCGCCGGCCGCGCTGTGGACCGCTGGGGCGTACCGCGCGGATAGCCGGCATCCACCCACCGCCGCACGCGCTCGAGCTCCTCTCCGCTCAGGGATGGGTCGCCGACGTAGCTCTGATGGCCCGCCTCGGCCAACCAGGGCGGCATGCGGCGCTCGAGTAGCATCTCGCCGATCTTGCCGCGGCGGCCATAGGCCCGATCGGCGTCTTCCATGGAGAAGGCCACCCCGTCCTCAGCGTGACAGCCGAGGCAACGCCCCTCGATGATCGGGCGGATGTCGGTGTGGTAGTCCTGGGCCGCGGTCCCCGACGGAATTGCGGCGAAGCCCACGAGCAGCAAGAGGCCCACACGGTGCGGGAGCGCAGCGGCAAGGCGATGGTTGGGCATGGCGCGACGGGGTGGGCGAGAGTCGAGGTCGGAGCACGCAATCTCGCTTTGCTGGATCAAAAGGACCACCTGCCCCGCACGCACCAGCCCGTCGCTCTTGTGCAGCATACCGCCGCCGACGAGCCACGGCCTGGCCTGGCCTTCCGCCCGGGCGCGACGGCCTAAGCCATTTGTTGAAGGTCACTTAGGGACCTTGGCCCCGAGGGTGACACCCTGGCACGGATCGTCCTTGCTCTTCTTGCCATGAAGATCCCACACCTGTTCGAAGTGCTCTGGGCGGACGAGCGCGGCCAGGACCTGGTGGAGTACGTGGCTCTGGCCCTCATCGTCAGCGCGGCGGTGGTCGCTGCGATCGTGGTGCTGAGGGGCCAGCTCCAGATCCTGTTCGGCAGCGCATCGGCGGGCGTAGCGAATCCTAGCTGACTCCAGCGGGAGCCCTACCGCCCTTCTCCTACTTGCAGTCTGCCTACCGGACCGCGCAGCTTGTGCGCTAGGTACTACGAACCTGTGGAACGGCTTGCTTCCAAGTTCGCCCGAGTGCCTATCCGCGGTGGGGGGCTGGCGTGCATCTCGGTAGGCAGTTCTCAAGAGTAGGTCGCTTCACGCAGAGGTGGCGCACCGTCCTGCTCGAAGGCATGAAGGTGAGCAGACCCCCCGTGATGTACCTGCTTGCCGCCTATCTGCCGGTGTCCGCCTGCGGGCCAACGCCAGCACATGGGCCGGCACACCACCGGGTGGACACGCTGGCCAACGGAGCCCTGCGAGTCACCAATTCCGGGGACGCACTCTGGGCGCCGTCCCAAGCATGGACGACCGTAGAGGATCTGCGCATCGGTCGCGTCAACGGGTCCGGACCTGATCGCTTCGGCTTCATCGGCCCCATTGCAGTCGACCTCGAAGGTCGGATCTTGGTGGCGGACGCCCTCGCGAATGACGTTCGCGTCTTCCACGGTGACGGGACGTTCTCGCACTCGTTCGGGGGCGAAGGCCAGGGGCCCGGGCAACTGAGCGGCATCACGGGAATGACCCTCGATCCCCGCGGCACTGTCATCATCAACGAGGGTCGCAATCTTCGCTTTTCCGTGTTCGCCAGCGACGGCTCGTTCATTGCCACGTACCCACGCAACTACTTTTCACGCCTGCGGCCCTGGCCAGGCCGGGTGATCCCCGGTCTTGGGCTCGTCGATTGGGCTGTGGAGCTGCCCTGGGATGACTCGTATCCAGGTGGCTCCAGGCTCGTGTTTCGCCCCCTTGGCCTAGGCCCGGATCTCGCAAGTCGGGACTCCTTCCCTGCCATCGAGTTCGACATGCCGTTCACGGCAGGGAACGCACCGCGGCCCTTCTCCGGTACGATCAGGCTCAACGTCGACCGCCACGGCGATATCTGGTTCTTCAATACCCGACGGTACGAGATCTTCCGCAGGACGTTATCCGGTGACACCACTTTGGTTTTCAGCCTGCCTCACGAACCGGCGATCGTTACGCCTGAGGAGCGGTCAGCCCTGGTCCGCGAGTGGATCGCCCCTCGACGAATCGACCCCAGCGACGTCTATGACACGAAGTGGTCTCTACACCAAGTCGTCGTGGACGACGCAGGTCACGTACTAGCGTTCCCCGATCCAGAAGACCCTGAGCGGGCCACGCGCCTCGATGTGTTCGACACGGCGGGCGTCTTCCAGGGCACAGTGACGCTGGCCACTCCGCTTTGGATTCTGAACCGGCAACCCGTGGCGACTGGCGGATTCCTATACGGCGTTACCACCGACGATCTGGATGTACAGTACGTGGTTCGACTCCGACTCGGGGCGAACGTTGTAGCCGGTTCACTCTGACGCGGCGGTCTCGACGCTCAGCCTAGAGGGCCACCCCTCCCGGGTGCGAGCGGACGTCGGGCGCCCCCAAGAAGAGGAGGGACTCGCGACCCCGGCCCCACTCGCAGCTTGCCCGCTTCGACCGACGACGTTAGGAGTGACGCTGGATTCGGCGACTGCTCAGAGCCACGGGAGACCAAGGTGGATTCTCGAGTCCGACTGCCCTCCTTGTCACACGTCGCGCTCGCTACACCGCTCCTGGCGCTAGCGTGCGGGCCGGCGACCCCCCATCCCACCGCCGCGACCGTGACCGACAGCGCCGGTGTGCGCATCGTTGAGTATGCCGCTCCGGATGCCTGGCCCGCGCCCGCCTCTGCGCACGAACTCCTGAGGATCGGCGCGGTCGAGGGGCCCCCGGAGCTTCTCTTCTCACGGATCCCCGCTGGCGTTCTGCTCGACGACGGCTCCATCGTGCTCGCAGACGCCGGGTCGCGCGAGCTCAGGCACTTCGCGGCCGACGGCTCGCTTCTCGGGGTTCAAGGCGGGACAGGACAAGGGCCGGGCGAGTTCGAGTTCATCGTCGGGTCCGGGAAGTGCTCTGCAGAGGGGTTCGCGGTCTTCGACATCGGGTGGAGCGCGAACCTCTACGACGAGAGCGGGTCGTTCCTCGAGAAGAGGGCAAGCAGGTTGGAGGGTGGCGTCCAACCCTACCTCCTAGCGTGTGGTCGGCGAGGACGAGTCGCCTCGATCGGGTGGAGTATACCCGACGGCGGACCGCCGCAGGGGTTCCACGTCGCGACCGCCGCGCTCCGCCTCTACGAACCGGATGGGGCCCTCGCCCTCGACCTCGGCAAGCGCATCAGCTCGGAGCGCTTCGGTCAACCGTCGGGCAGTGGGCCTCACCCGATCGGCCGAAGCACCAAAGTGGCCTTCGTCGACTCCGACCTGATCGTCTCCGACGGCACCTTCTTCGGGTTTGAGCGGTGGAGTTCCGAGGGGGTCCTTTCGGAGATCGTGCGGGTCGATGTCCCACTGCCCGACGCCGACTCCGCCATGGCGCTGTACCTCGAGACTGCCTTGGCTCGGGCCCCGGACGACGAGACCCGCATCCGCTGGCAGAAGGACATCGAAGGGATGGGCCTCCCACCCCGGCCGAGCTACCTATCGGATCTCTTCGTAACCGACGAGATCCTACTGTTGAAAGAGCTCAGCATCCGCGGGTCAGGACGGTGGTTCGAGTTCGTGGCCGAGGCAGGGTTCCGCCTCGCTGCGATCCCGTCAGAAGCGAAGCTCCTCGATGTGCGCGGTGATCGTATCCTCGTCGAGGAACGGGACTCGCTGGGCGTGCCCATGGCGGTGTTGTATTCGAGGTCGCCTTGAGCCCGGGCACTCGCTACTGCGCCCTCATGCTGGCCGCCTCCGCAGCAGTTACGGCATGCACCACTGAAACGCGCCCTGCCGGGGGCATGCCCCAAGAACGCGACAGCGCCGGCGTGCGCATCGTCACGCACGGAGCTCTCGATCGAGCGCCGCGCTGGCATCTCGCCGACGCCCCCGATGTGGTCCTCGGCACCGACGATACCGCCCCCCTCCACCTGGCCTGGTCCGCTCGCCGATTGGACCGGGACGAGATCGCCGTGGCCAACGGTGGCTCCCGTGAGATTCTCCTGTTCGATCGAGGCGGGCGATTGCTTCGTAGGATCGGCGGCCCCGGGCCCGGCCCGGGTGAGTTCCATCACCAGTCGCTTCGCATCGTTGCGGGTGACGATCGCTCGATTGCCGTATTGGAGCTGGGATTCCTCTGGCGTCTGATCCACTTCACGCGTCAGGGTGAGTACACTTCAGAGGAGTCGCGACCGACTCTGAGCGGGCATGGGCTCGAGGACCTCACCGCCGCTCCGACCGGCACCGTGGTGGCCCTGTCCAGCCCTCTTCACCCAGGCCCGTACATGCCGCATGGCCCCAGGCGAGAGCCCGCGGCACTCATCCGCATCGGGTTCACGAACGATCGGGCCGACACCCTCGGTTTCTACCCTGGCGCAGAGATCTTCGCAGCGGACGTCGGGCCACAGCCCACCATCGGAGGTGGAACACAAACAGGTCCACGTCTTCTTCGACGCCTGTTGGCGCCCGACAGTCGCGTTGCGGGCGGAGGGGATCCGTGGACGTTCATCGTCGGAGATCAGGCGGAAGGGGGCTTCGACGTCTACTCGAGCGAGGGCGTGCTCATCCTGCGCACACGCTGGGAGCCCACCGAGCAGATCCTCAGTCCCAGAGACATCGCCGCGGCTACCAAGGAATACCTCGAACAGCCCGTCGCTCGCCGCGATCTCGCAGCAGCTCGGCGGGCGCTTCGCGTGGTCGATTCTCCGGAACGAACCCCAGTGTTCAGCGAGTTGCTGGTCGCCCGGGATGGTGCGTTCTGGGTTCGGCGCTATCCCCTCCCGGGCGATCCGATGGTCGACTGGCGGGTATTCTCTCGAGCTGGGCTGCACGCGGGCACATTGACCGTGCCCGCCAACCTGCGCGTGCTCGAGGCGGGGTCCGACTACCTCCTGGCGCGCGCCACGGACGTCCTGGGTGTCGAGACAATCGAGCTATGGCGGTTCGCCCGGTAGCGGGCGTCGGTCGCTTCGGAGGAGCTGGAGACCTATGCCCGTCGCTAGCCGCAGCAGGAACATCGTCCTGGCTTTGACGCTGGGAGCCGCATCCTGTGTGACCATGCCTTCAGCTCCTGGCAGCTTGGCCGGCTCCTATCGATATGAGCTCTGGGGCGACCGCTGGAACGATGATGGTGCGCTGCTCATCGGAGGAGAACCGGGCGCGGCTGACTGCGTCTTCACCTCCGAGACCATGGGCGTGCTTCCAGTGGTCCGCTGCGATTTCGACCAGAGCAAGTTCGTGCTGACCGTGGCGACGCAGGGTCCGATGATTCGGATCCGAGCCCATCAGTCCGGCGATCAACTCAAAGGCAGGTGGGTCGTCGGCCCCCGGTCTGGCATGTTCCAGGCGCGCCGCGACGGTCTCTACGCGTCCGGCCTGCTCCGATCTGTGCGGAGCCCCTGGGCAGCGACCCCCGTACGATAGGAGCTCAACCTCTCCGCCTGAGCTCCCCCGCTATCCCTGCGTAGCGTGCCAGGCCGCCAGAACCTCCTGCTCCCGCTCCCGGGTGAGTCCGAACGGACGGGAGGCCACCCGCTCCGGGTCGCGGCTGCGTTCGAACGCGAGTGTGTCGCGCGCCGTCAGCGAGAGCGGCCGGAACGTCAACCCGGCAGCCACGGACGCGCTCACATCCACGAACATGAGGGGGTCGCCCGGGATCCAGGACGGAAAGTCGCGCCAAGGCATCAGCCCCTGCGCTTCCAGGAAGGACTCCGGGATCCAGGTCAGCGAATATGGCTTGGTAGCGGCTTCGCCGATCTGGTCGAGCGCGGAGCCGAACGACAGCCGTTCACCGGGGCCGGTCCCGTTGAAGTCGCCAGCGGTCCCGTCTTCGGCGAGCCGTACGATCCATTCGGTCAGATCGCGCTGATCGATGACCTGGTAGGCATGTTCGGGATTCCCGGGCGCGAGCACCTCGCCGCCATCATCGAGCCGCAGGGGCCAATAGCCGAACCGGTTGGTCTCGTCGCCGGGTCCTACGATCAGGCCCGGTCGGACGATGGTGGCTCGGCCGGGGAAGGCAGCTCGAACGATGTGCTCGCTCAGCGCTTTCATGTGCCCGTACGCGGCGGGCTCCCCGTGCGTCCATCCCTCCGGGGCCTCGATCAGCGGGTAGTCGACACCGACGATCGGCTGGTACAAGACGTCAGCGGAGCGGCTCCAGTCGAAGCCCTCGAGCTGGTAGGCGGAGATGGAGGAGACGAAGACGTACTGCTGTGCGGCGCCCTTGAGCAGCTCGGTGCTCTTCTCCACCCAACGGTAGTCCTGGGCGTTGTTGTCGATCACGACGTCCCAGCTCCGCCCCTCGAGCGCCGTGTGGTCATCGTTGCGGTCGCCCACCAGTCGCTCCACGCCCTCCGGTAGATCCGCGTCGGAACGCCCGCGCGTGAAGGTCGTGACCTGATGTCCACGCTCGATGGCGTACTGTACCGTGTGGGGGCCGATGAAGCCCGTACCGCCGAAGATCAGGATCCGCTTGGGCGCCGGCGTCGAAGACCCTGCATCGCCAGCTCCACCCGTGCAGGCGGTGGGGCCGATCAGCGTCAACCCAGCGCCGAGCACACCGGTGGTCCTGATGAAGTCGCGTCTGGTGGGAGTCATGATGCGGACCGTCTCCTCTCGACTCGGACGAACCCGGGAACCGGATCGGCTCCCGGGACACCAATGGGACTGTGAGGCAAGGGAGTGTCGAGGCGATCGAAGCCCCGGTCAAGGACGGTCGTTGTCATGCCAGCTCTGCGACACGGATGCCGTGGACCCGCGGCCACCGGATGGTCGCCTCGCCATGGCGTGTGCTCAGCTCGATCCGTCCCTGGCCCGCTCCAGCAGCGCCCGGATCGCGTCTGACGGCAGCGGTGCCTGGCCCAACAGGAAGACGCCGCCCTCCGACTCGGCTGCAGCGACGCCTGCTTCCGCATCATTGTCGAGCTCAAACGCGCGGAGCGACTGAAACAGCCGGAGCCTACCCCCCCCTTCCAGGCTCTGCACCACCCGCAATACGGGTGCCCCATCCACCTGCGCGGTTTCGACACTCAGCACATCCAGCCCTGGCACGAACCGCGGGGGGAAGCCGATGAGGTCTTCTGCGTCGGCTCGCACGACGGCGCGCCAGGACAGGGATCCGTTCGTCAGCCCTGACACAGGGATGGGTTGTGCCACCCCGGCTTGAGCGGGCGCTGGGGAGGCCGACGCGATCGCGACGGCATTCCCAAGGGCTCGCCGCTCCAGCTTCTGAGCGCTGCCCGTCACCACGATCTCATCGAGCGCGATCGCCGTCTGCCTCAACTGGAAGTCGCCGACGCTCGTCCCCGCATCACCCAGAGCGAGTGATCGGCTCTCCTGGTCGTATCCGATCAGGTCGACGTTGAGTGTCATCCCGTGCTCGATCGAGTCGGGCGCTTCGTCGAGCATGATCAGGTACCTCCCGTCCGCGTTGGTAAGCGAGCCCCAGGTCGTCCCTCGGAGGTAGACCTGAGCACCACGGAGAGGTCGCCCGGAGGCAGCATCCGTGACGCGCCCCTCCACCGCGAGTCGCCGAGAGGACTGTGGCTGCCGAGCCCGCGTCTCCGAGGTTGGCCGGAACAGCGGGGTGGGCGCGACGGCCTCCGCACCCTCCACGGTTGCGGCCTGCTCGCGCGGGACGTTGGCCTCCGCCTGCATCGTGCGCCGGACTTCGGCCTCGACGGGGGGCAACGCATCCTCCGCGGCTTCGGCGGCGGGGGCGGCCGCTTGCACTACGGTTGGCTCCCCTGCTCCACGGCTCAGCTCGTTGGCCATCCAGCCGGCGCCCAACGCCACCAAGACGCTCGCCGCCCATCCGATCGGGATCATGCGACTGCGCGGCCGAGACCACACCGCCACGCTCTTGCTCTGATCGCTCGGACCGCCACGACCCAACGTGCGAGCCCGGGCCTCGACCGTTGAGAAGTCCGGGATCTCCTCGAGCTCCCCTGCCGGTACCAGGAGACCTCTGACGGCGACAGTGGACGCGCGGAGTGCCGCAACCTTCACCGCGCACTCCGCACACAGGGCCAGGTGCTCCTCGACCGCAGCGCGCTCCTGCTCCGAGAGCCCCGCACGCGGCCCGTCCAACCACGCCTGCAGAACTCCCTCATCCATGTGCCGCATCGATGCCCTCCTCGGCGCTACATGCGCGCACCAGCTTCGCCTTGGCGCGTGCCACCGTGGTCCCGATCGCGCCCCGGGACAGCCCAGTGCGCTCAGCGATCTCGCCGTAGTCGAATCCCGCGTTCCACAGAACCAGGACCTGCCGGTCCGTCTCGGAAAGCGTCTCGAGCGCCGCACGGACCTTCTCGGCTCGTTCCTTCGACTCGAGCTCTTTCCAGGGCGACGCGACCCCGTCCGCCCGGGCACCCTCCTCGACCTTGAGCAGCTTCAGGTGCCGCTTGCGGCGTACCACCATGCGCGCCTCGTCGCGAGCCAGGTTGGCTGCGGTCCGGAAGACCAGTCCGCGAGGGTTGTCCGCCTCATGGCCCAGGACCCTGGCGAATGCCTCCTGGGCCAGGTCTTTGGCCCGCTCGTGGTCCAGGAGCAAGCCCGCCAGAAAGCCCACGACCTCACGGTAGGTGGTCCGGTAGACCGCTTCCCAATCGGTCTTCACGCGCGCTCCCGGTGGGTTGGGTTGGCCGTCGGCGAGACGCTTCTGAGCGACCCACACTCCATCGACGTATGAACCGCTGAATCTTGCACAGGGTCCCCTCTCGGGCCCGCCCGCCAGGGGCTGCGCGAACCGTGCCGCCGTGCAAGTCCCGCTGCCTGGTTCGTCGAAGGCGGTGTGAGCCAACCCGGGGTCCGTCCCGGTCGGCGCCGTCCCCGAACCGGAGGAAGTCCCATGCATTCCCTCGTGCGGGCAGTTCGCAGAATCGCTGTGCTCGCTCTGGCCACCCAGTGGTTGATGGCTGCGGGCGAGCCCTTCACCATCAGCGGGGGCGTGACGGACGCGGCCAACGGCCATCCTTTGCAGGGTGTCCAGGTCTTCATTCCCGGAACCGCGGTCGGGACTCTCACCAACGCGGAAGGACGCTACGTCCTGCTCTTCCCGGAAGGGCTCACGGTCCCACGGGAGCTTCAGGTGGTGGCCCAACTCATCGGGTACGACTCGGGCATCGCCCGCCTGGGGCTTTCGGGGCGCCCAGCCCAAGCATCCGCCACGGCGGACTTCCAGCTCGACATGACCATCATCGCGCTGGACGAAATCGTCGTCACGGGCAAGGCAGGCGAACTGGTCCGCCGACCGCTGGCCGCGGTCGTCTCCGACGCCACTACCGCTGCGCCGGCAAATCAACCTGCGCATCCCAGAGGCTGGACGAACCTTCAGCCTCCAGCATCGAGCGCCGCGCCCCCCCGGGTACCCGGTGTCACACCCACCACTCCACCCACCGGCGCCGCGCGCTGGGGCAGTACGACCTCCAGCGCCGGGCACCGGGATCCCCAGCCCTTCGACAGGGAGCAGTACGCCCACATCTCCGAGAGCGGGTTCCTGTCGGCCGCTGACAACCCGCTCTCCACCTTCTCCATCGACGTGGATCGAGCGTCGTACAGCAACATTCGACGCTTTCTCCTGCACGAGGGCCGGCTGCCTCCGGTGGATGCCGTCCAGGTGGAGGAGATGGTCAACTACTTCCCGTACGAGTACGAGCTACCTCACCGTGGTGAAGCACCCATTGCCGTCACCACCGAGCTCGGAGAGGCGCCGTGGAGTGAAGGACGTCAGCTTCTCCGCGTCGGACTTGCCAGCATGCCCATCGACATGTCTGACGCCCCTCCCAATAACCTGGTCTTCCTGCTGGACGTCTCCGGCTCCATGCAGTCGCCGGACAAGCTACCCCTTGTGAAGCGCTCGCTGCGGCTGCTGGTCGACCAGCTGCGGGAACAGGACCGGGTGGCGATCGTCGTCTACGCTGGCGCCGCGGGGCTGGTGTTGGAGCCCACTTCGGGCGCGCGCCGGCACCTGGTGCTGGAAGCGATCGAGCGCCTGGAAGCCGGCGGATCGACCGCCGGCGGCGCGGGCCTGCGCCTCGCCTACGACGTCGCACAGCGTCACTTCACCCGTGGCGGCAACAACCGTGTCATCCTGGCCACGGACGGCGATTTCAATGTGGGCGAGAGCAGTGACGCAGCCATGGTGGGGCTCGTCGAGGACCGTCGTCGGGAGGGGACGTTCCTGACCGTGCTCGGCTTCGGCACCGGCAACCTTCAGTCTTCGAAGATGCAGGAGATGGCCCAGCACGGAAACGGCAACTATGCCTACATCGACGGCCTGGACGAGGCCCGCAAGGTGCTCGTCCACGAGATGGGTGGAACGCTTCTCACCGTCGCCAAGGACGTGAAGATCCAGGTGGAGTTCAACCCGGCACGGGTACACTCGTATCGGCTCATCGGATACGAGAATCGCATGCTCGCCGCTCAGGACTTCAACGACGACAGGAAGGACGCGGGCGAGTTGGGTGCGGGACACACCGTGACGGCGCTCTACGAGGTCGTGCCGACGGGAAGTGTGTCGGACTCGGGTGGGGCCACGATCGACCCCCTCCGGTACCAGGCGTCGCTCGGCCCGGTACCCCGACGCACCGACCACGGCGAGCTGGCGTTCGTGAAGGTCCGCTACAAGGACCCGGACGGACGCGAGAGTCGGCTCATCACGAAGCCCGTGCAGGCCAATGCGGTCCGGAGCGCTTCGCCGGACCTCCGCTTTGCCTCCGCCGTAGCCGGCTTCGGGATGCTCCTTCGGGAGTCGGAGTACCGGGGAACGCTCTCCGTGGAGGAGGTCCTGTCACTCGCACACTCCGGGCTGGGCGAAGATCTGGAGGGCTATCGCCATGGCTTTGTCGAGCTGGTGCGGACCTATGAGCAGCTGACCGGTCACCTGCACGCGGATGGCGGGAGCCGGTGACTTCGCCTTCGCGCGAGACGGCCCTCGCACCCCAGAGGGCACCTCCTCGGGGTGCGGGGGCCGGGCGTGCCGCCCCTTGCCGTGAGTTGCAGGGCCATCCGTGGGGTCACAGCTTGGGCGATGTGCTCAAACCCCGGCGCAGGACGCACTCTCCGACGGCCAGGCTCGCTCCCACGGCGCTGCTCGTCTTCGGCCCGCTCACGGCCTGCGGCGACACCGCGCCACACACGGACTCGGGCGCGGGTGCTGCGTGGGACGTCGACCCGGTCCCCTGGCTGGAGATCGGGGCCGTCGCCGGCGACTCCGCGTACAATCTCGACGGCGTCTCGTCCGTCCACCGTCTGTCCGACGGCCGCATCGTAGTCGGTTCACCAACGACCGGGACCCTCTCCTACTTCGACGCGAACGGACGGCACCTCCGCACGGCTGGTGGCGCTGGGAAGGGCCCAGGAGAGATCGGAAGTCTCGCGGCCGCGTGGGTGCACTCGGGCGATACCATCGGAGTGTTCGACTCCGGGAACCAACGGGTCACGTTCTTCGATTCCGAGGGCAGGCTTGTCCGAGAGGTCGCCCTGCGACCGTCCGCTGCCGCACCCGACGCCTTCGTCGCGGCTCTGCCGGACGGGGGGTTCGCCATCGCCCGCATCCAGGTGGACCCGAGCAAGTGGAGCACGGAGCCGTTCGCCGATACCATGGTCGTGATGCACTACGCGCCCGATGGCGCTGAGCGGGGGGAGTTGGTGCGGGTCGGGGGCCTCCGCCGCTGGCGAGCAGCGCGCGGGTCCGGTGTCCACCCCTTCTCCCCCCGGTTTGTCACGGCTGGCTCCGGAAGTGGATTCGTCGTGGCCGATGGCGCGGAGACACGCTTCGAGGTCTTCGACGCAGCAGCCGACGCTCGGCGCTCGGTCAGCTGGCCGGACACGACCCTCGTCCCCCCTCAAGCAGCGTGGCAGCAGTTGGCTGAGGAAGTCCGCCGGGCCAACGACCCGATCAGCCGCCTCAATGCCTCAGCGCTTCCGGAACTCGGTCCAGGGCCCTCGCTACCCGTGTATTCGGCGCTTCGCGTCGATCCTGCGGATCGCGTCTGGATCAAATCGTACGATCCCGCCAGTGACAATCTCTGGACCGGCGCGCTCCCACAGGGCGCAGGCGGCCGGTGGAGCGTCTTCGAGCCCGATGGCCAGCGAGTCGCGACCGTCCAGATGCCCGAGGACTTGATCGTATTCGAGATCGGAACGGACTATGTGCTCGGGGTACGGCGTGACGAGTTGGGCATCGAGTACGTGCGGCTGCACACACTTCGTCGAGTCACTGGGGTCGAGGAGGAAGGTCCATGAAGAGCGGTGACCCGCGCTGGATGGCGTGGATACTGGTCGTGGGAGGGCTGGGCTTCATGACCCTCGCGCTCGTGCTCGAGTTTCGGGTGTACCCATCGAGCGGCGAGGGGGCACACCTTTCGGCCCACTTCGGGACGGGGCTGATCGCTACGCTCGCTGGTATTGGGCTGCTCCAGACAATCCACTGGTGCGAAGCGCAGGCGAACGCACCGTCTCAAACCGGCGCTTCGTCGTCCGCATAGGAAGGCAGCATCCGCGTGTTCGTCCTCCTGATCGAGACCTATCGGAATGGTGACGCCCGAGCCGTCTACCAACGCGTCCGCGAGACCGGGCGCGGCATCCCCACCGCGCTGCGCTACGTGGACAGTTGGGTGACGGAGGATCTCGGCCGCTGCTACCAGATCATGGAGGTGTCCGATCCCGCTGCGCTTCAGGACTGGATGGCTTCCTGGTCGGATCTGGTGGACTTCGAGGTCCTGCGGGTCATCCCCTCCGCGGAGGCGGCCCGGCGGGCCCTCGCCTAGCTCCGTCCCGCCGCACGCTTGCCATCATCCCGAGGGCGAGGGAGTCTTACCCAGCCACTCCCTGGTCCCTCGTCTCCCGGGAAGGAACGATGACCCGACGCTTCCGCGGTCTGGCGCGCCTGTGCCTCAGCGGAGTTCTTGCGCTGGCCCCCGCCACGAGGGTTCTGGGGCAGCAGCCCGCGCCACGCAGTTGCGACCTGAGCCGCTACGAGCAGGGCAGTCCCATTTCCCTGCGAGCACTGAACGGTGGCGTCGCTCTGGAGTGGACTGGCACGAATGGCCCAATGCGTGTCTCGTTGGCTGCTCAGGACGATACCGTCCGGATCGTCGAACTGGCCTTGGCCTCCAGGTCGGGTCGGTGGCAGGTCGTGGGCCGTGATCTGGGCGTCTCCTTCGAAGTAGTGGAGGGCTTCCGTCGCATCAGTAACCAGCAGCTCGTTCCGCTACGTGAGTTGGGCGTCGAGCTCACCCAAGAGGTGATCGATCGCTACAAGTGGGACGTGTTCTGGGATGCGCCGCTCGATCTGAGCACACCGCCCTCTTCCGGCAACCCCATGGGTGGCAACCCACCCCCCGCCGAGGGGGTGGCAGATCAGCCTGGCCTCCCTCGCTCACCCGACGAGATCCGTCGCGGCAGGGCTACCTTCCGCTCCGCGACCTGCGCTGTCCGGTCGGAAGGGCGGCGCGCAAGCGTCTGGTTCGGTGGCCTGGAGCTGGGCTCGTTCAGGGGATCCCTTGTGTTCACCGTCTACGACGGCACCAGCCTGATCCGGGTAGAGGCGGTCGCTTCCACCCACCTGCCCTCCGTCGCCTACAAGTATGATGTCGGGCTGACCGGACTGCCGATCAATGAAGGAAGCCGAGTGTACTGGCGTGACGTCGCGCACAGCACACAAGCCTACGGCCTGCGCGGCCCCGTCAACGATGACAGGGTCGTGCTGAGGGCGGCCAACCGACTGGTGGTTGGCGAGACCAACGGCGCGGCCATCGCCGCCTTCCCACCCCCTCATACGTTCTTCTGGGCGCGCGAGGTCGAGGTGAACGTCGGCTACAACTGGTATCGCAAAGAAGCCCCCGATCGCTTCGCCATCGGAATCCGGCAAGGCGAAGCAGAAGTGATCGAACGCTACCGCGCCAACTGGTCTCTCTACAGCGCGCCGCCGGGCACGGAGCAGCACATGGCTGCCTACTTCCTCCCCACGCTCGGTCAGGTCGACTCCGCCTTCGAGCAGGCGCTCGCCTTCACCCACGAGGACGTGTACCGCGCACTCGATGGCTACAAGGTGATGGGCAGCCACTACCACACGGATGTGGGTCGGACGCTCATGGCCACGGGCAGCATGGACTCCCGCCTACCCGACTTCGACGTCCTTCGCTCCGCCGGAATCGATATCGCAGGACCGGTCGATCGGCCGCGGGACGAAACCCAACTCGAGGAGCAACGCTGGCTGTTCGAAGGGGCGCAGCGACACTCCGATGATCAATTCATGGTCATGGCGCAGATGGAGAACAGCAACCTGCTGGGTGGACACTGGGACCTTCTCTTCTCGCATCCGGTCTACTACGTGGACGAGCGCGCTCCGGGAACCCCGCTGGTCACCACCGAGCCGGACTACGGCCGCGTCTATCATATCGGCAGCGTCGGCGACATGCTCTCGATGATCGAGGCTGAGGACATGCTGGTGTATATGCCCCACCCGCGCACCAAGGGCTCGACGGGCTATCCTGATGCCATCAAGAGCACGGCGCAGTTCCTGAATGACCGCTATCGCGGCGCGGGCTGGCGCTGGGGCATGGGATCGGACCGATCGGAGAGGCGGCTTTCGGGGAAGCGTGTGATCCCCCTGCTCGACGACATGAACAACTGGTTGGTGGGCCAGAACCGCGCCCCCAAGGCTCTGTTGGCCATCACGGAGACCTACTCGAAAGCGCCCGGGGATGACATCTACGCCAACGGCCCCGTCACCTATCTGCGCTTGGCCGAGCTTCCGAAGCCGGGAGATTACGCGCCGATCATTCGTGCCTTGCGGAGCGGTGACTACTTCGTGACGTCAGGAGAGGTTCTGCTCCCCAACGTGCGGTATGAGGGTAGCGGTGCCCAGGCCACCGCCGTTGTCGACGTGGCGTGGACGTTCCCGCTGGACTTTGTCGAGGTCGTGACCGGCGATGGCCATTCCACCCGCACGACCACCGTGTCGGCGCGAGATCTGGAAGCGTTCGGATCGCAGACCTTACGCATCCCCTTCGATGCAACCGGCCAGGCGTGGGTTCGGGTGGCCGCATGGGACTCGGCCGGGAATGGCGCCCTGGCGATGCCGAGGTGGTTGGGCACCGGCACCGGGGCTACACCTTGAGAGCGGGCTTCGAGGTTCTTCAGGGCGCGCCTTCCCATGAGGCAGGCAGGCGTGCCCTGGGCTAGCCCAGGCGCGGGGCCGGGGGCGCCGGGAAACCGCGCTCCGGCAGGAGCGTACACTCGATCAATGGCTTTCGGCACCGACTTCCTCCTCCCGGGCCTCCGACCCTGAACGCTTGCTCGCGACATCTCGTTGGCGGACTCCTGCTCGCCGGAGTCCTCGCGGGGACCAGCCACCCCGCCAGAGTCCACGGGCAGGACCTCACCCAGGAGGCCGTAGCCCCGTTGCAGATCGTCGTGATCGAAGAGCAGGCAACTTCAGACTTGGCGGGCCGCAGTCGTGTGCAGGGGCAGTTGGTCGATGCCGAATCGGGTGCGCCGATCTCTGGTGCGTCCATCGAAGCGGATGACGGGACGTCCGTCCTTACGGACCAACAAGGACGTTTCCTCCTGACCTTGGCACCGGGCGACCGCCTGCTCATGCTGGAACGCCTGGGCTACGGCAGTCCGATGGCGGAGTTGCACTTGGCGCCAGACGTCGCGGTGGAGCTCCGTCTGCTGGCTCCGCCCCGCGCCATTCCACTCGACTCGCTGGCGGTGCAGGGCACGCGAGACGCTCCACGGCGGTCCATGGCCCGTACCTCTCGCGTCGACGTCCTCGAGGGTGAGGAACTCGAGGCATCCAGGAGACGGGGAGAAACCGTGGGTCAGGCGGTAGACCGCTTCCCGGGCATCCGCGTGCGCGAGGGGCGCTTCTCGACCGTGGACGAGGTGGCCAGCGGAGTTTGCGTCGAGTCGAACAGACCGGTGGCGCGGCTGGCCCCGGCTTCAGTGGCGCGCAACTCGCGCGTTCCCTTTTGCGACCCCCTGGCGGTGTTCGTCGACGGCGTCCATGTGGGCAATCCGATCGCGTTTCTCAGATCTCTGCGTCTGGACGAGTTCGCGTCGGTGGAGGTCCTCAATGCCACCGACGCAGCGATCCGGTTCGGAACGCTCGCGGGCAATGGCGGCGCGCTGCTGCTGCAAACCCGCAGACGCTGAACCGCAGTGCAGGCGTCCCTCTAGCCCACAGGAGCCCTCACGCGATAGGTTCGGCGTGAATCCTCTCCGCTGCAGCACCGCGGAGCCCGGAGGTCCTACCCGCATCAGGAATGGCAACGTCCATGTGGAAGGCGTTTTGGTTTGCCGTTTTGATCGCTTGCTCCACACCTGTCTGTCTTCACGCCCAAACCACGCTCAGCGCCATCGCCGGCGCAAGCATCGCGACAGCGACGGGCGATCGGCTCCCCGACGTGCAGCACGTGACGCGTGTGCGCTTCGGAGCCCAGCTGGACCTCCCGATCTCCGATCGAATGGGGATCCAACTTGGTGCCACCTACGCGCAGAAGGGCGTGGATTTCGACACCAGCGACGAGTTCGGGCGCCTGCACTTCGACTACTTCGAGTTCCCGCTGCTACTTCGCCTCAATCTCCTTCCGAACTCGGAGGGCATCGCCCCACACCTCTTGCTCGGCCCGGCAGTTGCCATCGAGTTCAAGTGCCAGCTTCCGGATTTCCAGCCGATCGGGGCACTGACACGAGACTGCCGGTTCATCGAGGTCGCTCTCGATGACCTGGACGTGGGAGCCATTGCGGGTCTGGGGATCCGCATTCCCGTGACAGGGCAGACGTCTTTGACCTTGAGCGCCCTCTTCAATCAGGCTCTCACGGGCGCCGCCGAGGGCGTGCTGGATGTCACGAACCGCGCGTTCTACATGACCGCCGGACTGGGCGTGCGTCTGCCCTAGGGCCGCGCGGCGCTGGGGCACCCAGGGTCTCCTAGGGCAACTCCCTCAGCCAGATGTTGCGAAAGCTGATCGGCGGGCTCGGGTCGCCGTGGGCCTGGAGCATGATCGGGGCTGCGCCATGGGCACGGTAGGACGGCTGACCCCGGTAGACCGTCTCGCCACGCAACTCGAAGTCGTTCTGCACCAAGACTCCATTGAAGAGCACCGTGGCTCGCGCAGGGCTCGTCAACGCCCCAGCAGCATCGAACGATGGCGCTGTCCAGACGACGTCGTAGGTCTGCCACTCCCCCGGAGGCCGCGACGGGTTCACCAGAGGGATGGCCTGCTTGTACAAGCTGCCCGCCATCCCGTTGACGTAGGTCTCGTTCCGGTAGGAGTCGACGATCTGCAGCTCGTATCCCCCCGGCGGCGTACCCGTGAACGTCAGGTACACGCCGCTGTTGCCGCGCTCCTGCCCGCTTCCGGTCACCCCTTGGGGAATCCGCCACTCGATGTGCAGCTGATAGCTCCGGAAGGAGCGGCGGGTTCGGATGCTCCCCGCAGACTTCACCACGGTGAGCAGGCCGTTGGAGACGGACCAGCCGGCGGGCGAGCCGTCCTCCGCAGAGACCCATTCATCGAGGCCCGTGCCATCGAACAGGAGCAGCGCGTCGGACGGCGGTGCGACCATGCCCGCGTAGGGACCAGGCGTCACCACGGGGGGAACGGGAGCCCAGACCTCGGTGGCGGCCGGATCGGGCAGGTTGGCTGCGGCCTGCTGGGCCTGCAGGTCCCTTGTGCGCGGAGCAACCACGCACAGGGCCACGAAACCGATGGCGCAAACGGAGCGGGACATGGAAGCACCGGTGCCAGGGTGGATAGCGTCGAGTGAGTAGACCTCCGAGGATGCGGGGCTGCACCGCCCCGGGCAACGCTGGCCGCCTCCCCGCCCCGGCCCTACTGTGGCCTGGCGCACCGTCTCGCGTCCTGCCGGAGCCGCGTGCGGCCCCGGTAGCCCTTCCTTCGCCCGACGACCCCAACTCGCTCGCCATGGCTATTGACCTCGACGATCCACGCAGGCAACGCCTGATCGAAGCGACCCAGGGCTTTTTCCAGGAAGAGTGGGACGAGCCGATCAGCGCCTTCCGGGCCTCGCAGCTCGTCGACTTCTTCCTGGGGGCACTCGGTCCGCAGGTGTACAACCAAGCCGTGCAAGACGCCCGCGCCTATGTGCAACGGTGCCTGGACGACCTGGAGGGTGAGGTCTATCAGAGCGAAGCGTTCTGATGTGCGTCTCCCGCTTCTGCCGCTACGACCTCCGTACCACCGACGTCGAAGCGGCTCGTGCATTCTACCAGGCCGTATTCGGTCCCTCGTTCTGGTCCGGCACCGTTCGGTCGGTACCGCTCCCCGAAGCAGCCGCGGCCCGTGGCGCCCCTCCCCATTGGCTGGGGCACATCTCCACGGCCGACCCGGAAGGCGTAGCCACCCGCATCGTCGAGCTGGGCGGAATCCGGTTGGGCCCTGTGCGCCATGATCCGGACGGGACAAGCCATGCCCCGGTGCGCGACCCGTTCGGCGCGGTCCTCGCGATAGGGCAAGCCCATTCCTCTTCGACTCCAAACCCGGTGGCGTGGCACCTCCTTCACTCCACGGACGAGCGACAGGCAAGCGAGGTCTATGCAGACCTCTTCGGGTGGACGTTGGGCGAGTCGGAAGACCTCGCTCAGCTCGGTTTGCGCCACCGTCCCTTCACATGGGATCCCCCCACGGGTCCGGTCGGCGGTTTCACCGATGCAGCCCGGCAGTCTCACATCCACACGCAGTGGCTGTACTGCTTTCGCGTGGGCGACCTCGAACGGGCGGCAAGCCAGGTTCTGGCAGAGGGAGGCACTGTATTGGAGCCCAGTCGTACACCCCTCGGCGTGCGTGTAGCCGGCTGTGAGGACGCCCAGGGGGCGGCCTTCGCGCTCATGGAGGGTTGACGCTCAGCACGGGGCTTTCCAGCATCACACCCCGGGTGCGCGGAACCGGGGTCCCGGATCTCACTCCCGGAAATATCCTCTTCGAGGTCCGCTGCGATCAGTGCCGCGTGGCGTACAGCTTCGGGAGCGAGGCCATGGAGGTGGATGTGATCGGTCCCTGGACGGCGCGTGCTTCGGTCTTCTCCGGCGTCACCGTCGCGCTGGTGGCGACTCCTTCCAGCGTCGAGGGCGCAGTTTCCTTGGCCCGCATCCGGGTGAATGGACGGACCGAGGCGGAGCAGAGCGGAGGCCCCGGCGAGAGGATTCATCTGGCCGTGGACGTGCCGTGAGTTCATCAGCTGACTTCTCTCTCGGTTCGCCTTCTGCAGGAGCGTCACATGGGTTCGACATGGATGGGTGGCGGAAGGGCAACGCACTGCGTGGGCCGGGCGTTGAGCAGCTCCGTCCTGCTCGTTGCGGCGTGCGGGGGCCAAGCCCCTCCGGCCGAGACGTTCGAGGTTCAGGACAGCGCCGGCGTGCGCATCGTCACGTCAGTCGCGCCCGCCTGGCACGAAGGCGAGGAATGGAGGCTCGGGCCCGATCCGGCGCTGGTGTTGGGCGGATCCGGAGCGCCCGAGGAGGAGCAACTCTGGCAAGTCGCCGGACTCGCTCGGGCGCCCGACGGCCGCCTCGTGGTCTCGCTCGCGGGTGCCTCTGAGGTCAGGGTGTACTCAGGCAACGGAGAACGGCTCGTCACCTTGGGAGGGGCAGGTCAGGGCCCTGGAGAGTTCGAGCGGGCGTTCGCGGTGGCGGTCGTGCCTCCAGACACGATTCTCGCCTTCGACCGGTTGAGGATGCACACATTCCTCGCGGACGGGAGCTTAGTCACAACCAGCCCTTTTCCCGCGCCGAACGCGTTGGGGTCAGGGACGGGCCTACAACCGGTGTTCCCGCTACCTGATCGATCGATGCTCGCCCTTGTAGGCCGATTCCGCGGCGGTGGTTCCCCCGTCGGCCTGTATCGACCCGATCAAGGCACCGCGCTGATTCCGGCGGGCGGAGCCGCACCCATTCTCTTGGGCTGGTATCTGGGGATCGAGCAGGAGTACAAGGGGGAGGGCGATCGGCGGCTCTCGGTCGTCCCCCCGTTCGCCCGCTTTTCGGCGGTCGCCGCTGGCGGCATGGCCGACCCCCGCTACGCGACCGGTGACAACGCGGTGTACTCGATCGACATCTTCGACGGCAGCGGCGCATTGCGGCAGGTCGTCCGCCGTGCGCTTCCCGAGATCCCTGTGCGTGCGGAGTGGATCGAGGCGTGGAAGGATCAGCAACGCAATGCGTCCTGGACACAGGGGCAGCTTCCGGAGTTGGAACGTGCCTGGGCGAGCATGGCCGTCCCCGAGACACTGCCTTGGTTCGAGGCGCTGCACATCGATGACCTCGGCTATCTCTGGGTGCAGCGCAATCTGGGCACTTTATCGGGCGACTTGACCTATGACGTGTTCACGCCCGATGGAGTGTTTGGAGGAACGGTCTTGGTCCCCGCAGGCTTGTGGCCCCTGCCGCAGCCCGTCATCACGGAGGACGCATTCATCGGTGTGTGGGCGGACGAACTCGAGGTGGAGTCGGTACGTGTGTTTCCGCTCGAAAGGCACTGAGCCACGCGTGAGCGCCGGCGCCGAGGCGGAACCCCAAGACCACCACGCACGCTACTCCCTGTGGCGAGGCTCCACCCACCTCGCTGATCTGGTTGGGCGATTCCCAGCAGGTGAAGAGGAGGGGATCGCGGGAATCCTGCGACCGACTCCGTCCTTCGGCGACCTCGTCCCGTTGGTCCAGAGCCGACAAGGGTTGGCACCTGGGCAGCCGGTGATTCACGCTCCGATTCCCTCCCCGCCGGCGGGAGATCCGGTTCCGCTCCGACGACTCCCTCCGGACCTGACAAAAGGCCTCTCGCGGGAGCAGCAGCTCATTCTGCGGGGAACGGACCGAGGGGAGATCGATGTGGATGTGCTCATGCTGCGGGCAGAGCCAGTCCCCGTGGAGCCGGGTCCTTTGCGCGACCTGTGCGTGGAGCATGGCATCACCGACCAGATGTGGGTCCTCATAGCCCGCTTCAGCGGAGAAGAGACCGAGTAGGCCCCGCTTCCCTTTCCCCACCGCCGCTGCCCGCGCAGAATGAGCGTTCCCGCGGCCTCTCGGACGAGGCCTCCGACGCCCCCTCTCCCCGGGACCGCGCCATGACCGAGTCGCCCACACCCCGCCTCACGCCCTCTGCCGTGGACGACGACACGCCCGTCGCAGGTCCGTCCGGGGGCTTGGGCCGCCGCGCCTTCGTGACCAGGGCCGCCGCGGGTCTGGCCGCCGCCAGCGCGGCGGCGTGCGGAGGGAACGAATCCGGCGAGGTCGAGGGTGCGCCGGCCGTGCAGACCGGTCAGCGCGTGCAGTGGCGGATGGTCTCCAGCTATCCGCGCACACTCGACACCCTCTGGGGATCGGCGGAGTCCTTTGCCCGCCATCTCTCCGAGCTGACTGGAGGTCGCTTCACCCTGCGCCCCTACCCCTCCGGCGAGCTCGTGCCCGGGTTGGAGGTGATGGACGCCGTACAACAGGGATCGGTGCAGTGCGGGCAGACGCCCAGCTACTACTACACGGGCAAGAACCCGGCGCTGGCGTTCGACACGTGTGTGCCGTTCGGGTTCACGGCCCGCCAGCAGAGCGCCTGGCTGATGGAGGGAGGTGGCCTCGAGCTCATACAGCGCATCTACGGCGATTTCAACATCATCAACTTCTCGATGGGCAACACCGGCGCGCAGATGGGAGGTTGGTTCCGCCGCGAAATCAGCACCGCCGCGGACCTGCGTGGCCTCAAGATGCGCATTCCGGGCCTCGGTGGGCTGGTGATGGACCGCATCGGTGTCGGTGTCCAGAACATCGCGGCGGGAGAGCTGTTCGCGGCGTTGGAACGGGGTGCCATCGACGCAGCCGAGTGGGTGGGCCCGGCGGACGACGAGCGCCTGGGCCTGCAGGACGCCGCCACCTACTACTACTACCCGGGCTGGTGGGAGCCGGGCCCGGAGGTGAGTTGTGTCATCAACCGGCAGGCTTGGGATGCGCTGCCCTCTGACTACCAGGCCGCGTTGCAGGTGGCCTGCAAAGCCGTGCGCCAGGAGTTGCAGGCGGCCTACGACGCTCGCAATCCCGCGGCACTGACGCGACTGGTGCAGGGCGGCGTCCAGCTCCGCCAGTTCTCGCCTGAGATCATGAATGTGGCCCAGGCCGCGACCGAAGAGATGCTGGAGGAGAGCGCGGCAGCAGACGCCACCTATCGCGAGGTCTACGAGCAATGGAAGCGCTTCCGCGACGCGTCGTTCGCCTGGTTCGGCACCACGGAGCTGGCCTACGCCGAGTTCGCGTTCCGACAACGGTAGGATGAGCCGCGGCGAGCCACGCCGCGGAGTCTCGCCCCAGCGGGTCTTCGGTGGACTCGCGCTCACGGTGCTCGGCCTGAGCGCCACGCTGGTCGTCGCCGGCGACGCGTCGTTCTCGCGTTTCTTCGGCGACGTGCCTCCCCTGCTCGTTGTCGTCGTCTGTGTCGGAGGCGCGCTTTTGGCGCTCCGGTACCTCGAACTGGCGGGATGGCTCAGGCTGTACCGCCACAGCGCCCATCCGCGGCGGTGGCCTCTCGTTCTGGGGCTCGCGAGCACCATGACCGCGGTGGCGATCGTCCTCGACCTGGTGGGACGGTTCCCCGAGGATACCAATGTGCCGGTACCAGTGGCACTGGCGTTCTACCCGGCCATCGCCTTCGTGGTGGAGGCGCTGTTCCACGTGCTGCCCCTGGCCGTGCTGCTGGGGGCGCTCGCCCCCCTGCGCGGGCGAGTCACCCGCTCCACTCTGCTGGGCGTGTCCTTGGGAATCACCGCCACCTTGGAGCCGCTCTACCAGGTGCGGCTGGCCGCCGCGGGCAGTGCGCCGTCCCTGTTCGAGTGGACCACGGGTCTCCACATCCTGGCGTTCAACCTGATCCAGATGGAGTTGTTCCGTCGCTACGACTTCGTCACGGTGTACGCCTTCCGAGTCATGTACTACGGACTCTGGCACATCGGTTGGGGCGTGCTGCGACTGCACCTGTTGTTCTGAGGCGCGGCCTCACGAAGCGGTCCGGAAAGCCTGCGGCAGCGGTACGCGGACCACATACTGGACATCGAGTGAGTCGGTGACGACCGAGTAGAGGTGCCCGCTCCGCACGCGGATCGGTACGTAGGCAAACTGGCCCACGTCGAGCTCCACCGATCCTACCAGCCGTCCATCGCGCTCGAACACGTCATAGTGATGCGCCGTCTCGGAGTTCATGACACGATCCACCCAGACCCGCCCACGATCGTCCACGCCAAGGCCCAGGATCCAGGGCCTGAGCTCGGGGATGAAGTCGGCGACCTGCTCCGCCTCCCTGCGGCTTTCGGGTCGTCTGCCTGCCACGCCCTCCACGAACCGCTCTCGATCCACCGCGGTCGTCCGTAGCTGCGTAGCTCCGACCTCGACCACGAGCGTGGTGTCTCCAGATTCGCTCAAGCGGACGAGTCGGTACGCCAGATCGTCGGAACGCCAGAAACCTCCCCCTGGATCGACCACCACAGCGGCCAAGGGGTCGTGGGGGATCGGCCAGTAGGCGGCGCCCCGCCCACGCGAAATCACGTAGGTCCGAACCACCATCGGCCCCAGGTCCACGGAGTCTGTAGCCTCGCTCGGCGGATCGTACCACTTGAGAAAGCGACGGTAGGTGGTGGTCTGTAACCCCTCTGGCGGCGGAAACACGGGCTCGACGTCCGAGTGAGACGCCGGCTTCCAATGACGGCCTCGTTCGTCCACCGTGCCCGTCCATGCGTAGCCGTACGAACGCACAACCATCGGGACGCGTCGGCGCTCCTGGCCGTCCGTGCTGAGCGCCAACATCATCCACTTGCCATGGTCCTGTACCCAGAGAAGGCTGTCTCCCATCAGGATCATGCCGTTGGCCGCGGTGAGTTCACCCGGTCCTTCGCCCGGGGACGCGATCGTGCGAAGGTAGACACCCGAGGGATCGAATACGCGGATCTCGGACGCCTGACCATCCAGGATGTAGATGTTCCCCAAGCGGTCGGCCTCGATCCCTTTCACGGCGCCAAACACGGTGGCCTGCCCGCCCTCGATCGAGCCGATCTTCAGGTCCGGTGTCAGGGAGGTGGCGGTGTCGAGCCGTTCGTAACGTAGTCGAGGGATCCCGCCCGGAAGCGTATCACGCGTCATCCCCGCACTCTGGTCCTCGCGAGAGTGCGTCGAGCAGCTGGCGAGTGAGCCTCCGACGAACAGGCACAGGGCAAGCCATCTCATGGACGTCCCCCATCTGCGGGTGAGCTGCGCACCCCCCACGGTACCACCAGCTCCAGGGGGAAGGCCAGCCGGGAACGCTTGTGTGGGCCGTCGCCTGGGCTCATAGTGCGTCGGCTCCAGCGACCATCGGGGCCCTGAACCCTGCGACGACCATGGCGCCCGACCCGTCCCCTCTCGATCCGCTCTATGACGCGCTGGCCTCCGGCCGTAAGCCGCGCGGACTCTGCCTGATCGACTGGGGAACCGATCTGCTGGTCGCCGGATACGACACGCCCCATCTGCGTCGGCTCGCCGGTCTGTCCCTCGCGGATGACACGGAAGACGTCGAGGCTTGTTTCGACCTCGTCCTGAAGGAGCTGGCCCTTTCCGCACCCGACGCGGTCGACGATGCGTTGGCGCTCGCCCGGGCCGTGGCCCGCGCGCTCCTGACCGGAGCGGTATCACCGACCGTGGCGGTCTCTCGCATCCATGAAGTGGCTGTGAGCCCTCTCGATCACCCAAGGTCGCTGCAGCCGTGGTGTGACCTGGATGGTGGTTTCGTCGCGGACGCGAACGGGCGCGTCACCTGCCTCACCGGGGCGGACCTGGAGGAGGCGATCCGCGCGCAGGCGCGCGCGTTTCTCGACGAGGACCCGCATGCACTCAGCAAGCGGATCCGCGACCAACGACAAGCCGACGCTCCCTGAGCCACCTCCCCCCCACCTGGCGGAGGGGCCCCCAGGCCTGGCCGAACAGACCCTCGCAGCCTAGCGTCCGGTCTGACTACGCCCTTCCCCTACGACCGAACCCATGACCGAACCCCGGCTGACGTCCAAGGAACGCGCACAACTGCGGTCTCAGGCCCACGGGCTGGAGCCCGTCCAGCACGTAGGCGCTGGCGGCTTGACTCCGGCCGTGTTGAAGAGCCTGCGCGAGGCGTTCAACACCCGCGAGCTGCTCAAGGTGAAGGTGTTGGAGACCGCGCCGGACAGCGCCTACGACACCGGAGACCAGATCGCGGAGCGGATCGAGGGCGCCGAGGTTGTGCAGACGATCGGCCGCGTGGTGGTGCTATACCGCCCCCTGCCAGAAGAGGACGACACCAGCCGGCGCAGCTCCTGATGGCAGGGCGTCGGGCCGCACGGCGTTCCTCGGCCCACAGTCGCTCGCGAATGTTGGTCGCCGGCGCGGTCTTCGCGCTATCGGTCCTGCAGGTCGCGTGCGAGCCACCGGGAAGCGTCCATTCGATCATCCCCAACCCCCTATCGGTCGAGCGTGCGGGGGGAGAGCCCGTCCAGGTGTCCGACAGCACCTGGATTGTGATCGACGCCGGCGATGCCCAGGTGCGCCGCATCGGCGAGCTCCTGTCGGCACTGATCGGGAACACCATCGAGACGCAGCCACCCGTGGTGGACGCACCCGCGGACGGGGCCACCCCGCGGATCCGCCTGACGTTGCAGGGTGCTCCCGATTCGCTGGGGAGCGAAGGCTACGCGTTGAACGTCACGCCAGATGAGATCGTCATCCAGGGTGGAGGCGTCGCGGGGCTGTTCTACGGTGTACAGACCCTTCGACACCTCCTGCCGCCGCTGGTCGAGTACAGCGCCGCCCATGTGCGACCTCTGCCCGTGCCCGCCCTGCGCGTCGTGGATCGGCCGCGCTACGCCTGGCGCGGAGCGATGCTCGACGTCTCACGGCATTTCCTGCCGCCCGAGGATGTAGAGCGCTTCATCGATTGGATGGCGCTCTACAAGCTCAACCGCCTGCACCTGCACCTGGCGGACGACCAGGGTTGGCGCATCGAGATACCGAGTTGGCCCGCGCTCACGGAGCAGGGCGCCAGTACGGAGGTCGGAGGTCGTGGAGGCGGTTTCTACACCACCGCGGAATACGCGGCTCTGGTGCGCTATGCGGATGAGCACTTCGTCACCATCGTGCCGGAGATCGACATGCCGGGGCACACCAACGCCGCGCTCGCTTCGGTCCCCGAGTTGAACTGCGACGGCGTGGCTCCACCGCTGTACACGGGCACAGAGGTGGGATTCAGCGCACTGTGCCCGTCCAAGGAAGTGACGTACCAGTTCCTGGACGACGTGATCGGTGAGATCAGCGCCCACACCACCGGTGCGTGGTTTCACGTGGGGGGCGACGAGGTCCGGACCATCAGCGACGACGAGTACGCTGGTTTCATCGAGCGCGTACAAGCGATCGTTGCGTCGCATGGCAAGCGACTCGTCGGCTGGGACGAGGTCGCTTCGGCACCCCTGCGGCCCGGATCCATCGTACAGGTGTGGCGCCCCCTTTGGAGGCGGGATGGCGAGGCGGCCGATGACACGGCCACCGCAGCGGCCGCCACACGCTTTCGTGAGGACCTGCTCCGCGCGGCCGCTTCTGGAAGCCAGGTCCTGCTCTCGCCCGCCGACCGGCTCTATCTGGACATGAAGTACGACGTCACGACCGTGCTGGGTCTGACGTGGGCAGGCGTCGTGGACGTCCGTCGTGCCTACGACTGGGAGGTCTCGGAGGTCTTCGCAGGGCTCCCCGCCGAGTCTGTCGTCGGGGTCGAGGCACCGCTCTGGTCGGAGACCTTGGGCACCCTCTCGGACTTCGAGTACATGGCGTTTCCCAAGCTGGCCGGCGTCGCCGAGCTGGGCTGGTCGGCCCCAGCGCGTCGCTCCTGGCACGAGTACCGGCTGCGACTGGGCGCCCAGGCTCCTCGCTGGACGGCTCTGGGTCTGAACTTCGCGCGCTCGCCGCTCGTCCCCTGGGCCCCTATTCTGTAGACGGTCGAGCTTCGACGTCCCTCACGCTTCGCAGCGCATCGATGACATCCC
Source organism: Gemmatimonadota bacterium (assembly GCA_041390105.1). Classification (NCBI taxonomy): domain Bacteria; kingdom Pseudomonadati; phylum Gemmatimonadota; species Gemmatimonadota bacterium. Next base: position 50,852 of record JAWKQO010000006.1, read on the forward strand.
GGCCACCCCCGCCCGAGGAGGTCACGCGTCTCCTCGAGTCCGCTTCGTCCGGCGACGGCGAGGCGTTCGACCGCGTCTTTCGCGTGGTCTATGACGAGTTGAGGGGCCTGGCCCGGCTCGTTCGTCGGGGTCGAGCCTCAGAGACGCTGAACACCACTGCCCTGGTGCACGAGGCGTATCTCCGTCTGCTGCCGTCGCAGGGGTTGGCCTGGCAGGGGCGCTCCCACTTCATGGGCGTCGCCGCTCGCGCCATGCGGCAGGTGCTGGTGCGGGCAGCCGAGCGCCGCAGCACCCTCAAGCGCGGCGGAGGCAAGGTGGATCTTCCCCTCGAAGAAGCCGTGGCAGGTGCGCTCGGCACGGATGCGGTCAGCGTGGAACCCGAGCGGATCCTGGCGCTGGACGCGGCGTTGATGAAGCTGGAGGCGATGAGCCCGCGTCAGGCGCGCGTCGTCGAATGCCGGTTCTTTGCGGGCATGTCCGTCGAGGAAACGGCGCAAGCGCTCGCGATCTCGGAGCCGACCGTCAAGCGCGACTGGAGCGCGGCACGTGCTTGGCTGGCTCGCGAGATGGCCCAGGCCTGATCTCCTCGAAGCGCAGATCCGCTAGAGACCAGGGAGCGCTCAACCACCCTCCACGGAGGCGCCGAGGCCGATGGAGCCCGACCGCTGGCAACAGATCCAGGACGTGTATCTGGATGCTCTGGAGCAGCCACCAGAAGCCCGGACTGCGTTCCTCGAGCGCGTGGCCGGTGCGGACTCGGAGCTCCGCGCCGAGGTGCAGAGCCTGCTCGCCGCCGACACGGCGGGCGACCCGGTGTTGGATGCGACCTTCGACGATCTGCTGGACCTCTTGGATGAGGAAGCACCTGGCGAACCCGTCCCCGAGCGGGCCGGCCCCTATCGTGTGCTGGAAGAGATCGGACGGGGCGGCATGGGAACGGTGTACCGAGCCGAACGGGACGACGGCCAGTACACGCGCGAGGTGGCGCTCAAACTGGTGCTCGCCGCCGGAAGTCGAGCGGACATCGTCCGCCGCTTCGGACGAGAGCGGCAGATCCTGGCAGGCCTCGAGCACCCGCACATCGCGCGACTCTACGACGCCGGGGTCACGGAGGCGGGACTCCCCTTCCTGGCCATGGAGCTGGTACGAGGGGAGCCCATCCACACGTACTGCGACCGCCTGCGACTGTCCATTCCCGCCCGGCTGCGCCTGTTCGAGCAGGTGGTGGCGGCGGTCGAGTACGCGCACCGCAAGCTCGTGATCCACCGCGATCTCAAGCCCTCCAACGTGCTGGTCACCGACGAGCAAGAGGTCAAACTACTGGACTTCGGCATCGCGAAGCTGATGGAGTCCGAGGAGTCCACCGCGGACGACCCGCTCACGCGTCTCGATCAACGGCTGCTCACGCCCGAGTACGCGGCTCCGGAACAACTCCGCGGTGAGGCTCTCTCGACCGCCGCGGACGTGTATGCCCTAGGCGTCATGCTCCACCATCTGCTGGTGGGGACGCGGCCGTCGGGGTCCGGCCTGCCCACTCCCTCGACTGCGGCGACCACCGTCGAAGTGGCGGGGCTGCGCGACAGTGACCCACCGCGCCTCCGCCGTCAACTGAAGGGCGATCTCGACACGATCGTCCTGAAAGCGCTCCGCCCGGAGGCAGAGCAGAGGTATCCCACCGCCGCTGCCCTTCTGGAGGATCTCACGCGCTTCCGGACCGGGCAGCCCATCACCGCGCGCGCCCCCTCCTTCGCCTATCGCGCACGAAAGTTCGTGGGCCGGAACCGCATCGCGGTCGTCGCCGGTACGGCGGCCGTGATGGGGCTGGTGGGCGGCCTTGGCGTCGCCCTGCACCAAGCGCAGGTGGCCCGTGCCGAGCGCGACCTGGCCGAGTCCGTGAGCGGGTTTCTGGTCAACCTGTTCAACGCGGCCAATCCCTTTCAGCGCTCCAGCGAGCGCCTGGATACGTTACGCATCCAGGCCTTTCTGGATCGCGCCGTGGATCGGCTGGACACGGATCTGGCCGACCAGCCGGAGCTCAAGGCACGCATGCAGAACGTGCTCGGTGCGGTGCACGAGGGTCTGGGCCTGTACGATCCCGCACTCGCACTCATGAACGCCTCCGTCGCGGGATACCGCGTCACCAAGGGCGAGCAGAGCCCGGAGGTGACCAAAGCACTCGGAGACCTGGCACGCGTCCTCCAGATGTCGGGCGACGCCGCCGCGGCAGAAGAGACGTACCGTCTAGCCATCCCCCGGATGGTGGCCCTTCATGGAGAGCGCTCGGCAGAGGTGGCGCAGTTGCGCGTGCAGCTGGCGGCCGCGCTGGTCACGCAGGACCGGTTGCCGGAGGCCGAAACCATGCTCCAGGCCGCGATCGAGGTACGGCGCCACGTGCTGGAAGACTCGCTGAAGATCGCCGACGATCTCAATCTTCTCGGGGCTCTGCAGTACCGGCAGGGCAAAGTCGATCGGGCAGCCGAGACCATGCGTCAGTCACTCGAGATGAATCGAGCCGCCCTGGGGCCAGACCACCCCAATGTGGCTGTCATCTCGCAGAACCTGGCGTTGATCCTGAACCGGGCCGAACGATATGACGAGGCCGAGCCCTTGCTTCGCGAGGCGATCGAGGCGATGCGTCGGGCGCTGGGACCGGACTACCCGGAGATCGGCGGGACGATCAAGACCCTGGCGAGTGTTCTGGAGGCCAAGGGAAGGGCAGTGGAAGCTGATTCACTGTACCGCGAGGCCATCGACCACTCGCGGCGAGGGCGCGGAGCCGCGGACCCTAGCCTCGCGATCGCACTGCACGACTACGGCGCATTCCGGATGAAGCTGGGCGATCTGGCGGGCGCCGATTCGCTGATCGTGGAGGCGCGTGATCTGGAACTGAGTGCGAACGGCCCGGATCATCCTGGCACGGCCGTCACCACCGGCACCCTCGCCGACTTGCGCCGGCGCCAGGGCGATGCACTCCGAGCAGAGGCGCTCTACCGTGAGTCACTCCGCTCCCTGGAGGCGATCTTCCCGCCCACGCATCCCAGGGTGCTGAACGCGCGGCGCGGGCTTGCCCTGAGCCTGGCGGACCAGAGGCGTACCAGCGAGGCCGAGCCACTGCTACTCGACGTCTACGAGGCCGCGAAGAGTCTCGAGGACGGCGGGGTGGAAACCCGCGCGACCGCGCGGTCCCTCGCGCTCTTCTACGAGGGGTTGGGCAACCAGACCGAGGCTGCTCGCTGGCAAGCGCTGAGCGAAGCGCCTCCTGGTTGATCAGAGGGCTGGCGCGGCAGGCGGCGCGCCCCGGAGAGCTCAGAAAGGGAACGCTGGAATCACGTTCTGCCCCGAGCACATGCCGCTCTGCACCGGACCCACGGGAACCGCGCCGGGTGCGCCGCTGCGCGACGGCACAGGTCCGCTGCCCAACACGTTCAGTACCAATGCCTTGGTGGACCAGGCCAGGAAACGCGCGCCCAGTCCGCCCGCGAACAGCGTCAGCGGGCCCTCGGCTTCTTGCGTCTTGGAAACGGCGCCGAGGGCCTGCTGCAGGCGCACTTTCAACGGCTCCTGCTGCATCTCGATCGTCCCTGCCGAGATCAGTGCGCTCACGGGTGTGGGCACGTTGGCCGTCGGAGGTGCCTGGTCGCCCGGGTAGAGTGCGAAGTCCGGGTACCATGGCAGTCCAGGGATCGTGGTCTGCGATGCCCAGGCGTGCCACGCATTGCGAAAGGCTCCGTCCCAGGCTTGCGCCAACGTCGCGGGCGCGCCCGCAGCCTCCAGCCGTTGCCGTACGCGTCCTTGGAAGCCGGTCGAGCTCCGGAGTACTCCGGGGCCCGCCACGGCGATCGGGCCGTTGACGATGCAGGTGGGTACTTCGATGCGCGCGCCGCTGATCCAGTACTGAGCGTCTTCAACCGCTCCGCTCAAAGCCTCGGTGGCCAGGAGGACCCAGTTCAAGGGCGCCTCCCACTGGCTCACGGTGTACAGAGGCACGACGACGCCTTCCACACCATCGGACACGCGACGCAGGCTGAGCGCAGCCGTCACGGGAGACGAAGGCAGGCGCGCCCGAACGCGCGTGGAGGTCATCTCCAGGATCGGAAGTGGCTGCCCGGCGAGGAGCACCTGCACCTGCGGGATGTTGCTGCTCTCCAGCGTCACGATGGAGTCGGTGTAGGACTGCGACGCGGGCGTCACCGCTACGGCACCCATGGCCGTGGCGGCGCTGCCCCCGGGGTTTCCGCAAGGCGCCGGATATCCGTCCCGGTCGATGCAGGAGAGCTCCACCAGCCTCCCGGTTTCAGCCAGCACGTCCTGCACCTCACCGGCCGAGTAGCCGACGGCCTTGAAGGTCTGCACGGCGTCCGTCGGTTTCATTTCGAGGGAGCGCAGCGCAGCCACTGCCGTGGGGCGCTTGGCGAAGCCGCCGCGCACCATCGCGTGCACCGCCTGCTCGGGGGTTTGGCGGTACTCGCTCACGAGCGTGCGCGCGGCGGCGTCGGCGCTCAGCTTCTGCGCCAGGAGTTGGCGCACGATTTGTTCCATGTCTGGGCCGCGTTGTGCGACCAACGGCGCGGCTGCGGCCACCCATACCAGTCCGGCCAGGGCCAGGGCTCCACCGACGCGTTTCATGCTCCCTCCACATCGAGTTGTCGCCACGGGGTCTCCTGCACCACGTCGCCGTCCGCGTCCAGGGCCTGCACCCTCCACTCCAGCCGACCGCCCGCGTGCTCGGCCACCAGGAAGGGCGGTGCCGCGTACGACGCCACCCCGGCCTGCAGCACCGCCTTGAGCACGCCCTGCCCTCCGGCGTCCCGCACCTCCAAGCGGTACAGCACCGCAGCGGCGACCTGGCTCCAGCTGAAGACGAGCGGGCGCCCTTCGAGGTGCGCATCGGCCGCGGGATCCAGGAGACGCAGGCTGGTGCCGCCCACGGCTGCCGCACCGGCGTCGCCGACGAAGTAGCGAAGCACCGGCATCGGGAACCCGGCCACCGCGCCTGTCGCGAGAATCCCGGGTCCTGCTCCCACCGCAGCGAGATCGACGTCGCCTTCCTTGTCGTCGGATGCCTCGATGCGGAGCAGCACCTGGTAGAGCCCATCCACGTCCACGGGCAGCGTCGCGGGGTCGGGCCCGGGGAGCACGACCTCACCGGTAGGCGGCAAGAAGACGTTGAAGCGTTCGAGCTCCGTGAAGCGCCGCTGGGTGCCTCGCAACTCGGCAGGGAGCGTGCCCTCCGTGAGCAGGTCGTCCAGCGTGGGGGGCTCCTCTCCCGGGAGAACCACCTCCCAGCGACCCACCAGTCGGCCGGTGCCGTTGTAGGCGATGTGCGCCTCCAACGGCGGGGGCGGGTCGCCCGCTCGCACGGCCAGTACCGGATCGTCTCCGCCGAAGCGCACCTGAACGTCGAACAGCGCCAGTGGCGTGCGGGCCCCGCCGGCACTCATGCGGCAGGTCACCGTCACGTATTGGTCCGGTCCCAGACCGCTGGGATCCGCAAAGCGACGCACGTAGAAGAAGCGTGAGTCGGCGCCGGCCTCGGCGGCCTGATAGGCCCGCCGAGCTACCGAGGCCGGGATCGACATGATGTCCGAGAAGGCGTCCTGCCCACTGAAGCGGCTCCGGTCGAAGCGGATCGGCAGTGCACCGAAGATGGTGGAGGGATCGCATTTCTCGCCCACGTCCGGCGACGCCGGGACGAGTTCACCACACCACAGGGCCTCGACCGGCACGTAACCGTCCAGATTTCCGAACGTGATGAACACGGTGGTGGGTCCAGCGGCATTGACGTTCACGCCCGTTGGATTGCGCTCGATCTGGGCGGCGAGCGGCGCCGTGGCCAGGTGGGCGAAGAACAAGAGCAGTGTCGCACGCATGGGCCCCGGGCTCCTAGAAGAACGTGAAGTTGAGGCCCAGATCGACCCACCAGGCGGTGCGGCGATCGTCCTGGCCGAAGGTCGCGTCCGACGACTCCATCTCGCTGCGCGTGTAGCGCAGGAAGTACTGTCCCTGCAGGCGGCTCAGGTACGGGAGGACCGAGGACCACTGTGCATCGACCTGATTGTTGAGCCTGCGTCGTGTGAGCAGCAGATTCTCGGTGGAGGTATCCGAGAAACGCACGCTGAACTGGCTGCGGTCGAAGACCTGCCACTGCAGGCTCGCCCCCCAGCGAGTGGTCTCATCCGTTTCGTCTCGCTCGAGGTTTTCCGACGCCTCCAGGCCGAGCTCCACGGAGAGGTTCAGCTTCCGATGCGGGCTCATGCGTAGATTGGCGCTGTTGCGGGTCACCGTCAGATCTGCGTTCTCGCGTCCCACCTGCCGGTTGTCCTGCTGCGAGCGGTTCCACTGGTAGCCCAGCGTCACTCGGCCCAAGCGCCAATCGGCCTGAGCCGACTGGTTGAGGCTGACCTGATCCGGGGCGTGGGAGGCGCTGAAGCCTCCGTCGGTGGGCAGGTCGTCCGCGTGCTGGTGCGTCCGATCCGTACGAAACTGAAGGGCAGGCAGCCAGCGGGTCGTGGACCCGAGCACCCGGGCCAGCGGCACGCCGACGTTGACCTGTGAGCGCTCGGTGCGGGACGTCAGGATGGACGCGATGTCGTCCAGGTTGTTGCGGGACTCACCGTAGTTGGCCTGCAGCGTGACGCCGCCGACATCGCCGCTCACGTCGTACTGGTTCTGGAGCCGGTCAGCCTGCGCGTAGGCGCCCAAGCTCCGATAGAGCGGGTCGACGCGCTCATGACGGAATCCCAGCGTCAGACGCACCGAGCGCGTGGACGAGAGCTTGAGGTCACGCAGCGCGTCGAGCGATGCCTCCAGGTAGCGAGCCCTGGACGTCTCTTCGCGCACATCCACCACCTCGAACCCCTGGGACAGCGTGGGGTCGTCGGGACTGTCGAAGGTGCTGGATGCGAGGCCGGCGTCCAGGCGCAGCCGTCGGCTGAGCGCTTGGGCCGTGACACGCAGGGCCACGCCCCGACTCTCTTCCGAGTCGTTGACCACGCCTTGGTTGAACCCGGACTGCGGACGCACCGAGCCGGTGAGCCCCGTCAACTCGAGGCGTAGCGCTCCCGGCGTGGAGAGCGCCTCCACTCCCACCGCACCCGTGACCAGTCGGTGGCCGCCGTCGTCGAGCGCAATCAGGTGGTCCCAGCCCACCTCGTTGCTGCCGCCGAGCGCGGCTACCGAGACACCGATGCGGCTGCTGGGCTGAAGGGCAAGCGTCGCGCCACGGCTGGAGAAGCGATTGACCAGATGTCGCTGGTCCCCCGCCGAGACATGCCCCACCGAGAGTTGCACGGGCCCGTTCGCGGCCTGCAGCAGGTAGGACGAGAGGTCCACCCGGGGCGCGTCCTCGCCCCGCTGATAGAAGCGGAGTGCCTTTTCCTGCTTCGAGGCACCGACCAGCGCCAGTTGACTCGACATGCGTAGGTCCTGACGGACGTGCTCGCTGGAGATGCGGAATTGTAGATCGATGTTCTCCGATGCCGCGCCGGGGGCGGCGGCCTCGGGCTCGTATTCTTCCGTCAAGCGCGAGACGTAGGCAGCGGTCAACGAGGGATCGGTCTTGCCCGACGTGAAGCCGAGCCGCCCCAGGGTCTGGAAGGGCTGGCGCAGCACCTCCGTCCAGCGGTCGGACGCAGTCTCCACCAGATAGACCACCAACTCGTGACGCCCGCGCGGCAGCGTGATGACGCCGCGCTCGTAGCGCATGGCTTGCGGCAGGCGACGGAACAGGCCGGTGACGTCGGTCCGGTCGATGAACACCGCCACGCGTTCTGCTGGACGCTCCAGCACCCGATCGAAGGTGATCTCGATGCCGGCATCCACCGGCACGGCCTCGTTCTGCGAGAGCGAGGTACGGACGCCGAGGCCCCCGGGCTGCTGCGCGCCCGCGCCCGCGGGAGCCATGCACAGCACCGCCAGCGCTGCCCAGAGTCGTGGGCCCCTCTGACGCACGGTCCGGAGGTCGATCATCGCTCGTCCGTCCTGCGGGTGGGCGCGCCCCGACCGTCGAGAGCGCTCGCAGTGGAGTAGCGGATCGGGCCCCGGGAGGGATCATCCGGACGGAATGATCCCCGTGATGCTCGCGATCCCAACTGGTGGCCGTGCTGCAGGGACCACCGTCGGAGCCCGTCGAGGTGCGGAGGCGCAGCGGCTCCGAGTGGTCGGCAAGGGCCACCCCCGGGGCTGGCCGCCGGCACGGCCAGCCCCTACGCTCTGCAGGACCCGACTCCGTCGTTTCGAGTCCTCACCCAAGGAGCGCCGCATGGCCCCGCCCACGTGCCTCGCGGGCCGACGCCCGAGCTTCTCCTTCAGCACGCGCTCTGCGGCCCTGATCCTGCTCGCGGCCTGCGCGCCCCCTCCCGGCGAACGCACCCCCGTCATCGCCGAGACCGCCGTCACGGCTTCCTCCACCCTCGCCGACAGCCTCGCATCCTGGTACGCGCTCGGCCTGAACGCGCACCATCTGTGCGCCGGCCTCTGGGTCGTGGGTCGAGACCACAGCCGCACGGCCGAGGCCGTAATCGCCGAAGACATCTCCCGCTTCCCAGCGTTCCGGTGGGGCGCAGACTACACCTTCGGCGTAGACGAGGCTCGCCATGTCGCCACGGTGAGCCAGCCCGGGATCGGTTCCCGGTCGGCCCGCTACAGTGGCGATCAGGGCTGCGCCATCCTGCCGGAGGGGAACGAGCGCGTTGCGTTCACTCCGGTCGCGCTCCCGGTACTCCCCGACCCGTCCACTCAGCAGTGGCCGACTGGCGACCGGAACGCCGAGGGCAGCTTCCCGGAGGTCGACCAGGAACGCTTGGACCGTGCGTTGCTGCGCGCCTTCGACGACCCCGCCCTCGAGGTGCCCCAGAACACGCGAGGGCTCGTAGTGGTGTATCGGGGAAAGATCGTCGCCGAGCGCTACACCGAAGGCTGGGGGCCCTACACGCCGCAACTCAGCTGGTCGATGGGCAAGTCCATCGCCGCCGCGCTGACGGGGGTGATGGTGGCGTCGGGGGCCTACGGGCTCGACGACCGCCCGCCCATCGCGCTGTGGGAAGGAGAGCTCGACCCCCGTCGTGAGATCCGGGTGCGCGACCTCCTGCACATGTCGAGCGGGCTGGATTTCGACAACTTCGGCCTCCTGCCCGACCGCTCCTACACGGCGGCCAACGAGCACTTCCGTATCTACTTCGACGCGGTGGACGTGGCGGTCCACTCGATGGACCAGCCGCTGCGGTTCCCGCCGGGTCAGGTGTGGCGCTACCGGAACTCGGACCCGCTCAACTTGATGGCCGCCGCGCGGGCCGTGCTCGAGGATCGAGGCGAGGACTGGCTGACGTTTCCCACGCGGACGCTCTTCCAACGCATCGGCATGCGCAGCATGGTGCTGGAGACCGATGTGTACGGGAACTTCATCATCACCGGCTTCGACTACGGGGGGTCGCGCGACTGGGCCCGCTTCGGCCTGCTGCACTTGCAGGACGGCGTCTGGAACGGAGAACGCATCCTGCCGGAAGGGTGGACCGATTTCGTGTCCACACCTGCGCCCGGGGATCCGTCCGAAGGGTACGGTGGGCTGTTCTGGTTGAACCGAGGCGGAACGCTGAGCCGAGTGCCGGCCGACGCGTACTGGGCGGCGGGCTACATGGGCCAGCGCGCGATGATCATTCCTTCGCGCGACGTGGTGATCGTCCGACAGGGACCGAGCCCGTCGGCCTTCGACCCCTACTTCAACGACGTGGTCGGGGACATCCTGGACGCAATCGGGACGCGCTAGGTAGCGACTGCCGTCCTGAACGCCGCGGTCAGCGCAGGCCGGACGGAGTCGCTGGCCACCCTAGTGCGCCGCCAACCCGACCACGTGTCCGTCCAGCTGCCACGCCGGATCGGTCTCGATGCCCAGGTGGGCGAGCGCCGTGACCGCAACGTCGACGATCTCGACCTGACCCACCGGAGATCCCTTCACAGTTGAAGACCCGGACGCCAGATAGAAGATCGTCCGCTCCTCGGGCGTGTCGCCGCCGTGGCCTCCAGTGACCAGGCGTCCGTGATCCGTGCTGACCAAGACCAGCCAATCCTCCGATGGGTAGGTCCTGCGGTCGCGAACGGCGCGCACCAGCGCGCCAACCTGTGAGTCCGCGAGTACGATTGCGTCCCTGTACTCATCCCCGATCGCGCCGGTCTCGTGACTGACCTCGTCGGGTGTGCCCAGGTACACGAACAGCGCATCGGGGTCGCCGCTCTGGAGCGCCTCGATGGTCAGTCGCACGCTTTCGGAATCTCCCTGCGGCCAGCCGACTTTGTACCCGTCCAGGACGTGCTTCACGTCGATGGCGTCGCTCAGGGTGGGCTGCCCATCGTCAGCGTAGACCAGGGGCAACCAGTCCGCCACGGCGAACGTCGAGAGCTCCGGCCGCACCTGCTCGATACGCGTGAGAAAGTCGGGATACGCACCGTAGTTCTTGCCCACGAACTCGTTGTCGGTCACGCCGTGCTTGTCGGACCAGACTCCGGTCAGCAGGGAGGACCACCCCGGACCACTCACGGAGGGGAACCCCGTTCGTGCGGTGGCGGTGAACGTCCCTTCGGCGGCCAGTGCATCGAGGTTGGGTGTGGCGACCTCGGCCAGCACGTCTGGCCGCACACCGTCGATCCCGATGACCAACACCTTGGGCATGCGTGCAATCGGGGCCTCGGGCTCCCCACTGCCGCAGGCCGTCAGCGCCGAGAGAAGGAGGCATGCGGCCAGCGCGGGCCGAGACGTCCGAACCATCCGATCGCTCCGGGTCATCTCGTCGTCCTATCGAGGATTGGTACGCAGCGGTCGGCCGGAAACCTCTCGCCTCAACTGATCCCCACGCGCCCCTTCACGTCGTCCAGGAGCTTCTTCGAATCGAATCCAATCCCGTCCTTGAAGACCGTGACCACGTCCTTGATCACGGCCGGGTCGCCGGTGAGGTCGCCGCGAATCAACACGAGATCAGCCGTCTTGCCCGCCTCGATCGAACCCAGCTCACCGTCCACGCCCAGGATCCTGGCGCCGTTGAGGCTCATGATCTGAACCGCCTCCTCCGGGCTGAAGCCCGCTTCACGCAGGAGCTCGAAGTTGCGCTGATCGCCGTAGCCGGGAAGCGCCCCACCGTTCCCGGTCGGATCGACGCCCGCTGCCAGCAGTCCCCCCATCGCCACGAACTTGCGCTCGTAGGCCATGGCCTTCTGGAAGGCCTCTGGCGAAAACGCCGCGTTGGGGCTGGAATCGATCTGCTCGCGCGCCTTCAGGTAGTCCGTGCGCACTTCGGGAGCCATGGCCTCCAGCGCACGGGGATCCTTCGTGGGTCGGTTCGGCACGAACAGCTCGTAGACCGCCAGCGTCGACGTCATGGGCACGTTGTGGTCGATCATGAGCCGGAACGTATTCGCTACCTCCGGTCCATCGATGTCTACATTGACGGCGTGCTGCATGAACGTCATCGGACACTCGCTCTGCTTCTTGCTCGGGTCGTAGTCCGAGTTCGTGAAGAGTCCGTGCTCGATGTTGTCGATACCGAGACCCACCGCTTCGGTGAAGCTGATCGAGCAGATATGGCCGGTGACCTTCATTCCGAGCTTGTGGGCCTCGTCGATGGCGGCCTGGAACTGCTCGTATCCGATGTTGGTGTACGCTTTGAGCCACGTGGCCCCCTCGTCCGACCAGTACCGAACAAATCGGCGCGCCTCTTCGGGCGTGTCGATGAGCGTCATCGTGGTGATGCCGTCACCACCCGTGATGTACGGCGCGGTGATGTGGATGCGTGGCCCCGGCCAATTCCCACGCTCGATCTCCGCCTTCATGTTGAGCTCGGAATAGGGCGCCCTGCTTCCCGTGGTCCGAACCGTCGTGACCCCCGAGCCGAGGTAGAGGCGAGGTGCGCTGTAGACCAGCGTAGCGCCCCGTCCCCCGGCGGCCGTGTAGTACAGATGGTCGTGCAGTCCCATCATGCCCGGAATCAGGGTGTGGCCCGAACCGTCCACGGTGTGCGCGCCCGAGGGCACCCGCACGGAGCCGGCCGGCCCGAGCGCTGCGATCCGCCTGCCCTCCAGCACCACGGTCTGCCCACGGCGCGCGGGCGCTCCGGTCCCGTCGATGACCGTCACGTTGGTGATCGCGACCACGGGCGCCTCCACCGCGATGTAGGGGCGCATCTGCTCCGAGAACTGCCGTTGGGCAGCCAACGGGGCTGCACACACACCAATCAAAAGCCCTGCGGCGAGGCTACGGGTGAGGCGGGTCATGGCAGGGTCCTCAGGCTGCGGGTGAAGGGCGGCCAATGTAGCGTGGCGGCAAGGCGAGCCGCACCTACCTGACCCGGAAGACGCTGTGCATCCCGGACTCCAAGTGCTCGGAGATGTGGCAATGCATCATCCAATCCCCTGGGTTGGACAGCTCCAGCAGCAGATCCACGGTGGCACCGACCGGAACCAGGACCGTGTCCTTCCACACGAGATTCTCGTTCGGCATCCCGTTCACCGAGAGTACCAGAAAGCGCTGCCCGTGGATGTGCAGGGGGTGCTGCATGGCGTGGAAGGAGCGCCGCTCGTTGGTCACCCGGATCTTCCGGACCTCCCCCAGGGGAAAGTCCCAGCCGATGTCCATCCCTTCACGCCCCGTCACCGGATCCCGCAGGATCCAGCGCACCTCCGCTGCGGTGGCGTTCCAGTTCATCATCGGCATGGTCCCGGACCACTCGATCGGGTGGAAATAGGCTGAATCCACCCGCATCAGCCGCTCCACCACGAACGGCAGGTCCTGTCGCTCCATGGTCATGACCAGCTCATGGTCGACGGGCCGGTCGAACGCGGAGCGGTAGCGGTCGATGTCTTCCTGCACGAACAGGTGCTCCCGAAGCGCTCCGAACACGCCCGTCAGATCGGGGGTGGCGTTGCCCTCCGCCACCGTGACCGCGCCGAGCGTGTCCACCTCCGCGAAGAAGCGGCCACCCAGGTGGTCCATGCCCGTGACGCGATTCTCGAGCGGAAGAGTCCCGGTTTGGGGGAAGCGCACGTGCACGATGGCCCGCTCGGCCGGAGCCAGCACCACGCTCTCGGACCAGGCCTCGCGCTCGTAGAGCCCGATGTCGGAGCCCACGACCTTCATGGGCGCGCCCCCGAACGAGAGATTGAACGTGCGGGTGTTGGACACGTTGGTGAGGAAGAAGCGCACCACTTCCCCCCGCTCCACGGTGAGACGGTAGTCGGGCTCGCCATTGAGCAGAAACACGTTGCCGAAGCGCCCCATGAGCGCATCGTTGGCGCGCTCCCTCCCGAAGGGCACGAGGGCATCGCCGTTCATCAACACGTCGTCCAGCACGACCACTTCCTCGCGGTGCGCCGGTGCGAAGTAGTCGGCCCGGGCCGGGCGCACCATGAGGTTGCCTGCAAGCCCCAGGTCCTTGAGCAGGTCCTCCCGGTGATGGGGGTGATACCAGTAGATGCCCGGGTCGGGCACGTGGATGGTGTACGTGAAGTCTCCGCCGGGCGGCACGAGCTCCTGCGTCACATGGGGGACGCCATCGGACGCGTTGTCGATACGGATGCCGTGCCAGTGGACCGTGGTCGGCCAGTCGATGCGGTTGCTGAACCGCACCGTGACGGTGGCCGCTTCATCCACCTGGATGAGCGGCCCCGGGATCTGGCCATTGAACCCATACACGATGTGGGTGCCACCGCGCAGGCGCCGCCGCACATAGGTGGCCGTCAACTCCAGCGTGTCCCCGTCCGCCAGACGGACCAACTCACGGGGGCGCACCCACGGCACGCGTTCGGGATCGTTCACGCTCGGCAGGAACGGAGTCGCATCCGGCGCCTCCAACTCCATGAGCGCGGGCAGCATGGTGATCCCAGCCGGCATCGGGGGGCGCAACCATCCGTCCCCGCCGGTGTGCGTGTGGTGCATCCCGTCCATCCCCGTCATCCCACCGGGGTCCTTCCCTACATCGATGCCACCCGCCCCTACGAGGTACTCCATCATGTCGGCGGGATACATGCGCGTGGAGGGAGATTGTCCACGCAGGACCAGTCTCCCCGTGCGCTCGGGCAGGTCAGCCGCCGGCTCCGCGCTCACCAACAGCACGAACTTGTCCAGGTCGATCACGCCCAGGTCGGTGCGGCCATTCCCGACCGGGCCCAGGCGAACCTCCGGGTAGAACGTCGGCGTGGTGAGCCAGGCCACATAGGTCGTGTATGCCCGGCCGTCCGGAGCTGCGCCCAGTTCCTGCGGACCCGGGAGCCCCGCGACCTCCAGCGTGGCCCGGTAGCGCACGTGACCATCCACGTTCACGGCCACCGTAAAGGGAGAGGGCGCGAAGCGCAGATCCACCCGGGCCCGGATGTCCCGGCCCAGCGTGACCGGCGCGGTGAGCACCATGCAGTAGAGATCCGCCGAGCCGCTGGCCTCCGTCGGCTCTCCCGCACAGGGGTCCGGCGAGCGACCCGGGAATGGCGCCTCCTGGGCCGCCCCCCCCACGGGGACGGCCAGGCCCAGGAGCAGGGCGAGCCAGGGGTAGGCGTGGCGAAATCGGGCCATCGTCGCAAGATAGGGGGCGTGCCGCCGAGCGGGCCAACCCGGGGCGACGAGCCCCGACGCGCGTCTGATGGCCGGCACCGAGCGTCTTCGCCGCCGCTGTCGCGGAGCGACCGCGAGCGCCGGTTCGTCCACTGTCCGCCGCAAAGGGAGAGCGCCGATGCGCCCGCACAAGCACGTCGCCCAGAAGCGTGAAACGGGCGCCCGCGCCCGTTTCACCGAGGTGATGGATACCGAGCTCGCGCGCCTGGGCGCCCCTTGGGGCGAGGTGCCGGTGGTCGCCACCACGGAGCTCGAGGTGCTCACCGTCTGGTACTGGAATCCCCTCGCCGCGCGCTGGGAGTCGCACCGCATCGATCACCACCCCCTCGTGGCCGAGGGCAGCGATCCGGGAGCACCCGAGGGGTGGAACCGGTCGGACCGCGTGGCACTCGTCACCATCGGGTCCATCGTGCACGTCGTCTTCAAGCGTCAGATCGACGTCGGAGGGGCACCGGTGTTGGGGCTATTCCACGCTCGCTACGGACCCGCCACCTCCGGCGGTTCCACTCCGGACGGGCGCCTCCAGCACCTGGGAACGAGCACTCTGGCCGAGCCCCTTCCGCTGGGCAGCCGGGCGGAGGTCGGCTACGGGCTGCGGGCATTGGCAGCGGAGGACGGCACGCTGCTGGTGTTGCATCCACGTCGGTTGAGCACCTTTGGACAACCGTTCGGGCCCTGGTCACTGCGGCTCCGTCGCTTCACCCTCGACGGAGCAACCGGTGCTGTGACCTCCGAGACCAGCGAAGTGGTGGGCCCGGGTGGGTTCGATTTCGATGCCCGCCTGGAAGGCTCGACCTTGCACGTGGTTCACCGGGAGTCACCGGAGGCGTTCCGCATGCCGCTGTTCATGATGGCGGGGGGCCGGAGCCTGACCAGCGGCGCGGATGCGGATCCGTTCTTCGAGCCCTTCCAATGGACGCGCCTGGACCTGACGGGCCAACGGGTGCCCGTCCAGGAGTCGCTTCCCGGCGGTGAGCATCCACAGATCCAGCGCACCACTCCGTTTCTGCTCACCTACGACCGACCTTCGACCCTGACGGTGTCGCTCGATACGCCTCTGCTTCCACTGCCTCCCCGCCGACCGGGGGTGATCTTCGTGCCCGGTGTGAACGATACCGTCACCTGGATCCGCGAAGGGACCGCAACGTTCCGCGGGACGCTGCTCAAAGCCGATGCCCGCACGCTGCCCCGCTCGCTTGCGTCCTTCGCGGCGGTCTCCGCGCTCTGCGAGGACCGTAGCGGCCTGTGGGTGCAGCGCAGCCCGTTCGCGACCAACCCTGTGTTCGTGCTGGACACCCTACGCGACGACAAGACCCTGCGCGTCGACCTCCTTCACCACCGTGAGCATCTGGGGCTTTACCGTAGCCGGATCCACCTGACCTTGTCCGAAGGCATCGTATCCGTAGCGGAGCGGGCCTTCGACGTATGGGACATCGGACACCTACAGATCCGTGACTTCGAGGACCTGACGCCTCCCGCCGATGCCGAGCACCGTCAGTTCGAGCCGGTGGACGAACTGGTGCCGACCAGAGCCCCGCGCGTGTCGATTCCAGCTCTCACCGCCGACAACACCATCGGAGGAAACCTACGCGCGGATACGACGCGGACGCCGGTGGGCTTCTTCAGCTACACGGACCTGGGCGACGGCGGCCTCCGGGTGCAGTACGCGCCCGACATCGAGCCGCTGGTCGATCCGCCACCCATCGAGGACGAGAAGACGTTGCGGCCGGACCAGGTGACGGGTCCACCGATCCCCTGCGACGTGTGGATCGAGCTGACGGGCGCAGGCTGGCGGCCCGCCGAACTCCCCGGGTACGAGGTGGGCGTGCTGCAAGCACGCCGCTCTCTCGGATCGGCCCTCGAGGTCCCGATCGGCTTCCTGCTGGACAGCGCCGACATCGTGACCGGGAACGGCGACGCGCCCGACGGAGTGCCCATCGACCCGGCGGACAGCCTGACCATTCCGCAGCTTACCGCAATCGACACGTTCAGAGCTCGACTGACGCAGCCGCTGGTGCGGACCATCGGGCTGTCGGATGGGACCTCCTGTGACGTGACCCTCTCGCCCGGCGGTCTGGTGGCGGGGGTGGCCCTCTCGCTGAGCGCCACGTTCCCGACGCCCCCGTCTCAGGTCGGGTGGACCGCTGTCCGCGTGCGCGACCTGCCGGAAGGGTTCACGGGCCCCTTCCCGGCGCTCGCCGGAGGCGTCCCGGTCGGAACGCCTTTGCCGATGGCGGCGAGCGGCAATCCGGCGACACTGACACCGGACCGGCCCGGGGATTGGCGCATCTCAGTGTTCACGGCGGCCCCCGACGGTACGACGCTCGCGGCCGGATTCGTGGATGTGCGCCTTCTCGACTCCAGCTATGCGCTGCTCACGGGCCTGTACGACGGCATCGCCGAAGGCGAGTGGCATCGGATCGGCGACCTGGAAGCCACGCTGCTGACGTACGACCTCCGCTACGGCGTCGGCGCCATCGGAAACCGTCCTGTGCGGATCCGCATCGTGCCACGTCTACGACGAGCCACGGAGCTTCGCTTCCGCCGCGGTGAGGCCGGCCAGGGCGTCGTCGACGCGCGTCACCTGCTGTCCTTCGTCTCGGATGAGATGCAGCTGAAGCATGGCCTGGATCTGCCCTTCCACGTGAACGGATTCGCCGTCACGCTGCCGTACCGTCGTGCCTACACTCCGGGCATGCTCATGCGTGACACCCGCTTCAGGGACGTTCTCGACGGCCATGCCCTCGATCCCGGGACGGAGACGATCATCCGGGACGAGGTGGAGCGTCATGCGGGAATCGGGTGCAAGCCCATCGGAGACGGCGCCATCGACCCGTTGGACGTCGAGGTGGACCTCTCGCTCACAGCCGGGGCCATCACGGTCACCGCGATCCTGTTGGCGCTCACCCTGATCGGAGCGGCGGCCGCCGTTGCGGCGATCACATACTTTCTGGCCGGGATCGCCGCGGCGATGGCGGTGGGGATCGCTGGACTGGCCCTCGCGTTGGTGTTGACCGTCGCGCTCACCATCTACATCGCGATCACGGTGCCGAAGGTGGTCGCGGACTTCGCCGAAGACCAGGTGAGTGCGGCCGTGCGTTCGCCCGATCAGCTCGAGCGCCTCAACGAGCTTCCTCTGCTCCGGTACTCGGGGGAAGGCGCGGCCGAGGCTGTCGCACGCGAGGTCCTGCAAGCCGCGCGCGACGCGGGCTTCGCTGTGCCTGCCGCCGCCGACTTCGACACGCCCGAGATCGGCCACGAGCGCACCTGGGGCCAGCTCTTCCAGATGGTGTTCGTCTCGCAAGACCGCTGTCGAGTGCTGCTCCGCTTGGAAGACTGCGATCCGACCCATCCGCCGGACATCGGACTGCCCGACCCCCCGGACATCGGAGACGACGGAGAACCGCCACTGGTGGGAACAGGCCGCGGCTAGCTCCCGCGGCGGGCACGCGGGGGCCGTGCGTCGGCTCGTTCACGGACCACTCCGGACGCATCGGCCACCTCACCGTACAGCTGGGCCAGATCATCCAGGCTGTAGTGGGCATTCAGCCCACTGGGGTTGGGTAGCGCCCAGATGCGCGTGTCCCCGATCCGGTGGTCCTGCTCCCCGACGCGCGCACCGGGCCGCTCGAAGCCGGTGCGATAGGCGCCCAACCCGACGAAGGCCAGCACGCGTGGCTTCCAACGACGTACCTTGCCCTCGAGCACGACCGCACCCGCGCGGAACTCCTCGGGATCCAACTCGTCGGCGCGCGCCGTGGTGCGCATGACCAGATTGGTGATGCCAATCCCCTTGCGGGTGAGCGCCGTCCGGCTTTTCGCATCGAAGCCCGCGCGTACGTCCAGCAACTCCTCCGTGACCCCCGCCCCGTGCAGAGCCTTGTAGAAGCGGTTGCCGGGGTGGGCGAAGTGAGCGCCGCTGGCCGCCGTCCACAGTCCAGGGTTGATCCCGCAGAAGAGGAGCCGAAGCCCGCGCCCGACGAGGTCGGGCACCGTGAGGGACCGCGCGGCCTCCAGCTCTGCCCGCGTGAAGTTGGCCTTGCCCATCCCCTAGCGGGTGCCGGCGTGTCGCTGCACGTGGTGGGGGCCCACCTCGCCGATGCTCCTACAACCCAGCAGGGCCAGATCGCGTTCGACCTCGTCGCGGAGCAGCCCGAGGGCGCGCTCTACACCCGCTTGACCGCCTGCGGCCAGTCCGTACAGGTAGGCACGCCCCACCGAGCACGCGTTGGCACCGAGCGCCATCGCTTTCAGCACGTGGGTTCCACGGCGCACACCTCCGTCCACGATCAACTCCAGTGCGTCGCCCACGGCATCCCGCATGGGCGCCAGGCAGTCGATCGGCGCCGGCGTTCCGTCGAGCTGCCGGCCCCCATGGTTGGAGATCATCACCGCAGTCGCTCCCACGTCCGCCGCCCGTTTGGCGTCACCCGGGGTGAGCAGCCCCTTCACCACGAAGGGACCGTCCCACTGCTGCCTCAACCAGGCAACGTCGTCCCAGGTAAGCGTGCGGTCGAACTGGCTGTTGACGTACTCGATCAGGGATACGGTGCGCTGGGAGAGCACATCCGTGCGGTGCGCCACGTTGGCGAGCTGGAATCCGGGATGGGTGAGCAGGCGCAGGCTCCATCCCGGGTGCGTGGCAAAGCTCCAAAGGCCCTTCAGGCCGAAGCGCGGCGGCATGATCATGCCGGTGACGCGGTCCCGCTCACGGTTCCCAGCCAGAGCGGTATCGACGGTGATGCACAACACTTCGAAGCCGGAACTCTTGCAGCGCTGCACGAAGTCGCGCGTCAGCTCCCGATCTTTCAGCACATACACCTGAAACATCTTGGGCGTCTTCACCGTGGCCGCCACATCTTCGATCCGTGTGGTGCCCATGGTGGACAGACTGTAGAGCGTGCCGAAGCGCTCGGCTGCTCGCGCAACGCCCAGCTCGGCTTCGTGATGGAACAGGCGAGACATCCCGGTCGGCGCCAGGAAGAACGGCAGCGCCAGCTCCTGGCCCAGCACGCGCGTGCGCAGGTCCACCGTCTCGATGTCGACCAGGAAGTTGGGAAGCAGCTCCCAGTCGTCGAAGGCCGTCGTGTTGCGGCGGAGCGTGATCTCGTCGTCCGCCCCCCCGTCGATGTAGTGGAACATGGGTGCGGGCAGCTTGCGGAGCGCCAGGCGCCGCAGGTCGCCGATGTTGTGGCACTGGCTCAGGCGTCGTGGGGATCCCATGGCGCCAACCTGACCCGCGGGCCGGGGTCTCGCCAGAGGCCCACGCGGCCCACCGCCCGAGCCTACCGCCTCAGTGCGGCGCGCTGGCGCCAACGGCAGCGGGCGTCACCGTGAGGGGCTGTGACGCGATGTTGTTGGTCTCGTCCAACTCCTGGACATCGCCGTAC
>JAWKQO010000007.1 GCA_041390105.1 Gemmatimonadota bacterium
CGCCGCTCGCGCACCCTACTTGAATGAGCTTCGCGCTCTGACGATGGCCAGAACAAGGGACGGGGCTCTCTGGGCTGGAACCGAGGACGACGGTTTGTTCGTTTCGCACGATTCGGGTCGTCATTTTGACGCATTCGATTGGCCCGGAGACTCAGAAGGCGGAATTCCCAGCCACGTGACGCACCTCGAAGTGGACGATTCGGGCAATCTCTGGGTGACCACCTTTGACGAGGGACTCTATCGCATCAATGCCAATGGCGAGGCGCGATTGATCGCAGGCCCGGGCGGAGGCGCAATACGGATCTTGACCTCGCTGGTGGATTCGCGGGGAACCGTGTGGATTGGCACGGAGGGCAGCGGAATCAGACGAATGAGGGAAGGCGGCGTTGCCGAGGAAGTCGGGTTGGTCGATGGAGATTATCGGTCCCGGACGATTGCCAGCATTCTTGAGGATGCCGACCGCCAACTGTGGCTCGCTACGAACAACGGCGTGGTGCGACTGAACCCTGTCACGGGTGAGTCGATGACGTTCCGAGAGGCCGCCGGAATCGCCGGCAACCGCTTCTACGCCAACTCCGCTTACAAGGACGAAGCGACGGGCCTCCTCTACTTTGGCGGCCCAAACGGCGTGACAATCGTTGACCCTTCTAGGATCGAGAAGCGCAACACACCTCCCCCCGTCGCCCTCACTGCCCTCCAGATCAACGGCGACACTGTCCCCGTCTCCCGTGCTCTCACCACGGGCGGCCTCCGACTCGCCCCAAGGGAGAACTTCTTCGCCTTCAGCTTTGCAGCTCTGGACTTCACGGACGTAACACTAAACCGCTACGAGTACCAACTCGATCCGCTGGACGAGAGGTGGAGAGACAACGGCAACTACAACGTGGCTAACTACACAGCGGTGAAGCCCGGTCACTACACCTTCCGGGTCCGAGCGCGAAACGCCGAAGGCGTCTGGAACAATGAAGGCCTGCAAATCCCCGTGTTCGTGGCGGCACCCTGGTACAAGACCATCTGGGCACAGAGCGCAGCAGTTGCCTTGGTACTGTCGCTGATCAGCGCGCTGTACTGGTACCGTCTCTGGCAGCTCCGCGAGCGCCAGGCGCTCCGACTTCGGATTGCAGGTCGCTTGCATGATGACATCGGGGCCAACCTCGCCGCGATGTCTTTGAAGGCGGACATGGTGCGGACAGCCGAGGGACTGGACGAGCGACGCCGCAAACAGCTCGAGGATCTGAGCCGGCTGGCGAGAGAGACCGCCCACCAGGTCCGAGAGACCGTCTGGGTCGTCAACACCCAGTATGACACCCTGGCCGGCCTGGTCTCTAAGATGAGAGATACGGCGGACGTGCTGCTGGGCGGTCGGTTCGACGTGACCTTCCGGGCGCCCGAAGCCCTGCCGCAGCGACGCATGGAGATGGAGGTCCGCCAGGACATCTATCTCCTCTTCAAAGAGAGTTTGCAGAACATCGTGAAGCACTCGGAGGGCGAGACGGTGCAGGTGGACGTCTCGCTCGTGGGTTCCGAGCTCCGGGTTCGGGTCGAGGACGACGGGAAGGGCTTCGATCCCAATGATCCGAGACTCGGCAACGGGCTGGGGCTCATGAAGCAGCGGGCGACGAGGCATCATGGCCGCTTGACCTTCACGAGTCGTCCGAGTGACGGCACCGTCGTGGAGCTGGCGATCCCCATCAGGTGAGGAGAGCCGGGCCAAGCTCAGCATCGCACGACGGTCTGCACCACGATCTGCTGGTCCGGGTCACGCGTGGCGGTGACCGACCCCAGGTCCACAGAGGGCACGTCTTCGACCAGTGCCTGCATCCCTCGCTCGTCGCGGTAGATCAGATACCAATCCATGCAAGCCTCCATGTAGCCCACATCCACCGGCTGCGGGAGGAAGTTAGCCACGACCAGCCGACCTCCGGGAGAGAGGCGGCGGACCAAGGCGGCCACCAGAGCAGCGGCCATGCGATCCGTCAGGTAGTCGAGGAGACCCAGGGAGTAGATCAGGTCGAACGTCCCGAGCTCGGGATCATGGCTCAGCAGGTCCTTGATGCGGAGGGGTAGCCCGGAGATGGTTTCACGTCCGTACTGCTCGGCGACACTCAAGGACTCCTGGTCCGCATCCATGGCCACGACCTCCCGGCAGTGCGCCAGCGCCCCTTTGGGCAGCAGCTCGGCTTCTCGTAGATGGCCACACGCGACGGACAGGACCCTGGGCGCGTGGCAGGCTTCGAGCGTCGACAGAATCAACTCGGCCGCGACGAGGCGACGGTAGCGAACCGCTCGACATGCTGGGACCGCGAGGTTCCGCAACGTGATCGATTTGACACCGGGGTCCTCGGGGACCGGGGTGGTGCCCGTCCCATAGATCAGGTCGATCAGCGCGGCGTCTCCCGGGTAGCCTCGGGGACGCGAGAAGGCATGGTTCGTGAACGGGTCGGACCTCAGGATGCCGTGAAGCCGGTGTCGTCGAACCGTTTGGACGACTTCTTCCCATGTGTCCGTGTCCGCCGCTCGGCGGGCTCTCAACGATCTCGACAGGCGATCGAGCGCTGCCTGGACCTGTCGTTGATCTGGCTCGGCGCCCGCCGGCCGCAGCTCGAGCGAGATCCGATCCAGGAACGACAACAGTTCGTCCGAATCGAGTGGGGACTCCGGGGCCTCAACGGTACGAACGGCCGCAGACAGCTTCATGTCCGTCTCCTTGGCGGGGAATGGGAGCCTTGAAGCTGATGGAGAAGGAATGGGAGTCCCTGACGCGGATACGGGAACCGCCCTCGCGCAACAGCGTAGCGATCCCACGTGAGTGGGAACCGCGCATTGGCGTGACGCGTCCTAGGGTGCGGAACTGGCATCTTGCGCGCCATGAGACGAGAGGCCGACTACCGTCCGCGCACCTGCCCGACGCACGGAGGCGCCCCAGAGAGCGCGGTGGTTCGATGCGCGGATAGCTCGATCTGGGTCTTGACGCAGCCAGGACGTGATCACGCTGACACCTCGACTTCTGCGTGGGTGGCACGTTCAGTCCATACGTCCGGGCGGTTCGTCGAACCGGACCAGGTGATCCTGACCCTGCAAAGCAGACTTCCGCCCACCGTGCTACTGATGGATGCGGAGTTCCCCTATCTCGGCCAGATCAAGTTCCTGAAGCAGCTTCGCCAGCTCGCACCCGCCACGGCCCTAGTGGCGATCGAAGGCGATTCAGACGCGCAATTCCGGATGATCCTGGCCGGCGCTTCAGGAGGTCTCGCCCTTCTGCCGAATTCTGTTGAAGGGAGGGAGCAACTCCGACTCCTCACCGAGGGCGGAGCAGTCATGCAGCAGTGGGTCGCGGAAAGGGCGCTCCGCGTCCTCGATCGGCGTCCAGTGGGACTTCCGCTCCCCCTGACCTGCGCAGAGCGGCGCTTGTTGAAGGCATGGGCACGGGGGTGCGGTCCAGCGCTGGTCCCGCCGGGATCGGCCGCAACAGCGCTGCGATCGATCTACCACAAGCTTCACGCGCGAACCGTGCCGCAGGTGATGCGGGACGCCACCGCCCGGACGCTGGCGGCGGTTGGCTGGTAGGGTTCCGGACCTGGAACCTGCGATCGGGAGCTGTCCCACGGCTGGCGGAGGCTCACGAGGGCGGCTAGGATCCGTTGCGTCGCAAACGCAGCTCTCCCGCGGGGGCTCGCGAGGTGGCCGGAGTTCGCCGATGCCAGAAGACCCAGGTCAAGACTCGACCATTCCCGCGCAGGGTGCGCGCCCCTGGAAGCGGATCCGCGACCGCAAGCTCGTCCAGTGGCTGGCCGGCTACGTGGCCGCGTGCTGGGTTCTCCTGCAGGTCGCCGACAACATCGCTCAATGGTGGGGCTGGCAGCCCGTCCTGATGCAGCGACTGCAGGTGGCGCTGCTGCTGGGCATGGCCCCGGTCGGAGTGGTCGCATGGTTTCACGGCGAGCGGGGTCGTCAGCGCGTGTCTTTCCTAGAGGTGTCGCTGTTGTCCCTCATCACACTCGCGGCAGCGTTCGTGTTTCGCGGCGTCGTTCGCGCTCCGGCCGGCCCTCCCGACGAGGAAGGGCGACTCGTCACAGTGTCTCTGGATCGGACCCGCATCGTCGTGCCCCCGTTCGAGAACGCGACGACTGATCCGGAACTGGACGCGCTCGGCGATCTTGCCGCGACCTGGATTTCGGGCGGAATCAGCCGGGAGCATCTCGGCACTCCCTATCCGACGGCCGACCTCGTGGCGGTGAGTGCGTTCCTGGAAGCCAACCCGGGAGCGAATCCACCACTCCAGTTGCTGGCAGACGCGACCGGCGGTGGGACGTTTCTCCAGGGGCGCCTCCTCGACGGCGGCCGGCAGGTCGAAGTCCATGTGGAGTTGATAGACTTGACTCATGGAGTCCCGCGGGTCGTCCAGTCCATCGATCCTGTCCCCCTGGACCCGACGGATCCGAGCGATGGCATTGCCGAGGTGCAACGGCGGGTGCTCGGGCTGGTGGCCAGCTACCTCTCGGTGGACTTCTTCACGCCCATGGCGGCAGACCCGTCCAACCTTCTGCGGCCCCCCAGCCTAGTGACATTCCGCGCCTTTCGGCGCGCACAAGAGCTGAGCATGCAGGACACGCTGTTCGCAGAAGGCGCGAAGTTGATGTGGGATGCCTATCGGCAAGACACCGTAGCCACATTCATGCTGCCTTCGATCGCCGCATCGTTTGTGGCCAGCGGTGATCGCGCTATGGGAGACTCCGCGCTGGCGATGGCCCAGGCCCGGATCGACCGAATGAGTCCCGCGGAACTGGCGAACCTGGAATACGTCCGGGCCTGGGTGGATCGCGACAAGCTCGGCCTCTGGCAGGTGGCGCGGACGCTGCCCGAGGTGTCACCGGGGACGGGACTCCACTACCTCGGGGGGGCGGCGGCCTACCTCTCTGACCATTCCCACACGGCTGTCGAGATCCTGAGCCAGCTCGAAGCCGATCGTGGTTTCGTCGGCGGAATTCGCTTCTATTGGACCGCACTCACCTCCGCGCTGATGCACGTGGGCGATTTCAAGGAGGCAATGGCTGTTGCAGAGCGTGCCCAGCGGCGTCACCCGAACTGGATCGAGCCCCTGGAGTGGCAGGCGGCGTCAGCCGTCCGTCTGGGCCAATTGGACACAGTCGAGCGCTTGGTTCGGGCGGGACAGGTCGTAGGTGGCATGGCGTGCGGGGCCCTGCGGATCAGGCTGGCGGCCGCAAAGGAAGCGAACATCGCCGGGCTCCGCCAGATCAGCGACTCCCTCACCGTCGCCCTGCTGCACGAGCTCGATGCGGCACCTGAGAATGCCCGCGACTGCCCGTTCGATTACGGCCGCGCGCTCCTGATTCTGGGAGACTGGCCCCGGGGCGTCGAACACCTGAGGGCCTTCGTAGACGTGGAGCCGAGGCCCGCGACCCGGGCCCATCTGGGGGCAGCCCTGGCGGCCGCGGGCGACCGGGCGGGAGCTGAGCAGCAGATTGCCCTCATCGAGGCGTTCCCGGGTCCCGAGGCGGTACGGGCGGAGTACGCGGGCTTCGTTCGCGCGTGGTTGGGCGACACCGACAAGGCGCTGGACGGATTGAGAAAGCGGCTCACGGCGGACCTGCTGCGGTACGACCTGCGTCAGCACGTGCTGGCCCTTCCTCTGCGGGCGGACGCTGCGTTTCTGGAGCTGACGGCGCCACTCGACAGACCTACGAACGACGGCGGCTAAGCCCCTACCGCCACCCCTCCCCCTCCAACACCCCATCCACCACGTCCTCCAACCACTCCAGATACAGCCCCACATAGGTGCGCCCACCGGGCCCGTCCAACTGCCACGGATTCATGAGCGTGTGCCGGAGGATGAACACGTGGTCGGCCTCGCGCTGGGTGTCCTCCGGCACCTGCACGAACGTGGTGGGGTCGATGCCCAAGGCATCCAGGATGCGGCGCGCCTCCGCGGCGGGCAGGGCGTCACACGTGAGTGAGGTGTAGGACCCGATGAACTGGAAGGTCTGCAGCGGGCGTTCGCCTTCCACCTTCATGTGCTGGAAGACCTCCCGTCCGAAGCGGTTCATGGCGGCCAGGTCGGTGTTGCCCACCGGATTGAGCGCCAGGCAGATGAGGTTGGAGTCGGGTTCGAAGGGCACCACCAGCCGCACCCGATCGGAGAGTCGCTCGGCGGCGGCGCGGGCGGCGTCCCAGAAGTACTCGCAGGTGCGGATGGTCTCCTTGAGCACGCGGCCCAGCCCCTCGCGGTGGAGCGGCAGCACCTTGTGGGTCACGTGCACGGCGGCCGCAGCCGAACCGGGCTTGGAGCCCTCCAGGATGTACTGCCCCAACTTGTGCAGGCTCTCGCTGCGCGAGACGGGGTGCTCGCGGTCGCCCAGATCGAACACATAGGCGGCTTCCTGCGCGATGAAATCCACCACCTCGCGGTTCCGCGCCACGAACGCACCGGCCGGGTAGGGCACGTACCCCAGCTTGTGCGGATCCACCGTGATGGAGTCGACCTCCGGCAGCGCCGCGAACGCGGCATAGAGCGTCTCCCCGGGGAAGTACTGCAGGCCCACCCCCGCCTGCGCACGGCTGGCCATGGAGCCGTCCGGGTTGCGGAACACCGAGGTGAGGTAGCCACCCCAGGCCGCGTCCACATGGATGCCGAAGTCGAACCCGCGCTCGGCACGGCAGCGCGCGCGCGCCTCCACGATGCGGTGGATGGGATCGACGGTGCCGAATTCCGTGGTGCCCAGCATGCCCACGACCGCCAGCACCGGTGCGCCCGCCTCGCAGGCACTACGCAGCTCCTCGTCCAGATGGGTCGGGTCCATGCGCATGTGGTCGTCCACACGGATGCGCACCAGGTTGGCCGTGCCGAATCCCAGCGCCTTCATGCCCTTGGCCCAGGAGTAGTGCGCGGAGCTGGACACCAGCACGCGGGGTGGCGGCACGTCCGCGTGCTTCTGGAAGAAGCCGGCCGTGCCCAGGTGTTCGATGCGTTCGCTGCGCACCGCCCGCACGAAGTCGAAGAGCGCTCGCCTCGAGCCTTGATCGTCCAACAGGTGCGCGATCTGGCGCCTGAGCGCGATGGTCTCGTCGATGGAGAGGTTGAGGAGCTCCCACTTCGAGTACTCGGCGAGCGGCTTGGCCGCAGGACCCACCGCACTCGTGGCGAAGTCCATGACGCGCGCGCCTTCCTGCAACGCGATCCCGTAGAACTTGACCGAGCGGAAGTTCCAGAGCGCCTCGTAGTTGGCGACGGTGCCTCCGCCGGTCAGGTGGCCCCAGGCGCAGGGTTCGCGGCTCTCGTCCACCGAGAAGCCGAACATGCGCGCCAGGTCGCGACCCGCCTCCAGCTCCATCTCCAGCGTGACCGGCGCCGCCTCTTCACTGACGTTGTTGGGGTTGTAGAGCGTGGTCACCAGCTTGGCCACCAATCCCGGCAGCAGCAGGTCCGAGCTCATGTGACCCACGTAGCGCGGGTGGTAGAACGGCACCGCCCGCTTGAGCTCGGCGGACAGCTCGTAGAGCGCCGAGCGGATCCGCGCCTGCGTCTCCAGGAAGTCAGGCCGGTAGTGCGCACCGGTCGAGATCCGCAGGCCGTCTTCCGGGTGGAAGTTGCGGCGCCAGTAGACGTGGTCGCGCAGGAACTCGATCAGCAGGGATTCGAGCAGATCGGCGTTCTCGGCGGAGGGCCCGAGAAACAGGGGTTGCAGAAAGCGCAGGTCGTCGGTTTCCATGGCGGGCAGCGTACCCTGCCCGGCGCCCGGGGGATCCGGTTGCGGCGCCCCCCGGAGCCGAGGGCCCGCCCCATTCGGGACGGGCCCGCCCGGCGTGCACGCTACTTGGTGTGCGTGGCGAAGAAGGCCCGGAACAGACGGGGCGCATCGATGCCGCCCGGGTTGTTGGACGGATAGCGACGACCCGGCCCGCGTGCGTACTCGTGCTCCAGCCCCCGCACGATCCACCACTCGACCTCGTTGCCGGCGACGTTTCCGGGCAGCGGCGTCTGCCACACCATCGAGGTCGCCGTCAGAGACGTCGATGTCGTGTAGACCGTGTCCACGAGCTGGAAGGACTCGGCCAGGGCCACCCGGCGCCCCTCCATGTCCGTGTAGCTGAACAGCACGGCCGGATCCAGCGGCACGGTGGCCACGGGCGGCTGTCCCATCAGCAGGCTGCTGTTGATGCTTTGGATGGCGAACGCGTCCCGCGTGCCCAACAGGTACTGGAAGGGAATGGGGACCGCTGCCGTGAACGCCTCCGGAAACGGGCGGGTGACTGCCGCTGCGGAAGCCACGCGTGCTCCCATCTCGGTCGCTACGCGCCCGGCGAAGGAGCCGCCGTTGGAGAAGCCCGACACGTGGATGCGGCGGGCATCGATGTGGACCTCGGACTCGAGGTCGTCCAGCAACAGCGTGGTGAAGGCGATGTCATCCAGCGGCCAAGTGGTGCCGGCCGGCAGTCCCGCGGGCACCCAGGTGGGGTCGATCTCCCGCTCCAGGCCGTACGCGTTCCACTTGGTCTCGTAGGTCCCGCTGTTCAGGAGGTAGGTCACACCGGAGGGGAAGGCCACGATCCAGCCGTTGGCGTCCGCTTCCTCCTGCCAGGAGGACTGCTCGTAGAACAGCTCGCCATTCTGCGCGCTGCCGTGGAACATCACCACCAGGGGCACGTCCGACCCGCTGGTGACGGCAGGGTGATTGGGCACGTGGACCACGAAGCGCCGGTCCACGCCGTCCACGCGCAGCACGCGGCAGTTGACGCCGATGGCGTACGGCGTGCCCGCCGGCTGCATCGTACCCGCCAGACGGCACGCGTCCCAGACGGGGAGGGCCGCCGGTGGCAGAGAAGCGACCACGCCCGCGACCCAGGCGGGCGCCGCAGCGGCGACCAGCTCCTCCGGTCTCGGGTCGCGCGGTTCGCTGGGTGTGTCGTCGTCGCAGGCCCCGGTAGTGAGCGCGAGCAGGGTCAAGGCTGCGACGTGGGCGCCGTGGCGCAATCGGCTGAAGCGGGACCGCACAACTCCCGCAGAAGATTCGTTCATGGTTCGGACTCCGGGTCAAGAGCGGCCACCATGGCCGCTGGGGAACCCGGCGTCGATCACACTCGAGGTTGGACATTCAGCGAAGACGCGCCCGCCCCGAGAGGGATCAGGTGGTGGACGCCGAGGCGCGGGGTCTGTTCCGGACTCCCACGTGCTGGTGAACCGTCAGCGGCGCGCCACCTTCACGACGGTGTCCCACGTGCGCGTGGTCACGTTCTTTCCGAAGGCTCGCTCGATCAGCGTCATGAACACGGGTCCCTTGGGACTCGCCACGTAGGCGCTGAACGCCTCCGTGCCGTTCACGACGAGGATGCGTGCGCCGTCTTCTTCGATGGGAAGGCGCAGGCCCCGCTTGGGAGGCTCTGGGAGGAACGTGACCACACGCTTGGAACCCGGCGTGAGATCGAAGGGCGCATAGGGGTCCGAGGCCAGCAGCTCCTGCAACACCGCCATGGGCCGGACGATGGTCGCGAAGGTGCGGCCGAGCACTTCTTCCATGGCCGCCTCCGCCTTGCGGGCGAGAGTGGCCGTGCCGGCGGCTCGGGCGTCGAAGGCGACGTTGCCGGTGCCCAGGATGGTGACGACCTCCTGGAAGCCGGCGGCTTCGAACGCGCGCTTGAGCTCCGGCATCTTCGCGTTGGTGGGCATCACGCCCCTGAGAAACGCCGCGTAGCGAGGCACAGGTAGGCTCCGTGTGGGCCGGAGAAGGAACGGTCCAGCACGGAGCCTACCCGACGCTCAGGGCGTCGGCAACGCGCCTTTGGCGAACCAGATCGGGAAGTTCAGGCAGATCTGATAGTAGCAGACGGTGTTGCGGCCGTCCGGATCACAGGTCGTCCCGCTCAGGAAGCAGAGCCGGGTGGGTGAGTACCACGTCGAGGGAGGGCATGGCCCTCGGCAGGCGCTGGGCACCGGGTTGGGCGAGATCGAGAGGTCCGTACCCGTCAGCGCCGGGTCGCTCGGCTGGTGGCGGATGAGCACGTCGTCCCGGCCGTAGCGATCCTGGAAGTCGCTCAACTCGTCGACCAGCCCGTTCAGTGCCTCCAGATGCTCGGGCAGCACCGCGCCTGCGGCTTCCATGCGCTCCTGCAGCGCCACCGCCTGCTGGTAGAGCCCGTACAGCTCCGCGTTCTCCGCCTCGGCTGGCGGGTTGGACGGCGACTCACACGCGAACAACAGCGCACCGACCCCGGCGGCTACCAGCCATGACAGGCTTCCTCTGGGTCGCATCGGTTCCTCCTCCGTAGGTGTGGGACGGCCCCTCACCGGGAGAGCGTCGTTCGGCGGCCCACGGCTCAACGGACGTGCGTCCGGGTCACGGGGGCCGGTCCGATCAGCCCTCGGCGCCTTCCCGCACGCCGACGGAGTGTCGCATCAGCCGTGCACGAGCTTCCGGTACTTGATGCGATGCGGCTGGGCGGCTTCGGCCCCCAGCCGCTTCTTCTTGTCCTCTTCGTAGTCCTGGTAGTTGCCCGGATACCAGACCACCTGACTGTCGCCCTCGAAGGCGAGGATGTGCGTGGCCACGCGGTCCAGGAACCAGCGGTCGTGGGAGATGACCAGCACGCACCCCGCGAATTGCAGGATGGCGTCTTCCAGCGCGCGCAGCGTGTCGACGTCGAGGTCGTTGGTGGGCTCGTCCAGCAGCAAGACGTTGCCGCCCTCCTTGAGCAGCTTGGCCAGGTGCAGACGGTTGCGCTCACCGCCGGAGAGCACGCCCACCTTCTTCTGCTGGTCGGCACCGCGGAAGTTGAACCAGGACAGGTAGGCCCGGCCGTTCACCTCGGCGCGGCCGAAGTGCAGCGTGTCCAGGCCACCGGTGACCTCCTCGAACACGGTTTGCTCGCCGTCCAGCGCGTCCCGGCTCTGATCCACATAGGCGAGCTGCACGGTGCTGCCCACCTCCAGCGCGCCGCCGTCCGGCTGTTCCTGCCCGGTGATCATGCGGAAGAGCGTGGTTTTGCCCGCGCCGTTGGCGCCGATGATGCCCACGATGGCACCGGGTGGCACGTCGAAGGTGAGATCCTCGATCAGCAGCCGGTCGTCGTAGCCCTTCTTGATATGGTCCGCGCGGATGACCACGTCGCCCAGGCGCGGCCCCTTGGGGATCAGGATCTCGGCCGTGCGCACCTGCTCGCGCTCGTCCGCGGCCAATAAGGCTTCGTAGGCGGACAGACGCGCCTTGCCTTTGGACTGCCGGGCCCGGGGCGCCATGCGCACCCAGTCGAGCTCGCGCTCCAACGTCTTGGCGCGGGCCGAGTTCTGCTTCTCCTCCACGCGGAAGCGCTCCTGCTTCTGCTCCAGCCAGGACGTGTAGTTGCCCTTCCAGGGAATGCCCTTGCCGCGGTCCAGCTCCAGGATCCACTCGGCTACGTTGTCCAGGAAGTAGCGGTCGTGGGTGATGGCCACGATGGTGCCGGGGAAGGCGGACAGGTGGTGCTCCAACCAGGCCACGGACTCCGCGTCCAGGTGGTTGGTGGGCTCGTCCAACAGCAGCATGTCGGGCTGCTCGAGTAGCACCTTGCAGAGCGCTACCCGGCGGCGTTCTCCGCCGGAGAGCTTGCTCACGTCCGCGTCCGCGGGAGGCAGTCGCAGCGCGTCCATGGCGATCTCGAGCTTGCGCTCCAGGTCCCAGGCGTCGGCCGCTTCGATCTTCTCCTGCAGCGCCGCCTGCTCCTCGATCAGCGCGTTCATCTCGTCGTCGTCGGTGACCTCACCGAACTTGAGGCTCACCTCCTCGAACTTCCGGAGCAGGTCGCGCGTCTCCTTCACCGCCAGCTCCACGTTGCCCTTCACGTCCAACGTGGGATCGAGCTCGGGCTCCTGCGGCAGGTAGCCGATGCGCGTGCCCTTCATGGCCCAAGCTTCCCCCTGGAAGTCGGCGTCCACGCCGGCCATGATCTTGAGCAGCGAGCTCTTCCCCGATCCGTTCGGCCCCACCACGCCGATCTTGGCGCCGGGGAAGAACGAGATGCTGATGTCTTCCAGGATCTTGCGCTGCGGGGGCACGACCTTGGTCAGACGGTAGGTGTGGTAGATGAACTTCTGTTCGGCCATGAGACGGTGGGATCGGGTGGATAGGGCAGGTCCGGGAGTCGGCGGACGGGTGTCGTGCGGCCGACCCTGCGGCGGAGAAGGCGCGGGCCTCTCTCGCGGCGGGTCCTATGCGGGGAGGAATCTAACCCACCGCGCCAATCTTGCGGGACGCGGGCGGCCTGGTTAGTGGCAAGCGGCAGGGGAGTGCGCTCGGTCGGGACCGATACGGCCCAGCTCCCCCGACCCAGGTTCGAGGACTCGCTGGCGGAGACCAGCGGGGAGGCACCGATGCGACGATCGAGCGAACACAGCCTCTCCGTACGGCCTCACGGGCGACGAAGGGTCGCCTGGGGGGGCACGGCGGGGGTCTGGGGCGCGTCTCTCGCCGCGCTCGCGGGTGGCCCCGGCTCGCTCGGTGGGCAGGCGGTTCTCGACACCATGCGCCTGGTGGACGTGGAGGTCGTGGAGCGCGCCCGCCACGCGCCCCTGTTCCAGACCGACTCCGTTCTCGAGTTCACGTTGACCGCGGACTTCGGGACCATCCTGCGCGAGGATCGTCGGGGCGAGCCGCCGCGCCGTCCCGCGCGGCTCTCGCTGGGCTCCGACACCGGTGCGCGCACGGTCGACCTCCAGGTGCAGACCCGGGGCGAGTTCCGCCGGAACCCGGCCAACTGCCGCTTCCCTCCGCTCTGGCTCGACTTCGAACGGAGTGATCCGGCGCTGACCGGGACGCCGTTCGAAGCGCAGAACCGGATCAAGCTCTACGTGACGTGCCGGCCCGGGAACTCGACGTACGAGGAGTATCTGCTCGAGGAGTACCTGCTCTACCGGCTCTTCAATCGCGTCACCGACCTCAGCTACCGCGCGCGACTGGCTCGCGTCACCTACGAGGACGCCTCCGGTGGGAATGACCCCTTCACGAGCTGGGCGTTCGTCCTGGAGGATGTGGACGACGTGGCGGCCCGCCATGAGGGGATCGAGGTGGACGCTCCCGCCATCCTGCCTGCCGTCCTGGACGGCGAGCCGGCGACGCGTATGGAGCTGTTCCTGTTCATGATCGGCACCACCGACTTCTCGGCGGTCTACTCCCACAACGTCCGCACGCTGCGGTTGCCGGGTAGCCGGTACGCACCGCTCCCCTACGACTTCGACATGGCCGGCATCATCAACGCCAGCTATGCTACCGTCGATCCCCGCCTGGGCATCAAGTCCGTACAGGAGCGGGTGTACCGCGGGTTCTGTCGGGACCGCGCCGCCATGGAAGCGGCGCGCGCCGCGTTCCTGGCCCAGGAGCGAGCGATCCTGACCGAGACGGACGCCTTCGACCTGATCTCGGAGGGACGGCGCCGCAACGCGCGCAAGTATCTGGAGGAGTTCTTCGACATCCTCCGCAACGAGCGCCGTGCCGACCGCTGGATCTTCAGGGGCTGCCAGACGCAGCCGAGCTGAGGCGGCCGGCCGTCAAGGCACGACTCGGATGCTCGCCGCCGACAGGGACGGCGAGGGTTCGACCACCCAGTCGAGGGCGAAGCCCGACACCAGCAGCACCGGTTGTGAGACGTGCGTGACCCGCGCTCCCAACGTGCGGGCGCTGAGCACGGTGGACCGCGCGCCCAGCCACGCGGCCCGAGCGGGGAGCGTGCGCGACGTCAGGCCGGGCACCACGCCCAGGCGGATCTCCGGACCGCCCTCCGTGCGTAGGTAGACCGTGACGTCCTCGAACAACTGGTTGGTGACGCGCACCCGGGTTGGTGAACCGGCGGCGGTGGCGTGATAGGGGCTCGAAGCCGTGGTGACGCAGGCGGCCGGAGTCAACGCCGATAGAGCAAGCAGAAGACGAGCCGCCTGGCGGCCCGTTCGTGAGCGGAACATGGGAACCTCCAAGGGCGCAGGGGCCCGGGATCGACGCCGTGAGGCCAGCGGGGAGGCCGGCCGTGCCACGGCAGTGTGGGGAATAGCACGAGGGACCTGTGTCCCTCTGCTACGACAAGCGACGAATCCATCGAGGACCGGTCACGCCGTGCAGGCCTCGAAGGCGGGACGCCACCCGCGTCACATGCGTGTAGAATGCGACAGACGCCCGCCTCGCCACGGGGATGCCCGCCTTCGCCCAGGCCGCGGCCGCCATGGGCGCGCCCCGAGCCCTCGGTTCGGTTCGGGGATGGTGGAGCCCGTCGCCCAGATCGTCCTCGTTCGGGATGAGGACCGCGCCGAGATCACGCTGCTGCCCGGCTTCGGCGCCCGCGAGCTGGCCCTGGTCCGCGCGCTCCCGGGACGTCGCTACGATCCGGCTCGCCGCGTCTGGCTCGTTCCTGGTGCGGAGCGCACGCTGGCGGCGCTGCGGGCGGCCTTCGGCGTGGAGCGCCTGGTTGTCCGGGGGCGTGACCCGGCAGACGCGGCGGGTACGAGCGACCGGGATCCCGAGGGCGCGTTGGAGCGGGTACGCCACGCGCTGCTCCTGCGGGGATACGGCCGCTCCACCGCCAAGGTGTACCTGGGGCAACTGCGGCGTTTCCTGACCTGGTGTGGGGATGGCGTCCCCCGCCTGCCGGAGGACACCGCCGAGCGTGCCCAGGCCTACCTGGTGGAGCTGGTGGAGGAGCGCGGCGTCTCCCGCAGCTACCAGAGCCAGGTGGTGAGCGCGCTGCGCTTCCTGTGCGAGTCGGTGCTGGGCGAGCCCACCCTGGCGCTCCGGATCCCGCGGCCCAAGAAGGAGCGCCTCCTCCCCGCCGTGCTGAGTCCGGGCGAGGTGTCGCGACTCCTGCGCAAGACACGCAACCCGAAGCACCGCGCCCTGCTGATGCTGCTCTACTCGGCCGGACTGCGCGTGAGCGAGGTCGTGCGCCTGAAGCCGGAGGACCTGGACCTGGAGCGTGGCCTGCTCCGGGTGCGCCGTGCCAAAGGAAGGAAGGACCGCTACACACTGCTGGCCAAGAAGGCCGTCGCCGCCGTGACGCTCTACCGCGACGCCTACCCCACCGAGCACTGGCTCTTCCCCGGCGAACGGGAGGACCGCCACCTGACCCCCCGCTCCGTGCAACGCATCGTCAAGCGGTCCGCACGGGCCGCCGGGATCGCCAAGAACGTCACCACCCATACGCTCCGGCACAGCTTCGCCACCCACCTGCTCGAGGGTGGCACCAACCTGCGCGTGATCCAGGAGCTGCTAGGGCACGAGAGTGCCCGGACCACGCAGATCTACACCCACGTGGCGCAGTCCACCCTGGAGTCGGTGCGAAGCCCGCTGGACAACCTGGAATAGACGGCGCCCCCGAAGGGCAGCGCGTACCTTGCGCCCAGCCCCGAGGCGAAGAACCTTGGAGAGGGGCGCAGCCCCCGCCGCGTTATCCCGACCGCGCAATTCCGACTCACCTGTCGGAAACCACCGCTAGGTTGGATGCGGTAGGGGGATGTCGCTCCGGGAAGAAGGAGTTACCTGACATTCCTTCAGTCTGGTGACTGGAGGCGAGGTGTGGCTGGGATCATCGTGACTTTCACGCGGGGAGAATCGGAGTGGCTCTAGCCGATAGACTGGGGTCGCACGCCAGGGAAGGGTCCGCCGGGGCGACGTCCTACCGAGGATTTACCTACCAGCACCATTGGACGCTCTGCAAGCTACTCGAGGTCCACGAGGGCACGACCGACTACTTGCTGCTTGTCGATCACCACGATGACGTCGTGATCTGGGACCAACCACCCGATGGGCTGCTCCTGTTCTTTCAGGTCAAGGCAAAAGCACGGA
>JAWKQO010000008.1 GCA_041390105.1 Gemmatimonadota bacterium
CGCGGGCTCGGATGCCCATGCGTGGTTCCTGGGCATGAAGCCTCGCTGCAACACGGTCGAGGTGGAGACCGCGCTACGATCGAGCGCTCCTCCGCAGGGGTGGGAGGGACAGGGCTTCGCGGCCGCCTGCCTGGCGCTGGCCGGACGCACCGACGATGCGCGCGAACGACTCGCCGGCCTGGATGCCGACGCACGGTGGAGGGCCGCGGGAATTGTCTTCGACATAGGGCATCCGGTCGCAGACGCGGGAGACGACATCTCCGCCGCACCCATCATGGAGCTGGTGGTGGAGTTCTGGCCCAACCACTACATGGCGCTGTACCACGCGGGCGCGGCCCGCTTCGAGCTGGGTCAGCTGGCCGCGGCGCGGCCCTATCTCGAGTCGTTCCTGCGGGAGTACGGAGTCGAGGACGGCTGGACCGGGAGCGCTCGACGGATGCTGGAGGAGATGGAACCCTAGCGATTGCGCATATGCTCCGCGACGGAGCGCGCGATCTTCTGCTGGGCCACGGGCAACGCCAATCCCTCCGCTTCCGCCAGCGTGACCCAGCGCGCCGACGCGGCGGAGTGGCCCAAGCCGGCGAGCACGGCTCGCGGGTCCACCTCGGGGCGCTCGAGCTGCACCAGCAGCGGGTGGTAGGTGGCCTTGAGGTGACTGAACTGGTGATCCACCGCGGGAAGGGCGCTGCGGCAGCGCTCGGGGACCGCCACCATCTCGCGGGCCGGAAACTCCCACATGCGCGCCAGCAACCCCTCGTCGGGGCGTTGCACCAGGACGGTGCGGCCCTCATCCGTCCACACGACGAGGCTCAGGTAGTGGAGGTGGGGTACCGGCCCGCGCTTTCGAGGCGGAGGTCTCAGCGCCACGGTGCCCCGCTCGAGTGCCGCACAGCGAAAGGCCAGCGGACACGCGTCACAGCTCGGAGCGCGTGGCGTGCATACGGTGGCACCCAGCTCCATGAGCGCCTGATTGAAGTCGCCGGGGCGTCGGCGATCGAGCAAGGCTTCGGCGGCCGCCCACAGCTCGGACTCGTCGGGCGCCTCCAGGTCGAACAGGCGAGACAACACACGCCGTACATTCCCGTCCACGACCGGCTCGGGCACCCCGAACGCGATGCTCGCTACGGCGCCCGCAGTGTAGCGCCCCACTCCCGGCAGGTCGCGTAGAGCGACGGCATCGCGGGGGATGACGCCGCCGTGACGGTCGCGCACCGCCTGGGCGGCCCGATGCAGGTTGCGCGCTCTGGAGTAGTAGCCCAGCCCCTTCCAGATCGGCAGCACGTCGTCGACGTCGGCCGCGGCCAGCGACGAGAGCGTGGGGAAGCGCTCCAACCAGCGCTCGAAGTAGGGGATGACGGTCTCGACCCGCGTCTGTTGGAGCATGATCTCCGACACCCACACCCGGTAGGGATCATCCGTGCCGCGCCAAGGCAGCTCCCGCCGGGTGGCGTCGTAGAAAGCGAGCAGGGCCCGCCGCAGCGGTGCCAGTGGTTCGGAACCGTTCACGTAGACAAAGCTACGGTACCTCCGCGCGGATGGGGTACCCGGGCGTCGGGAGTTCGCAGGCCGGCCGGGCGCCCCGGCACGTCCATGGCGCTTCTCCGCCTGCCTGGGGTATGGTTCGAGACGGCCGGGAGGGGCCATGCGCTATACCACCTACACCAAGTTCAAAGGCGGCTGGGCCGACGCGCTCAACATCGAGGCGCTGCTCGAGCACATGGCCGACTTCCTGTTGGATGCCGGCTTCGCCGGCGGGCCGCACTTCCACCCCTACTGGGGCTGGTCCGGCACGGAGGACACCGATTCCACCGACGCGCTCAAGCGGGCGCTGCTGGAAGCCCTGCTCAAGAGCGGCCAGCTGACGCCGGAGATGCTGGCCGAGCTCCGGGGAGAGGGCGAGGGAGACGAGGCCGTGCGCCAGCAGATCGCTCAGCTCCTGGACGACCTGGTCCAACGACTGGTGGAGGAGGGGTTCATCACCCTGGGGGACGGCGAGCCGCGGGTGCCGGGAGCCACCTACGACGTGACGGGCCAGGGCAACATCGACGAAGCCCGGGAAGCGGCCATGTCCGTCAACTTCGACCTGACCGCCAAAGGCATGGACTTCCTGGGCTATCGATCGCTCCGGAGGCTGTTGTCCGCCATCGGCAACGCCGACTCGGGCCAGCACGAGACCACGGACCTGTCCACTGGAGTGGAGGTCGACGCGGCCAGCCGACCCTACGAGTTCGGGGACACCCTCAACCTCGACATCCCGGCCACGCTCAAGAGCGCCATCCAGCGGGAAGGGATGGGCATCCCGCTGGCACTCGACTATTCGGACCTCCAGGTGATGCAGACCGAGCGGCGCTCCTCCTGCGCCACGGTGCTCATGCTGGACATCTCTCACTCCATGGTGCTCTACGGCGAGGATCGCTTCGCCCCCGCCAAGAAGGTGGCCCTGGCGCTCTCCCACCTGATCCGCACCCAGTTCCCGGGCGATTCCCTGCGCGTGCTCACGTTCGGCGACCGGGCGCAGGAGATCCCCCTGTCGCAGCTCTCCAAGGCCCAGGTGGGGCCCTACCACACCAACACGGCCGAAGGACTGGAGCTGGCCCGCCGCATCCTGCTCGCACAAAAGAAGGACATGCGGCAGATCATCATGATCACCGACGGCAAGCCCAGCGCGCTCACGTTGGCGGACGGGCGCATCTACACCAACTCGGGGGGCCTGGACCCCCAGATCCTCAGGCGCACCTTCCGGGAAGTGGCTGCCTGCCGGAAGGCCGGGATCCTGATCAACACGTTCATGTTGGCCCGAGACCCCGCGCTCGTGCAGTTCGTGCAGAGGGTCTCGGAGATCGCGCGTGGAAAGGCCTACTTCACCACCACCATGACGCTGGGCCAGTACCTCATGATGGACTTCCTCAAAGGGAAGGGCCGGCGGGTAGGGTAGGCGTCCCTGCGGACAGCGATCGTAGCGACGGGGGATTTCCTTGCCGGGGTCGGCGGAGTCCTCCCATGATACCCCCCGACCTTCCGGCCCGGCCGCCTTCAGGTCCGGGACCAGAGGGTCGTTCTGCGAAACAGAGAGGCCCTGCGCATGAAGCCCACCGACGTCCTGTCCGACCCGAGCTACTACCACAAGGTCGTCGATTGTCAGTGGGCCTGTCCGGCCCATACCAACGTTCCCGAGTACATCCGCCTGATCGCCCAGGGGCGCTTCACGGACTCGTACTGGCTCAACCGCGCCTCGAACGTCTTCCCGGGGATCCTGGGCCGTACCTGCGACCGACCCTGCGAGCCCGCGTGTCGCCGCACGCGAGTGGACGGCAAGCCGGTCGCCATCTGCAGGCTCAAGCGGGTGGCCGCCGACCACCGCGATCCAGGCGACGACCGCCGCTTGCCGGTGCCTGCCGTGAAGAACGGGAAGCGCATCGCGCTGGTGGGCGCGGGACCCGCTTCCCTGACGGTCTGCAACGACTTGATGCCGCTCGGCTACGAGTGCACCGTCTACGAGAAGCTCAGCCGTCCCGGGGGGCTGATGCGCATCAACATCCCCTCGTTCCGTCTCCCGCCCGAGGTCCTCGACAGCGAGATCGACCTGATCCTCGACATGGGAGTCGACGTGCGCTACGAGACGCCCATCGACAGCATGAAGGCACTGCTCGAAGAGGGCTACGACGCCGTGTTCGTCGGATCGGGTGCGCCCAAGGGCAAGGAGCTGGAGCTCCCCGGCCGGCAGGAGGGCGCGGCCAACATCCACATCGGCATCGAGTGGCTGGCCAACGTGCATTTCCAGCACATCGACCGGATCGGCTCTCGCGTGCTGGTGATCGGAGTGGGCAACACGGCCATGGACTGCTGTCGCTCGGCCAAGCGCCTGGGCGGCACGGACGTGAAGGTCATGGCCCGCCGCGGCCGCAGGCAGTTCAAGGCCTCCCCCTGGGAGTTGGAGGACGCCGAGGAGGAGCAGGTCGAGATCATCGAGAACCACTCGCCCAAGCGCTTCGTGATCGAGAACGGACGCCTGACCGGCATGGAGTTCGAGGTGGTCGAGTGGGTGAAGGGCGACGACGGGCGCACCCGCATGAACGTGCTGGACACGGTCATCATCCCCGCAGACGACGTGATCCTGGCCATCGGGCAAGACAACGCGTTCCCCTGGATCGAGCGCGACATCGGCATCGAGTTCGGCGACTGGGACATGCCGGTCGTGGACCGCACCACCTTCATGTGCTCGCGGCCAGGCGTATTCTTCGGGGGAGACGCCGCCTGGGGGCCGGAGAACATCATCTGGGCCGTGGAACACGGGCATCAGGCCGCCATCTCCATCCACCAGTATTGCGAGGGGCTCTCGCTGACGGATCGGCCACCGCAGGGCATGAACCTCTACAGCACCAAGATGGGCATGCACGAGTGGACGTATTCCAACAACTACGACCCCGCGGCCCGGGCCAAGATGGTGCACGCCGATCTGCAGGCGCGCTTCCAGGAGATGGATCTCGAGGTCGAGCTGGGCTTCAACGCCGAGCAGACCGCCCACGAAGTGCAACGCTGCCTGAATTGCGACATCCAGACGCACTTCACGGCGTCGCTGTGCATCGAATGCGACGCTTGCCTCGACATCTGCCCGACCAACTGCCTGACCATCACCTGGAACGGTGAGGAGGAGGACCTGCGCGGCCGCCTCATCGCGCCCACGCTCCATCCCGAGCAGGAGATCTACGTGTCCGAAGGGTTGCCACAGACGGCCCGCGTGATGGTCAAAGACGAGGACGTCTGCCTGCACTGCGGCCTTTGTGCCGAGCGCTGTCCGACCGCCGCCTGGGACATGATGAAGTTCGAGCTCTTCTACCCGCATGCTGCCACGAGCAGCGGATTGGCACACGCCGCCTCATGACCTCATCCAGCCCGGCTCCCGGCAGGGAGCTCCGCATCAACGACTTCGCGTTCAAGATCGGGACGGTCAACGGAACGGGCTCGGCCAGCGCCAATGGCCTGCTCATGCAGACGATCTTCCGCATGGGCATCCCGATCTCGGGAAAGAACGTATTCCCGTCCAACATCCAGGGCCTGCCCACCTGGTACGAGATCCGGGTCAACGGTCGGGGGCGCACGGCGCGCACTCCGCTCTTCGACCTGATCGTGGCCATGAACCCGGCCACGTACGCTCGGGACGTGGCCGAGGTGAGGAACGACGGCTGGCTGCTGCACGATTCCTCGTGGCCGATGGATCCCAGCCTGAAGCGGGAGGACGTGACCTTCCTGGGCATCCCCATCGGCAAGATGTGCGTCGAGCACTTCCAGGGTGCGCGCGAGCGCATCCTGATGAAGAACATCGTCTACACGGGGGCGCTGGCCGCGCTCTTCGACATGGACATGACGGTCATCCAGCACCTGCTGGAGGAGACCTTCGCCAAGAAGAAGGCGCTGCTGGACTCGAATTTCCTGGCTGTGCGCCTGGGCTACGAGTACGCCAAGGAGCACTTCGAGTGTCCGCTGCCCATCCGCCTGCAGCGGTTGGACGAGACCTCCGACCACATCATCATCGACGGCAACACGGCCGCGGCGCTGGGGTGCGTCTACGCGGGTGCGACGGTGGGCGCCTGGTATCCCATCACGCCCTCCACGTCGCTGATGGACGGCTTCACGCGCTTCTGCAGGCAGTTCCGCACCGATCCGGAGACCGGTGAGAAGAACTACGCCATCATCCAGGCCGAGGATGAGCTGTCCGCGGCAGGGATGGTGATCGGCGCCAACTGGGCGGGCGCACGGGCCTTCACGCCGACCAGCGGACCCGGCATCTCGTTGATGAGCGAGTTCATCGGCCTGGCCTACTACGCCGAGGTGCCCTCCGTCTTCTTCAACGTCCAGCGCACGGGGCCCTCCACCGGGATGCCCACGCGCACGCAACAGGGCGACCTGATGCTCTGTGCCTACGCGTCCCACGGGGACACCAAGCACATCGTGCTCTTCCCGGCCCATCCCGGTGAGAGCTTCGAGATGGCCGTGGCCTCCTTCGATCTGGCCGAGCGCTACCAAACCCCGGTGTTCGTGGTCCAGGACCTGGATATCGGCATGAACGACTGGATGGTGCCGCGCTTCCGCTGGGACGACAGCTACCGGCCCGATCGCGGCAAGGTGCTGAACGCCGAGGAGCTGGAGGCCGCCCAGAACTTCTACCGCTATCTGGACGTGGATGGGGACGGCATTCCCTACCGCACCCTGCCCGGTGTCCACCCCAAGGGGGCGTACTTCACGCGTGGCTCGGGGCACGACAAATACGGCCGCTACACCGAGGACTCGGACGCCTACGTCGAGGTGGTGGATCGCCTGCGCCGCAAGGTGGAGGGGGCGGCCGAGGCGCTGCCGGCACCCCTGGTCGATCACCGGGAAGGCCCGGGGAAGGCCCGCTACGGGATCGTCTCGATCGGAGCCTGCGATGGTGCCGCCCGGGAGGCCCTGGACCAGCTGCGCGCCGAGGGGATGTCCGTCGACTACATGCGGATCCGCGGCTTCCCCTTTGCCGCTTCGGTGGAGGAGTTCCTGCACGCGCACGAGGTCAACTTCATTGTCGAGCAGAACCGGGACGCGCAGCTGCGCTCCCTGCTGCTGCTGGAGACCGAGACGCCCCGTTCCAAGTTGGTCTCGGTACGGTACTACGGCGGACTGCCCATGAGCTGCCACCACGTCGTGGACGGCATCCACCGGCACTTCTATGGGGACGAAGCCATCGAGCCCCTTCCGATCGGCGGGTCGCGAGGAGTCGCATAGTCCATGACCTACATCACCAAGCCCAAGGTCCATCACCCGAAGCTGGAGCGGAACGAGCTCGGGCTGACCCGGCGGGACTATGAAGGCACCATCTCCACGCTGTGCGCGGGGTGTGGCCACGACTCCATCACGGCCGCCATCGTGCAATCCTTCTACGAGCTGAGCATTCCGCCGCACCGCGTGGCCAAGCTCTCGGGCATCGGGTGCTCCGCCAAGACGCCGGCCTACTTCGTCAAGGAAGCGCACGGCTTCAACAGCGTGCATGGCCGCATGCCGTCGGTAGCCACTGGCGCCATCGCCGCCAACCGGGATCTGGTCTACATCGGTATCTCCGGGGACGGGGACTCGTTGTCCATCGGATTGGGGCAGTTCTGTCACGCCATCCGCCGCGGCATCGACATGCTCTACGTGCTGGAGAACAACGGCGTCTACGGCCTCACCAAGGGTCAGTTTTCGGCCTCCGCGGACATCGGCACCAAATCCAAGCGCGGAGAGGCCAACACGCAGTCGCCTATCGACCCCGTGTTGGTGGCCATGCAACTGGGCGCCACCTACGTGGCCCGAGGCTTCTCCGGCGACAAGGCGCAGCTGGTCCCTCTGCTCAAGGCGGGCCTGAGCCACCAGGGCTTCGCCTTCATCGATGTGATCTCGCCCTGCGTGACCTTCAACGACCACGTCGGGTCCACCAAGAGCTACCGCTACACGCGCGAACACCTGCACGACCTGGTGCCGGTCGACTTCGTGCCGCTCAAGAGCAGCATCGAGAAGGAGCAGCAGGACGCGGGTGTGACGGAGATCGCCATGCACGACGGCAGCATCGTGCGCTTCCGCAAGGTGGGCGACGACTACGACCCCACCGATCGCGTGAAAGCCATGGGACGCTACGAGGAGCTCACGGCTGCGGGAGAGGTGGTCACCGGACTGCTGTACGTGAATACGGAGGGCGACGACTTCCACGCCCAGAACCACACCACTGCCGCACCCCTGGTGGACCTCCCCTACGAGAAGCTCTGCCCGGGAAGCGCGGCGCTCGACCGCCTGATGGAGAACTACCGCTGACGCCCGACCAGTCCATCGCGTTCGCCCAGGCGGACGCGTTCACCGACGTGCCCTTCGCGGGCAACCCGGCCGCCGTGTGCCTGCCGGAGGGGCCGCTCCCCGCGGGGCTGATGCAGAGCATCGCCGCCGAGATGAACCTCTCGGAGACCGCTTTCCCCGAGCCTCCGAACCCGGAAGGCGTGCGTCGCCTGCGCTGGTTCACACCCGCCCTGGAAGTGGACCTGTGCGGGCACGCCACCCTGGCCGCGGCGCACGTGCTGTACGAGCGGGGCGCCGCGGCGCCGCTGGTGTTCGAGACCCGCAGCGGGCGGCTCACCGTGCACCGGGAACCGGACGGCCAGCTGCGCATGGACTTCCCCGCGGTACCCACCGAGAAAGCCGCCGCTCCGGCCGGTCTCCTGGAGGCGTTGGGGGTGCCCGCTGCCACGGCCACGGCGCGCGGTCCGGCCGGCCAGTACTGGTTGGTGGAGGTGGAGCGCGAAGCGCAGGTCCGGGCCCTGAAGCCCGACTACAGCGCGCTGGCGCGACTCGATCTGGGCGGACGCATCGGCGTGGCGGTCACGGCACCGGGGAACGAGGTGGACTTCGTATCGCGGTTCTTCGCGCCCTGGGCCGGCATCGACGAGGACCCCGTCACCGGCTCCGCGCA
This sequence comes from Gemmatimonadota bacterium, assembly GCA_041390105.1. Taxonomy (NCBI): domain Bacteria; kingdom Pseudomonadati; phylum Gemmatimonadota; species Gemmatimonadota bacterium. The sequence continues at coordinate 8,465 of JAWKQO010000008.1, forward strand.
TTGCATGATGGCACCGTGGTGGGCGGAGCGGCTGGGGAAGGGCACGATGAGCGCCCGCCAGATCTCCCCGCGCGGGGGCTCCCTGGAGGTGCGCGCACTGGGAGAGCGCGTGCACCTGGTGGGTCGTGCCGTCACTGTGGCGGAGGGGAAGCTCCGCGTGCGTTGACCGCGAACTCGGGCCTTCCGGGCCGCTACTCTACCCGGTTCAGATCGTAGCGCATGATGCGTGCGTGGGGGCTGTCCGCCTCACGCTCCAGCCCGAAGCAATCCCCGGTCAGGGTGCCCAGCTCCTGCAGCAAGGCCTCCAGCTCCATCCAGTCTTCCGCCCTGGTCCGGAGCGTGAGTGCGCCCTGACACTCCCGGATCCGGTGCGGGCGACTCATGCCCACGATCACGGAGGCGGATTCGGCGCGGTCGAGCACCCACTTGAGAGCGACCTGGGCGAGGGTGGCACCGTGCCGGTCCGCGACCCGCCGCAGCAGGTCGAGGATAGACTGGAAGGCGTCCCACCCGCCCAACTCCTCGATGACCAGCCGGTACTTGGTGAGCGAGCGGTTGGGTAGCGCACGCGCAGCCGCGAGGCCACCCGCTGCCGGATCGGGCCGCCCCAGCCAGGCGTCGGTGAGGAAGCCACCGGCCAGCGTGCCGTAGCACAACAGGCGCACATCCTGCGCCTCCGCCCAGGCGGTCATGCCGCGCTCCGGTCTCCGGTCGAGCGGCGAGTACTGCACCTGGTGGGCAACCAGGGGAACGTCGGCGGCCACGATACGCTCGAGATGCGGCACATCGAAGTTGGTCGCGCCCACATGTTCGATCTTGCCCGCCCGTCGCTGCTCGTCCAACCAGCCTGCGACCTGTTCGACGCCGGGCACCTCGTAGTCCCACCAGGCCAGTTGCACCAGGTCGAGCCGTTCCACGCCGAGCCTCGTGAGGGAGCGATCCACGATGCGCTCCACATAGCCGCGATCGACATGCGCCAGGGCCGAGCGGTCCGGAACCAGCTTGGTGTGGAAGCGCAGCGCCCGCCCCACCTCGGAGCCCATCCGCTGGTGGGTGCGCCGGCGCACCTCACCCAGAAGCTCCTCGACGCCCGTGTAGATGTCGGCACAATCGAAGGTGGTCACGCCGTAGGCGATCACCTCCAGGAACTCGTCGAGTGCCTCCGCTCCGGCGGGCCCATTCGCGTGGTGCCCCTCTGAAAGCTGCCAGGCGCCGACGATGAGCGGAGGCGGCGTGAACGGAGGCACAGGCTGGCTCACGCAGGATCCAGGGGCACTCTGGTGACCTCGGCGTGACGAAACGTGCGCCGGGCCGTGCGCATGATGCGGAAACGCGCACCGCAGTGCGGGTCCGGACACGCGATCTCGGTGTCGGTGGTCATCCAGTCGTGGGGGTGCGTATCGCGCTGCTTGGCCGGAAGCAGCGGCAGCAAGGCCGCCAGGGGGTAGAGGGGGAAGGACTGGCCGGGCGGCAGGCTCAGGTTCTCTCCCGAAAGCTCGAAGAAATCACCGGGATGGTGATTGCACACCATGTCTTCGGGCTTCCCCACCACCTCCACGCGCAGATCCCAGAGCTCGAACTCGTCGCCCGTCGGTTTCATTCCGTCTTCCTTCCCGAAGTGCATTGCGTCATCCTGCTTCTGAGCACCGGCGCATCGATCGCTGGATCCGCCCCCGCGGGGTACCCGACCACCGGGGCCGCCCGCTAGGTTGCCGCCGGACGGCCGCCCGATTCCGCTTCACCTACAGGGTCGCCGTCAGCACCAGCAGCGGCCTCGTCCGGCGCCCCGCGGGCGCATCATCTTTCCGCCCCTCGCTCCCGGGAGCAAATGAGCACAGCGCGCGTCACGTTCCTGGGTGGTCGTGCGGGCGCGTTGCTTCCTCTGCTGACCTTCCTGGCCGGCGTGGCCTGGCTCGGTCTGTCGGGTGCTCCCGACGAGCGGGGGTTCTGGCCGGTCCTCGTGCTGGCGCTCGCGGTGGGAACGCTGCTGGCCCGCGACCGCGAGGCCTACGGCTCCGCCGTGCTCGGTGGGATGGCCCGCCCATTGGTGATGGTGATGGTGCTGGCCTGGCTGCTCGCCGGCGTGCTGGGTTCGCTCATCAATGCCAGTGGCTTCGTCGAGGCACTGGCGGGCCTGGCCGCCGACGCGCACGTCCGCGGTGGACGGTTCGCGCTCGCCGCGTTCCTCATCGCAGCCGCGGTCTCGACCGCCACCGGGACCAGCCTGGGCACCCTGCTGGTGTGTGCTCCCCTGCTGCACCCTACGGGCGTCGGGTTGGGCGCGGATCCGGCGGTGCTGATCGGCGCCCTCCTGGGGGGCGCCACCTTCGGCGACAACGTCTCTCCGCTGTCGGACACCACCATCGCGTCGGCTACCACGCAGGGTGCGGAGATCGGTGCCGTGGTGCGCTCCCGGCTTCGCTACGCGCTACCGGCGGCAGCGGTGGCGGGCCTGGGCTTTCTGCTCACCGGCACCGATGCCATCGCCACCGGGGCGGGACCTGCGGCGGCCAGCGCCACGCGTCTGCCGCTCTGGGCCGGACTGGGGCCTGGTCTGGTGGTGGTGCTGCTGCTGCGCGGACGCACGCTGCTCGAGGGTCTGCTGGCTGGATGCGCGGCCACCGCGCTGCTGGGGCTGGGGCTCGGCCTGATCACGCCGGCGGACCTCCTTTCCATCGACCATGACGCGTTCCTTGCCCGCGGCCTGGTGCTGAGCGGAATGGAGCGCGCCACCGGGATCGTGATCTTCACACTGCTGCTCATGGGCCTGATCGGCGGCGTCGAGAGCAGTGGTCTCCTGGACAATCTGGTGGCCTGGACCCGCAAGCGGGCCACAACGGCAGCCCGTGCGGAATGGGCCATCTTCGCGGCCGTGTCGGGAGCCGTGCTTCTCACCACGCACTCCGTGGTGGCCATCCTGTCCACCGGTCCGCTGGCGCGCGAGGTGGGCGCGGAGCGAGGGCTCCCGGCCACCCGTCGCGCCAACGTGCTCGACATCACGGTCTGCACATACCCGTTCCTGCTCCCGTTCTTCATCCCCACCATCCTGGCCTCCAGCCTGACCGGAGGCGGGGCCGCCGCCGCCCGGGTGGCGCCGCTCGCCGCAGGCCTCCACAACCTGCACTCGTGGGCGCTCCTCGCGGTGCTGCTCTTCGCGCTGGCCACCGGCTGGGCGCGGAGCGAGGACGGGTCCCCGGAGAGAGCGGACGGAACCGGGCTAGGGAGCCCGGGAGGTGGTGCGGACGAGGGCACCGCGGTGTAAGACGCCGCGCGGCCAGGCCGTAGGATTCGGGCCCAGCAGGTTCGTAGCAGTGGGTGCCTTACCCAATCTGTCAGCCTTGGATGTCTCCGTGCTCGATCTCTTGAAGTGCTCGACGTATCGGGCCGCGCTGTTGGTTCTCCTGGGGTGCGGTCTCTCCGCCTGCGATGGCGAGGTCCTGGGAGTCGGCTACGGCGGCGGCGAGTACGAACAGCGGATCCGCGTCGGCGACCGGCTGCGGGACTACGTCGTGTACGTGCCGCGTGCGATCTCCCCCGGAACCGAGGTACCGCTGCTTCTGGCGTTCCACGGAACCGGAATGTCTGCCGAGACCATGATGCTGCTCACCTGGTTCAACGAGCAGGCGGAGCGTCTCGGGATCGTGGTGGCCTACCTGCAAGCCGATGGCGACGGTTGGGTCAGTGTCGGCTCCCCGCCGGTGGGTGAGCCGACCGGAGAGCTGGGCTTCGTCGAGGCCGTGATCGACCGGCTGGACCGCGATCTCGACATCGACCGCAGCCGGGTCTATGCCGCGGGCTTCTCGAACGGGGGCCTCATGATGCAGCGCCTCGGCTGCCAGTTCTACGACCGCATCGCGGCAGTCGGCATCGTCGGGGCAACGATCGCGTTCCCGGTCATCCAGGGGTGCCTGCCCCAGCGTCACGTACCCGCCATGTTCTTCCTGGGCGACCTCGACACGCAGTTTCCCTGGTCCGACAACCTGGCCGCGAACCTGGGCCTGCTGGGAGCCGAGAGCAGCGGCCAGTTCTGGGCGGATCTCAACGAATGCGGCCCCACGCGCGTGGACACCGACCTCCCCGACACCGCCGACGACGATACCACGGTGGAGCGCTGGGACTGGCCGAACTGCCCGGCGGACGGGCAGGTCGTGTTCTACCACATCCGCCGGGGCGGCCACACCTGGCCGGGCTCGCCGCTCAACCTGGGACCCAGCCTGGGAACCAAGTCGCGCGACATCGACGCCAGCCGTCTGCTGGGCGACTTCCTGGTGCAGCAGGGGCTGGGGGGACTGCAGTGACCCGCGCCACCGTGGTCTTGATCGCGCTGCTCGCGTGCGTGGCGGCGCCCCGGGCGGCCTCGGCTCAGGTGCAGGTCGCTCCGGAGGTCGTGCATTCGACAGTCCGTGACTACGGAGCAGGGCTCCGCGTCTCGTGGTCGCCCAACCGCTCCACCTGGCTCTACGCGGAGGCGGTGGAGTTTTTCCAGGACGAATCGGGCACGGCAGACCCGGGCGTGAGGGTCGACGCGGCTCACCGTCAGCTGAACGCGGGCTTGATCGTGAGCGGCGACGAGCGGACGCTGCAGCCGTTCGCGGGCGCCGGCGGCGGTTGGTTCTCCGGACGCCTCACGCTCGAGCGCAACGGGGTATCGGCCACGGCGGACCGCAGCGGCTTCCTGGGGCACCTGTTCGTCGGCATGCGGATGCCGCGCCCCCGCTTCACGCCCTACGGCGAGATGAAGCGGATCCTGAACGACGGCGGCCAGTGGGTCACCACGTTCGGGGTGGCCGTCAACCTCCGCTGAGGGTCTGGACCGGGGGGAACCTGGCGGCGGCCAGTCCAGTAGTGAGGGACCCAAGCCCGAGACCGATCACACGGGGAGCCCCACCATGATACGCCGGATTCTCCTGCCCGCTCTGTTTGTAGCCGTTGCGTGCTCGGCCGCGAACGGTGAGACGGAGCGGCCCGCCGGATCCGCAGCGAGCGCCGCCATGAGCCCGATGCCCTCCGGCCCCACGCCCCCGGCCGGGACGGCCTGGGTGATCTTCGGAACCGACACGGCCTTCGCTGAGGTGGCCCGTACCGCCGCTGAGCGCGAGGTCGGGCTCATGAACCGCGAGTCGCTCGAGTCCAACCACGGCATGATCTTCGTCTACGACGCGCCCGAGGTGCTCAGCTTCTGGATGAAGAACACGCTCATCCCGCTGGACGTGGCCTTCATGGACGAGAGCTTCCGCGTCACCGAGATCCAGTCCATGGAGCCCGAGTCCGAGGATCTGCACACGGCCCGGGAACCCGCGCTGGCCGCATTGGAGATGGACAAGGGCTGGTTTGCCGAGCGTGGCATCGGGCCCGGTGCCGTGGCCCGGATCGTCTGGGGGCGGTAAGCGAGGACGCAAACCCAGGGCTCGCACCTGCGGGGCTGGATTCCCATGAGCCCCGCCCACTCCTTTTCCCGCCACTCGGGTCGGGAAGGCGCCGCTCCTCCGATGAGCGCCTTCGAGAACCCCCGGACCCGAGGGCATCATGCGAACGTCCCACCTCGTCTACGCCGGTATCCTGGTCCTGGCCAGTCAGCTCGGCGCCTGCCTGCCCGGCTGTAGGGCGTGCGCCCTGGGCGGAGCCAACTACACCCCCGTTCCCAGCTTCGGGGAGCCTGGCCGGCCGACCTCCTTCACGCTTCCGCAGGCGGCCGGCAACGCAGCCTGGAGCGGCGCTCCCGAGCTGGCGGCAGTCAGCGCGAACGGCAGCACCGACATCGGTCTCGGGGGTCAGGCCGTCTGCAAGATCACCGGCCAACCGCTGGGCGTGACCACCGGAGCCACGCTCTACTTTCCCGAGGTCGGGAGCGCCTACGGCGCCTGGGTCGGCTATCACTACAACGTGGACCGCGACGGCCCGCTCGACTTCTTCGGCACGGGCGCCGCGCTCTGGAGCCACTACGGATACAGCTCCGACGACTACGTCATCCCGGAAGGCGAGTTCGGCTTCAACGGCCTCGGCGGAGGCGCAGCGTTCCAGCAGGGCTTCGACGGAAGCGGAAACGCGTTCGGATTGAGACTGGGTGGTGGTGCCGCCCTCAATCGTGATCAGAGTCGCTTCGCTCCCTACGGCGAAGTGGGGTACGACGTCTTCCTGCTCGGGGACGACTTCGACAACGAGGTGCGCTTCGCCGCGGGCGTGCGCGTGGGGTTGGGCGGAGCGTAGCGCGAGTGCGATGACGCGCACCGGTCTGTCCCACCGGGACCGACTGCGCACATATCCGCAAGAACGACGTTGGAAAAAAGAACGAGGGGAAGGGTGACCGTTGCGGCACCCTCCCCCTCGTTGCGCTCGGGGGGCCACACCGATCGTTGACGACGCCGGCGGGGGTGGTTTGAGACAGATTCTTCGCTTTCCCGGCGAACCCGGGCGCAGCAGCAGTCTAACGGTCTTCACGCTCGGCGCCAGCAAACATCTGGCGCGGTGTTTTTCAGACGCAACAAGCGTTGACCGCATCCATCGTGGAAGCCCTGCCACGGCAAGCCGTTCCGTCCCTACGCTGAACGCCCCGCACCTGTCCGGCGTGTCAAGGGGGGGTCGAGGCGCGGCGGCAGAGGACTGGATCTCCCTGGGCGGCCGACCGGAGGCACTCCCGGCAAGTAGCCTATCGTCAAGGAGTTGGGGCGGCCCCCCTCCCCGCTCCCACCAAGGTCGCCCGGTCTCGACTCCTTCGTGTGGCCCTCGGTTTGCGCCCCTGTGCCACCGTCATGGACACGCGACGGAGACCCGTGCGAAGGGCGCTGGCCCTTCTGCTGGCGCTGGCTGGAGCCGGAGCCTGTGAGCCGTTGTGGGTGGTGGATCTGGAGCAGCCCATGACCGAGGTGCCGCAGGAGTACCTGGACTGGTTCTCCGACGTCGCGACCT